>CAZVXU010000302.1:0-3003 GCA_964631585.1 uncultured Spirochaetaceae bacterium | reverse complement strand
GGCCCCGGCTTCGGGACAGAGAGGCGCCGACGGGATTCGAACCCGTGAATAAAGGTTTTGCAGACCTCCCCCTTACCACTTGGGTACGGCGCCTTGTTTGTTGCTCGCGCAAAAGCTAACAAAAGCGGGCCTGTTTGTCCAGTCGCAGCCGGTGCCGGGTGCCCGCCACGGGGCTGCCGGCACCGGCGCCCGCCCGCGACGCCGGAATCGGCATCCGTGCCACTTGATTTCGAATTCCCGGCCCGGTAGCCTGTCCGGTGATGCGCCCACAGAGACCACGAGCCCTCCTCGTCGTGCCTCCCGTCTACGATTTCGCCTTCTACGATCTCTTTACCGCCCCGTTCGGCCTCGTGCGCATCGGCAGATGGCTTTCGGCCGCCGGTTACGACGTGCGGCTCGTCGATGCCCTGCGCACCGACGATGAGCGCTCACGCGAGCTGCGAGGCGCGCCGCGTCGGCGGCCGGACGGCACGGGCAAGGCTTTCCGCACGCGTGTTGAGTGGCCGGCCGGACCCCTTCCTGTCGATCGCTCTTTCGCCCGCTATGGAATCGTCGCGGAGAGTTTCCGCACCCGGATCGCCGATGCCTTTGAAGGCGCCGCCCCGGACGTCGCGCTCGTCACAAGCGGGATGACCTACTGGTATCCCGGCGTGGTGGAGGCTGTACAGACCGTCCGTGCGGCGCATCCTTTGGCATCGATAGCAGTTGGTGGGGTCTACGCGTCCCTGCTTCCCGAGCACTGTGCGGCCGCGACGGGTGCCGATCTGGTCGCGGCCGGAAGCTCCACCGCGGATCTCGCCGCGTTTCTCGGGCGGCTCGGCCTGCCGGTGCCCACAGGAGCGCCGCATGGCGCCGTCGTTGATTCCGGTCGCGGCTTTGCCGCTGTGCGCCTCAACGAGGGTTGTCCCTACCGCTGCGACTACTGCGCCTCCCACAGGCTCTGTCCCCGGTTCGAACCCGGCGACCCCTATGCCGCCGCCGCCGAAGTGAGCCGGCTCTCCGAGCGCGAGGGCGTACGGAACTTTGCCTTCTACGACGACGCGTTGCTCGTGGACAGAAAACGTGTGTTCGCCGCCTTCCTCGAGCGATTCGCTGCCGGCGGGGCGGCGGACACCGGGGCCGCGGGCGCCGACCCGGGACCGGGCGCCGCGCAGTCCTCAGTGAAGTTCCATCTCCCGAATGCCGTTCACATGAGCCACCTCGATGCCGATATCGCCGGGCTCATGAACCGCGCGGGCGTTCAGGAAGTGCGTCTCGGCTTCGAGAGCGACAGCGACGCGTTTCATGCGGCCCACGACGCGGGGTCGGGGCCCAAGGTGGCCGGGGGCGAAGCGGCCGACGACAACGGGACGGCCGGGGACGGGGCGGCGCTTTCGAACGCGGTCGATGCCCTCCGTGCCGGTGGGTTCAGCCCCGACAGGATCGGTGTGTATGTGCTTGCCGGCCTTCCCGGGCAGCGCCGCGGGGAGGTGGAGCGATCGGTTCGCACCGCAGGTGAGCAGGGGGTGAATGTCTACGTCTCGGAGTTCAGTCCGGTGCCCGGGACCCCCATCTGGGAGCGCTGCGTCGAGCTCTGCGAGCTCCCCATCGGCGAGGAGCCCCTGTATCAGAACAACACCCTGCTGCCGATGGCCTGGGAGGGATTCACACGGGCCGATCTGGCCGCGGTCAAGGAATGCGCCGCCGACTACAGGCGTGCGGTCAGCCGCCGCGAGCCGCCACCGCCTCGAAGCGCTCCACCCGTTTCGTAATCAGCTCTATTCCGCCTCGCCAGAACTCCGGCGACTCGATGTCGAAGCCTGCCTCGCGGGTCACTTCCACGGCCGAGGCCCGGCCCGTTCGCGCGAGAATATGGCGATAGCGATCGGCGAAACCGGGTGAGCCGGCCTTGTACTCGGCGTAGAGCGCAAGGCCGAAGAGCTGGCCGAAGGCGTAGGGGAAATTGTAGAAGGGACGGTCGTGGTTGTAGTAATGTCCTTTTACCGCCCACATGTAGGGATGCAGCCTGTCCGGGTCGAGGGCCTCTCCGTAGGTCTCGAGCTGTGCCGTGCGCATGAGCTCACAGAGTTCCTCCGCGCCGAGTGCTCCCTTCCCTCGCCGGTCGAAGAGCATTGTCTCGAAGCGGAAGCGGGAGAGAATGTCGACGATGACCTGAGTGGCGTCCTGCAGCGACTGCTCGAGCACGTGGAGCTCCTCGGAGGGTGCGGCGCCGGCGAGCCCGCCTGAGAAGGCGATGGTTTCGCAGAAGATGGAGGCGGTCTCCGCCAGGGTCATCGGGTAGTCGCGGTGCACGGCTGCGGCAGCCTTGAGCACGTGATGGTGATAGGCGTGACCGAGCTCATGGGCGACGGTTCCGACCGCGTCGAAGGATCCGTCGAAATTGCAGAGAATCCGGCTCTCGCCGGCGAGAGGAAAAGAGATGCAGTAGCCGCCGCCCACCTTTGCGGCCCGCGGTTCTGCGTCGATCCACCGCCGGTCGAAGGCGTTCTCGGCAAAGGCGGCGAGCTCCGCGGAAAAGCCTGCAAACTGCTCGAGGATAAACTCCCGCGCGGCGGAGAAGGTCCAGCTCCCGTGCGATTGCCCGACGGGCGCGAAGAGGTCGTAGAAGGCGAGGCGCGGTACGCCGATGAGGCCGGCCTTTCCGTGGAGGTAGCGGCGGAATACCGGCAGGGATTCCTCCATCACCCCGATGAGGGCGTCGAGGGTGTTGCGGGAGATCCGGGACTGGAGAATGGCCCGCTCGAGGCTCTGAGAGAAGCCGCGACGCCTGTCGAGCACGACCGCAAAGCCTTTGACCCCGTTGATCGCTGCGGCAAGAGGGACCTCGACGCTGCGCCATGCGTCGAGCTCGGCGTGATAGGCGCGCTCGCGGGTTGCTCTGTCGGGGTCGTGTGCGAGGCCACGGAGATCCACCATGGTCTTGCGCTCACCGTCGCGCCAGTCGACCGAGATGGTGGATGAGACGGTCTGCTGCAGGCGGCTCCACGCGTCTCCCCCGGGGCG
>CAZVXU010000301.1:0-3021 GCA_964631585.1 uncultured Spirochaetaceae bacterium | reverse complement strand
TGACCTACGATCCGGCCGATGAGTACCTGATGATAAACGAGTTTCAGGCCTACCTGATGCAGCAACCCACAGAGCGCGTACGTGGTTACCTCCGCGGGGTGCTCGCCCCGCGTTTTGCCGGAGCCCGGCCGGCACGAAGCCAGGAGATTGAGCGTTTCCTCGCCGAGCACCCCGACAGCTTTATCCGCGCGGCACGTGCGGTGGAGGAGTTGCTCAGCGTTTACAGTCCCCTTGCTCCCGGCGACGTGCTGCTGTTGCGTCCCGCCGACGGGGAGGCGTAGCGCCGGGCGCCGCGACGAGAATTGCAATTGCCGACCATTTCACGTAGATTGAAGGTGAGAGCAGGGCAGGTTTCGCCGAGGAGGCCCCAATGGACGAGAAGACGTCCTCACCACGACCACGCGGAGACAAACCGCAGTGGTTTCACGAGCTCAAGCAGTTTCGAGAGGGGGCCTGGACGCGCGCTGCTTTGCAGCTCGCGAATACCGTTCTTCCGTACCTCGGGCTACTCGCGGTCATGGTATACGGCAGGCTTCAGGGATGGCCCTACTGGGCGCTTCTTCTCATAGCGGTTCCGGCGGCGATGTTTCTGGTTCGGACCTTCATCATCTTTCATGACTGTGCTCACGGCTCGTTCTTCCCATCGACCCGGGCAAACCGCATCGCCGGCTTCGTAACCGGCGTGCTGGCCTTCACCCCCTACGAGGCCTGGCGACGATCCCACCTCAAGCATCACGCGACGAACGGTCAGCTCGACCATCGAGGCGTCGGGGACATCATGACCATGACCTTCGAGGAGTACCGTGATGCTACCTCGTGGCGGCGGCTGCAGTACCGGCTCTATCGGAATCCCATCGTGCTGTTCGTTCTTGGACCCTTCTACACCTTTCTCATCCTCCACAGATTTGCGGGCCGTGATGGTACGGCGGCCGAGCGACGAAGCGTGCATCTCACCAACCTGTCTATTGTTCTCCTCGCCGCGGGTATCTCGGCGGCGTTCGGAGTGTGGACGTACGTCGCCGTGCAGTTGCCCGTGATACTCATGGGTGGGGCCGTCGGCATATGGCTCTTCTATGTCCAGCACCAGTTCGAGCCCGGTTACTGGGCCCGCGACGAATCATGGAACCAACTCGACGCGGCCTTGCTCGGCGCGTCTCACTATAAGCTTCCGCCGGTGCTTCGCTGGTTCACCGGAAACATCGGTATCCACCATCTGCATCACCTCCAACCGCGCATTCCGAACTACCGGTTGCGCCGCGCGTACCTCGCGTTTCCCGAAGCGCGGGTGAACAAGCCTCTGACCCTGTGGCGCAGTTTCCGCGCTGTTCGCGCGAATCTCTGGAGCGAGGTCGAGGCACGGTTTCTGAGCTTTCGCGAAGCGCATCGCCTGATGCGCCGACGCGTGCGCACGTAAGCGGCTGGGTCCGGCTGCACGGGCGGTCCCGGCTCCGAGGGCTGCGCAGGTGGGGCCGGCGTGATATGATCCTGCGGTAGATGGGACGACGCCCGGCTGCCCGCGGAAGCTTACACGGATCTCGCCACCGCCACCGCCGACGCCGCCGCACATCGCCGGCGCGCCGGTACTCTCTCGCCTATCTCCTCGAGCGGCAGCCGAAGTCGCTTGCGAAACACCCGCACTACGACCTCATGCTCGAGCACTACCGGAACTCGTCGGCACTTCGGGGGCTGCGTGTCTCCCGTCGTTGCTACTCACTGCTGCAACACGCGCGCATCACCCCGCAGAACCTTCATCACTTCTACCGGACCTACCGCCTTCCGGTCGATCCGTTCTTCCCGCTCTTCTTCGAGATCAAGCGGGCCTATCTGCAGGAGCGCGAGTGGGTGCAGGAGGCGCGCCGGCGCTACATCCTGGAGACAATGCGCGCGCTTCCCGAGCCGGTTCTCGGATTCATCAAATACCTCGGTCGCATCGAGCAGCAATACAGCGGCGGAGCGCGCTATCCGGTGTGGGGGGCCAACCTCTTCCCCTCAACCAAGAAGCAGGCCGATGCCTACCGACGCTACGACCGACACCAATGGATCGAGACGTTCCGCGCCCACCTGGAGCTCCTGAGCGCACGCTACCGCGGGTTCAACGCGCAGATAGGCTCGCGGCTCATCGCGTGCTTCGTACTCGAAATCCCGCTCGACGGGCCGCCACCGCGCCGCCCGACGCATACGGAGGTGACGGCGCACTACCGGCGCCTCAGCATGCGCCATCATCCCGACCGGGGCGGCGACCCGAGGATGTTCGTCGAGCTGCAGCGTGCGCGGGACGTGCTTGCCGGCCGCGCGTAGGCGGCCGTGTCGATCATTCATAGCCGCCGGCAGGTCCGGTCAGTCCCCAGCGCCGGTGCGCCCGAGGGCCGCCCGCGCTCCCTCGAGCAGGTATTGGGCGTCGTAGCCGACGGCGATCATCCGCCACCCCTGACTGATGCGCTCAGGGATCGTCTTGCCCGCCCCCTGCCAGATGCCGCCGGGGACTCCGTGGCGTGAGCCGACCTCCAAGACGTGGTCGATAGCCTTCTGCAGCCGCGAATCGGAAAGGTCACCACGGAGGCCGAAGGAGTAGGAGAGATCAACGGGGCCGAGAAAGAAGGCATCGACACCTTCTACGGTGAGAATACTCTCCACGTTCTCCACCGCTTCCTCGGACTCGATCTGGATAATGACGAGTGTCTCCTCGTTGGCCGTCTTCAGGTAGTCGGGGTCCATGACGAGCGGGCGGGACGGTCCGCACCCCCGGATTCCCTCCGGCGGATACCTGCAGGCGCGCACCGCCTGCTCTGCGTCCGCCGCGGTGTTCACCATCGGAATGATCAGGCCTTCGGCGCCGATGTCGAGGGCTTTCTTGATCCGGACCTGGTCGTTCCAGGCCACCCGGGCGAGCGGGGTGATCGACTCATCGGCAATCGCCTGAATCATGACCTGAGTGGTGTCGACGTCGAGCGGGGAGTGCTCCTGGTCGAATACGAACCAGTCGAAGCGGAGCGTGGAGAGAAACTCCGCAACCACCGGATG
>CAZVXU010000300.1:0-3026 GCA_964631585.1 uncultured Spirochaetaceae bacterium | reverse complement strand
CGTAGCCCTGCACCGCCTCGTCGAAGCTGAACCGTCGCAGCGTTTCCTCCTTCGAAAGCACCGCCCCGAAGCCCTCGGCGTAGAGGTCGTGGTAGAGAAGCTCCACACCGGCCGCGCGAACCGCCTCAGCGGCCGTCCCCGCTATGGCATGGTTGAGGCTCCGCTCATTGGGGTGAGCGAGGAGGAGGAGCGTGCCGCTGCGATTTGGTGTTTCGCCCATTTCTTGGTACCTTACCCGCGAGGCGGCTCGGTTGTCCACGAGGAGAGCGGCCTTGATCTTACAACTAATCTTGAGTATCTTACTCACGTTAAGACAGGAGGGGCTATGGCATCAAAAGGCGAAGTCCTCGAGGCTCTCAAAAAGGTAATCGATCCGGAAATCGGCTTGAATATTGTCGATCTCGGTCTCGTATACAATGTCGAGGTCACCGACGATGCAATCGAAGTGGAGTTCACGCTGACCTCGCCCGGCTGCCCGTTGGGAGACATGATCACCAACGACATCAAGCAGGTCGTCAGCGAGGCGACGGGAGCGGAGACGGTCAATACCAATCTGGTGTGGGACCCGCCCTGGAGCGTGGAGTTCATGAGCGAAGAGGCGAAACTCGACCTCGGACTGCCCATCTGATCGCTGCCTGTCTAATCATCATTGCGCACGACCGCGGAGGAAGCTGAATGGAACTTCAAATCAAGAATCTTCAGGCGTCCATCGAAGGGACGCCCATACTGAAAGGGGTGGATCTCACCCTTAAGGCCGGCGAGATTCATGCCCTCATGGGGCCGAACGGCTCCGGCAAGAGCACGCTGACTAACGTCGTTTTCGGCCACCCGAGTTACGAGGTGACCGGTGGCGAGGTGCTCGTCAACGGCGAGAACATCCTCGAGCTCGAGCCCCACGAGCGGGCCCGTCTGGGGCTGTTCATGGCATTCCAGTATCCGGTGGAAGTCTCCGGCGTCACCGTCGGCCGATTCCTCAAGCGGGCGGCAGAGATCCGCTTCGGTGAGGACGGGTTCAAGGCGAAGCAGT
Organism: uncultured Spirochaetaceae bacterium; assembly: GCA_964631585.1. GTDB lineage: Bacteria > Spirochaetota > Spirochaetia > DSM-27196 > PWMO01 > JAAAOH01. Next base: position 1,999 of record CAZVXU010000300.1, on the reverse strand, counting down.
TCATCAAGCGCATGCGCGAGATGATGTCTTTCATGGAGATAGACGACAAGTTCATAAATCGCTACCTCAACGAAGGCTTCTCCGGCGGTGAGAAGAAGCGCATGGAGATTCTCCAGCTTCTCATGCTTGCGCCCGAGTTTGCCATACTCGACGAAACCGACTCCGGCCTCGACATCGACGCGCTGAAGGTCGTGTCGAACGGTGTCAACAAGATGCGCGGCGAGAACTTCGGGGCGCTGATCATCACGCACTACCAGCGCATCCTGAACTATATCAAGCCCGATTACGTGCACATCATGTACCAGGGCCGCATTATTACCTCCGGTGGACACGACCTCGTAGAAACTCTCGAAGAGAAGGGCTACGAGTGGGTGAAACAAGAATACGGAATCGAGGAGGAAGCACATGAGCAGCCAGCCACAGGCGGTTGATATTGGCGACTATAAGTATGGATTTCATTACCCCGATACCTCGGTCTTCAAGTCGAGGAAGGGTATCGATGAGGAGATCGTTCACGCAATCTCCGATCACAAGGGCGAGCCCGATTGGATGCGGCGCTTCCGGCTGCAGTCCCTCGAGGCGTTCCGGGCGCAGTCCATGCCGAACTGGGGTGCGGATCTATCGGACATCGACTTCGCCGACATCTTCTACTACATAAAGCCCTCCGACAAGCAGAGTCGGAACTGGGAAGACGTTCCCGCCGACATCAGGGAAACCTTCGACCGCATCGGCATTCCCGAGGCGGAGAAGAAGTACCTTGCCGGTGTGGGCGCGCAGTACGACTCGGAGGTGGTGTACCACAACATACAGAAGCGGCTCGAGGACAAGGGCGTGATCTTCAGTGACCCGGAGACCGCGGTGCGCGAGCACCCCGAGATCGTGCAGAAGTACTTCGGCACGGTCATTCCATACAACGACAACAAGTTCGCGGCGCTCAACAGCTCCGTGTGGTCGGGCGGGAGCTTCATCTACGTGCCGCCAGGCGTCGAGGTGGACATCCCGTTACAGGCCTACTTCCGCATTAACTCCCAGAACTTCGGTCAGTTCGAGCGCACGCTCATCATCGCCGACGAAGGCGCGTTCGTGCACTACGTCGAGGGGTGTACCGCGCCCATCTACACCACCGACTCCCTGCACTCGGCGGTCGTGGAGATTATCGCCATGCCGAACGCGCGGGTTCGCTACACCACCATCCAGAACTGGTCGAGTAACGTTTACAACCTCGTAACGAAGCGGGCGGTCGCCCACGAGAATGCGACCGTGGAGTGGGTCGACGGCAACATCGGCAGTAAGCGCACCATGAAGTATCCCTCGGTGATGCTCATGGGTGAAGGTGCGCACGGCGAGGTCCTCTCCATCGCCTTCGCCGGCAAAGGGCAGGAGCAGGATACCGGCGGAAAGATTGTGCACGCCGCCAACAACACGAGCTCGGTCATCACCTCCAAGTCCATCAGCAAGGACGGGGGAACGGCCAGCTACCGCGGTCAGATCAAGGTCGAGGACGATGTGGAACAGGCGCGCTCGCACGTGGTCTGCGACGCGCTCCTTCTTGACGAGGACTCCACGAGCAACACCTATCCATACATGGACATCAAGTCCGACGATGTGACCATCGAGCACGAGGCCAAGGTCTCGAAGATCTCCGAGGAGCAGCTCTTCTACCTGATGAGCCGCGGCTTCGACGAGAACGAGGCCTCGATGATGATCGTCAACGGCTTTCTCGAGCCGCTTGTGAAGCAGTTGCCCATGGAGTACGCTGTTGAATTGAACCGACTCATCGAGCTCGAGATGGAAGGCTCGGTCGGGTAACCGAAAGGAACTGAGCAAAAAATGGACTCAAGTCGCGTAGCCCCGGCCTTCACGGGAACCGGGGACATACACAAGTTTATTGAGACGAGGGACGAACCCGCCTGGATGCTCGACATCCGGCGCGCCGCCCTCGAGAATTTCTCCCGCATGGAGTGGCCCACGCCTCAGGACGAGGAGTGGCGCCGCTCCG
>CAZVXU010000299.1:0-3029 GCA_964631585.1 uncultured Spirochaetaceae bacterium | reverse complement strand
GGCTCCCCGGCGACCATAGAGGAAGCGCTGGGCCAGGGCGCGCTGTCGGTGTTCATCCCCGAGCGGTTCGGCGGGCGGGGGCAGCACGTAGACGAGTGCCTCTCGGTGCTCGAAGCCTGCTCCTACGAGTCGCTTCCCCTCTCACTGGTGGCCGGAATCAACGGTGCGCTGTTCCTGCAGCCGGTCTCCAAATACGCGGGCGAGGAGCTTCAGGCTCGGACATTCGACCGCTTTATCCACGACGGCGCTCTCGGGGGGCTGATGATTACCGAGCCCGACTTCGGCACCGACGCCCTGCAGATGCGTACCAGCTTTCGCCCCGAGGGCGACGGGTACCGCCTTCGGGGCACCAAGCACTGGGGCGGGCTCACCGGGCGCGCGGATTACTGGTTGCTCACCGCACGGGAGAAGAACGAGCGCGGCGGACTGGAACGCAACATCAACTTCTTCGTGTGGGACCGGGAGCTCGGAGGTATCGAGGTGGATGAGTACTACCACAGCCTCGGTCTCGAGATGATACCGTACGGCCGAAACCGGATCGACACGTATCTTCCGGCAGAGCGGCGCATGACGCCCCTCGGAAGCGGGGTGCGCATGCTCCTCGATGTGCTGCACCGCAGCCGCCTGCAGTTCCCCGGGATGGGTATGGGTTTCCTGCGCCGTCTTCTGGACGAGGGGATGCGGCACGCGCGCGGGCGGTTCGTCGGCGGACACCCGCTCGCCGATTACGATCAGGTGCAGTCCCGGCTTGCCGAGATACAGGCCGCCTACACGACGTGCTCCGCGATGTGCGCATACACTACCGGCGTCGCCGGCGTCGAGAACGACTGCTCGCCGCAGGCCCTTCCGGCAAACACCATCAAGTCCGTCGTCACCGACATCATGCAATCCGCGGCACAGTCGCTGCTGCAGCTCGTCGGTGCGGCCGGCTACCGCCGCGATCACCTCGCCGGAAGTGCGGTGGTCGACAGCCGCCCGTTTCAGATATTCGAGGGCTCGAACGATATCCTCTATCAGCAGATTTCCGAAGCGGTTCTCAAGTCCATGAAACGCCTCAAAGAGAGCAACCTCCCACGCTTCCTCAGCGTCTTCGAGCCGACAAAACGGGTCGCCGGGCGGATGCCGCGAGACCTGGATTTCTCCGTGGAAGAGGGACTGCCGCAGCGCAAGATGGTCGATCTCGGCCGTATTCTCGGGAGAATCATGTCGATGCAGATGGTTCTCGACATGAAGGACCGGGGGTACCGGGAGGATCTGGCGGAGAACTGCATCACGATGACGATTCGGGAAATCAGCTCGCTCGCTGGTTCCTTCGCCCACGCCGATCACGCGCGGGCGGTGGAGGATTATCGCGACGGCAGCGCCTGGTGGGCCTACCTGCCGGACAATCGCGCGGAGGCGTGAGCAGGCGCCGCGTGGGCGCGCGTCGCGTGAGCGTGCGCCGGCGGAGCCGCTATTTTCCGCCGCGCCGGGGAAAGATCGGGCCGAAATACTCCTCCAGCTCGTACTTCTGCGACAGCCACCTCACGAACCGATGATAGATGAAGTAGGTGGCTACGATGGAGAGCACGAAGAGAACCATCAGAATATAGACCCCGATGTTGGCCGGAATGTAGGGGGCAAGGAACCGGCCGAAGATCACGAAGAGCACCAGAAAAATCACCATCATGATGATGATGTTTGCAATGGTGGCCCCGACTACGAAGAGTATCGTATTGACTCGCTTGTTCATCATTCCTCCCGCGTCTCGGCCACGAGAACGCTGATCACCAGAAGCGTCCCGCATACGACCACGCTCGCATCTGCGACGTTGAATGTGGGCCACCGGTCGAGCCCGAAGAGCCCGTAGAACTTGACGTCCACGAAATCCACGACCCCCTCTGGGCGAAAAATCCGGTCGATGAGGTTGCCGATTCCACCGCCGACGATACCGGCTATCGACCAACGCTCGAGCGCCGTGAACCGATCGCCGTTGCGAAAGTAGTAGAAGAGGAGCCCCGCGATCACCGCGATGGGGAACATGATGAACACCACCCGGCGAACCACGACCGGCAGCGTCGCTCCGAGGCTGAATGCAATACCCGGATTGCGCGCGTGGATGAGCCGCAACACGTCACCGAAGACCTCGATATGAAAACCGCGCTCGTAGACGGGCTCGATGTAGGCTACGACCACCAGCTTGGTGACCTGATCGAGGATGATGATAGCGAGGGTGAGCAGAAACGGTACGAGCAGGTACCGGCTGGTTTGCGCCACGATGTTTCCTTCAGAGCCCGGTGGGTACGTCGACAAAGGTGGTTTCCAGTCCCAGCTCGGCGGTAAGAAGCTCGCCGACGGCTCTGACGCCCCAGACTTCCGTGTTGTAATGGCCCCCGAAGACGACGTTGGTCTCCGCCTCCAGTGCCTCGTGGTAAATGGTATGAGAGGCATCTCCGGTCACGTACAGATCGATCTCCTTGGCAATGGCCTCGCTCACGAGCCGGGGGGCTCCCCCCGAAACCAGGGCCACGGACTCGATTTTCCCGGGCCCGAAGGGAAGCACCGAGAGGGCCTCCTGCCGGCCACCGAAAAGCGAATCGCATACTGCACCCACATCGGCAGGCTCGGACAGGACCCCCGTCACGCCTATCGCGGTTCCGTGATAGGAACCGAAGGGGCGCACCTGCTGCAGCCCGAGCTCCCTCGCCATCCTGGCGTTGTTTCCCAGCGACGGGTGCATGTCGAGGGGCAGATGCGCGGCGTAGAGGCCGAGATCGCGTTCCATGAGGTACCGGATGCGCTCGTAGTGCGCACCCGTGAGGGGCGATTCGTGGCCCCAGAAGAGGCCGTGATGCACGAACAGTACTTCGGCGCCCCACTCCGCCGCGCGGCGGAAGCTCTCGAGGCACGCGTCGACCGCCACGGCGACCCGTGATATCTCGGGCTCCCGTCGTTGAACCTGGATGCCGTTGATCGAGGGATCCTGGTCGCGCATCGCATCTATGGACAGCGTTGATCGAAGAAATCGATCGAGATCGCTCAGTTGCATT
>CAZVXU010000298.1:0-3046 GCA_964631585.1 uncultured Spirochaetaceae bacterium | reverse complement strand
CGCGATCGTAGGCGGCGTTGAGGAAGTGCTGAATCTCGTGATCGATGACCTGCGCGGTATGCTCCGAGAACTCCCGCCCTCGCGACAATTCTTCGCCGAGGAAGACGTTGCGTTGCTCGCCGGCGGACGCAAGCGGACCGAGCTTTTCGCTCATCCCCCAAGCGGAGACCATCTGGCGGGCGAGCTTGGTCGACTCCCTGAAGTCGTTCTCGGCGCCGGTGGTGACCGAATTGAACATGAGATCCTCGCAGGCACGCCCCGCGAGCATCACCGCAAGTCGATCCTGCAGATACTCCTTGCTGTAGAGGTGTCTGTCACCCTGGGGTAACTGCATCGTCACGCCCATTGCCTTGTCGCGGGGAATGATGGTGACCTTGTACAACGGGTCGGTGTTGGGAAGCATCGCGGCGACGAGTGCATGGCCCGACTCATGGTAGGCGACGATCTTCTTCTCCTCGTCGCTCATGGTCACGTTACGCCGCTCGAGCCCGAGTATCACCTTGTCGCGGGCCTCGGTGATGTCGTCCATGCTGATCTTTTTCTTTTTCGCCCGGGCCGCGAGGATGGCAGCCTCGTTGAGGAGGTTCTGCAGATCGGCACCGCTGAAGCCGGGGGTTCCCTGCGCCACTTCGTGGAGATCGACACTGTCGTCCATTGGACGCTTTCTCGCGTGGATCTGGAGGATCTCCTCCCGGTCCTTGACGGTCGGCAGGTTGATAAGGACCCGGCGGTCGAAGCGCCCCGGTCGCAGCAGGGCCGGGTCGAGGATGTCCGGGCGGTTGGTGGCTGCGAGTACGATGGTGCTTTCGTTGGGCTCGAAGCCGTCGAGCTCGGAGAGAAGCTGGTTGAGAGTCTGCTCGCGCTCGTCGTGGCCGCCGCCGAGCCCCGCGCCGCGGTGGCGACCGATGGAGTCGAGCTCGTCGATGAAGATGATACTCGGCGCCTTTTTCTTCGCATCCTGAAAGAGATTCCTTACACGGGAGGCCCCGACACCGACGAACATCTCCATGAAGTCGGAGCCGCTCATGCTGAAGAAGGGAGCCTCCGCCTCGCCGGCGATGGCTCGTGCCACGAGGGTCTTACCGGTGCCGGGGGGGCCGACGAGGAGTACTCCCTTGGGCGTCTCCGCGCCGATTTCGACGTAGGCTTCGGGATTCTTCAGGTAGTCGACGATCTCCATGACCTCGGTCTTCGCGCCCTCAAGGCCCGCCACATCGTCGAAGGTGGTCTTTGTGTGCTCGGTCTTGTCATAGAGTTTTGCCTTGTTCTGCCCTACGTTGAATATACCGCGACCCTGAGAACGCATGTTCCGGTAGATTGAAAAGCCTATCCACATCAGCAGCAGCAACGGCAGGAGGTTGAAGAGCACGCCGAGGAAGGACACATCGTCGCGTGGCGGGCGTGTGTAGATGGTGACGTCGTTGTTGCGCAGCAGGCTCATAACGTCCGCGTCTCCGAACGAGGGCACGTACGTGACGAAGGTCGATCCGCCGGGGATCGTTTCTCCCTCATCGGTCTGTACCTGCTGGCTGAACTCACCCTCCACGCGGTTGCCGGAGATAATCACCTGGCGCACGTTTCCCTGCTCCACCTGTTCTCGAAACTGCGTGTAGCTGACGTTCGGTTGTGCACCCCCGTTGGTGAACACGGTCGTCAGAAGGGGCAGCAGAAGCAGCAGCGGGAAAACGATCATGAACCAGCGGCGGTTTCCGGGGCCTCCGGGGAATTGCCCCTGATTTCCGTTTTCATCGCCACCGTTCTGGCCGTTGTTCTGTCGCTTATCCTTGTTATCCTTATTACCGTCCATGCATCCTCACTTATTCCTCGGCGTCGGCTTCGAAATGTGACCGGAGCGACGCCTCGTAATCCTCTCCGAGGTCTGAAACGCCGGCATAGGCCGGTGCGTCGCGGATGACCTCGGTCTTCAGGCTGACGCTCACTGCACGCTCCGCCCACCGGATGCCCTCCACCCAGTCGGGGCAGACGAGCACCCGCTTGCCGGGTAGCAGTTTGTGTGAATCGACCACGAGGTAGCGCAGGCGCCAGGTTTCGTACTCGGCGAGGAAGTCATCGACGTATCCCGCTGAGCCGTCGACACCATCGACGGCGTACCCCATGATCTCTGCGCAACTGCGCAGTCGCTGCTCACTCCGGTCCTCTTCGTGCGGGGCCGGGAGATCCGGTCCCTCGCCCTCGAGCGGCGGAAGACCCCGGGCATATGCGGCCGTGGCCCAGATATCAGGGCCGGCCCAGTAGGGAGTGAGATTGTAGTACTGTAGAAAGCGTTCCTCCTCGCGTCTCGAAACCGGCTTTCTGAGGTCGATGCTTGGGCTTCCCTTGATTTCCTCGACCGTGAGGTCGACGTGAATCCTGCGGGATTGCCCATCAATTGCCTCTACCGACGCGGGGCTGAGCAACACTTCCTTACCGAAAATGAGGGGTCCGGTCTCCACGACGAAATACCGGACGACCCATCGCTCATCGTCAAAATATACGTCCCTCACATGGCCGATATCGCCATCGGTTGCGTGGAGAGACACTCCTTTGAGGTCGGAGAAAGAGAATATCATAACGTCCCCTTTAATGTAATAACAGGGTGAGTCCGAATCCAGTCCGTCCCGTAGCCCTATGCGGTATTAAACGGGAGGACGACGGACACACGGGTTCCTTCTCCGCGAACCGCGTCGATATCTACGGTACCGCCGAGAGCCGTCACGCGTTCCCGTAGGGAGAAGAGACCGAAACCCTCGTCACCTTCGGGGTCGCGCGGGTCGAAGCCGATTCCCGCATCCGAGACCGAGAGTTCGGCGTGCGTCTCTGTCGCCTGCAGGCGGACCGTCACAATGGATGTCCGTGCGTGCTTGACGACGTTGAACAGGAGCTCTCGAAGCGTCCGAAAGAGAAATCCACGCACGGGGTAGGGAAGGTCCTCCTCGCCGAGGTGGTCTTCGAAGGAAATATCGAGCGCGTGGTTCTCACCGAAATGATCTATCAGCCAGCGACTTGCCGTTCGCATATCCTGCTCTTCGAGTACCGGCGGGCTGAG
>CAZVXU010000297.1:0-3054 GCA_964631585.1 uncultured Spirochaetaceae bacterium | reverse complement strand
CGCCCGTGCCCGTGCCGCCCCTGCCCCTTATTGAACCAGCTTCCGCCGCAGCCGATGGATCGCGTACCATCCGACTCCCACGGTCATGAGAATCATGTAGGCAAGGTCCCACCACAGGATGGGCTCGAAACCTCCGGTCGAGAAGGCCCGCGTAACGCGAACCGGGTGGGTCAGCGGCAGAATCTCCGTGATGGGTCGCACGACAGCCGGGAGGTTCTCCACGGGGAAGACCACGCCGGAGAAGAAGAACATTGGTGAGATGAATCCGGAGAAGAAGAAGTTGAACTGATTTATGTTTTTCACCCAGGAGGTCACCAGGAACCCAAGGGCCGCGAACATGGTGCCGGTGAGGAATCCCAGGAAGGGGGCGAGAAGCATACGGCCCACCGGCAGGATGCCGAACACACCGACGATGATGAGAACGGAGAGGCTGAACACGAAGCCCTTGGTGCCGGCCCACAGGATTTCTCCGACGAGGAGGTTGTTCGCGGTAATGGGGGCGCCGAGCATGCCGTCGTATACCTTGTCGAACTCCAGACGGATGAAGGTCCCGAAGCTGCACTCGAAGGCCGCGGTGAACATGGCGGCGGTGATCATGAGCCCCGATGCGAGGTACTCGACGTAGGGCAGTCCCTCCATCACCCCGATGTAGCGGCTGAGGCCGAGGCCGAGGCCCACGAGAAAAATGAGGGGCTCCAGAAAGGGCGGTAGGGCGTTACTTATGAGGTTCTTCGAGTACACACGGACATGTCGGAGCCACACGCTGTAGAGCCGGTGTGCCAGCGACGGCCGTTCCCCCGCAAGCTCGTGGTGCGTGCCGTCCCGGTATGCGGGGCCGACCGCCCCGGTGGCGCCGCCGGTGCCACTACTGGTGGACATTGAGACTCCTTCCGGTGCTTTTGAGAAACAGATCTTCGAGGTTTACCTGCCTGAGGTGGTAGTCTCCCGGGCTGAGCTCGCCAACCATCGCCTGCAGACGATCGAGGTCCGAGCTGTAATACAGAACACGCTCACCCGAGCCCTCGGTGCGGATCTCGCCGTCCGATATGTGAGATTCGACCTTCGGTTGCGCGTCGACATTGATGAGCTCGAGGACGTGGCTTTCCATGTGCTCCGTGAGCAGACGGCCGGGGTTACCTTCGAGGACCTTAACCCCGTGGTCCATGATGAGCACCGTATCGGCGATCTGGAAGGCCTCGTCCATATAATGCGTCGTGAGCAGAATCGTTACGCCGCTGCGCTTGAGGCTGCGGAGCTTGTCCCAGATGAGCTGTCGCACCTGCGGGTCGAGTCCCGTGGTCGGCTCATCGAGTATGAGAAGCGACGGGTTGTTCAGAAGGGCACGGGCGATGATGAGGCGGCGCTGCATGCCGCCGGAGAGCTCACGCACTTTCGCTGTCCGTTTCTCCTCGAGCTCCATGAAGTCGAGAAGATACTCCACGCGATCGCGTGCTCGGCGCCAGGGGATTCCGTAGAACGTGCTGAAAATCCGCAGGTTCTGCAGGACGTTCAGCTCGACGTCGAGGCTGTTCTCCTGGGGCACCACGCCCGAGCGGGCCTTCACCTCGAGCTCGTCAATGCGCGGATCGAAGCCCAGGACCCGTATCTCGGTATCATCGCGCCGGTCGGGATCGGCCTTGCCGTAGAGGGTCTTCATCATGGTCGTCTTGCCGGCTCCGTTGGGGCCGAGAAAGGCAACGCACTGCGCCGGCGGCACGTCGAAGTCGAGGTCGTTCACCGCGACGAGGCTTCCGTAGGACTTGTAGAGATGCCTGACATGAATGAGCGGTTCAGCCATATCGGCTAAGATAGCGAGGAAGTGCCCTGACGCAAAGCGTTTTGCAACGCCGCGTCGGCGTGATATAACAATACCCACGAGGCGCGTATGAAATACAGGGTAACGGCGATTGCGGTCGCAGTCGCGATTCTGGCCGCGGGAGTTGCCGCGGGGCAGGAGACACTCCTCAGGGAGGACGGCTCACTTTCGGAGGCGGGGGCGATGACCGAGCAGGGGCAGCCCGTCATCTGGCATTCGGTATCCGTCGACGAGCGCAGTCGCGTGCAGGTCACGGTGGTGTCGGTGGACTTTGCCCCGATCCTTCTGCTCGAACGGAATAACCAGCGCATCCGCGAGCATGCGAGTGCCGCCGGTGCCGCAACGGGAGCCGTCTTTCTCGAGGCCGGCGAGCAACTTCGCGTCGGCGTTAGTTCCGACCCTGCCGCCGAAGCCGGCCCGCCGCTGAGCTTCAGCCTTCGAGCGGTCGCGGGACCTGCGCCGGAGCTCCTGCAACCCGGCGAGACGCGCGGCGGTGATCTCACCGAAGATGACGAGCGCCTTGACGACGGGAGAGTGATCGACTGGTATCCCCTCCGCCTCGAGAAGGGCCAGCGGGTGCGACTCGAGCTTCAGTCGGTGGAGTTCGATGCCTTCCTGAGGATGCGCACGCCCGCCGGCGGAGTGCTGGAGAACGACGACCTGGAGTCCACCGACGCGGGGCTCGTCTACACTGCCGTCGAACCCGGGATCGCGCAGGTCGGCGCGACCGCATTCGGGGCCTCCGAGCGGGGCGCCTATCAGCTGGTTGTGCAGGAGCTCGAACCGCCTCGTGAGCTCGAGGTGGGAAGCACCGTGAACGGGCGCCTCGGCAGTGACGGAAGCCACACCGACGACTACATGCTCTCGGGGAAGGCCGGCCAGATGGTTCTCGTGCAGCTCGAGTCGAATGACTTCGATACCGTGCTGCGCCTTCGTGCCGACGGCGGTTTCCACGCAGAGAACGACGACGCCGAGCCGGGGACCACGGACTCGGAGCTCTTCTACTCTTTCCTCGAAGACGGTGTCGTGACGGTGCAGGCGGCAAGCTTCAGCGCCGAGGAGGGCGGCTCCTACCGACTCTCCGCGCTCCGCTTCGTAAGCGATGAGGACTATCCGACCTACCGGGAGGGCCGAAGGCTCGAGATCGGACAGGAGTTCGAGGGTATGCTCACCGCGGCGGCGCCGAGTGCTGAGGGTCGCTACTATCACGAGTTCACTCTGGCCGCGGAGGAAGGACG
>CAZVXU010000296.1:0-3058 GCA_964631585.1 uncultured Spirochaetaceae bacterium | reverse complement strand
CCAGGCGCGACCTCGAGGATCAGGTCAGGCTGGCCTGTGACGTCGCCAGGGTGAATTACCGCACCAAAGTACTGTGAGCACATCAAGGAGCGACAGGGTCGTGATAATCATTGAAGGACAGATCGGCGTCGGTAAGACGACGATGGGGGAGATCCTCGAGCAGGAGGCGGACATACCGCTGTTTCGCGAGCTCACCAGCCCCTACACGTTGAACCTGCTCGACCGATTCTACGCTGACAAGAGGCGCTGGGCATTCACCCTTCAGATCCATTTTCTGAACGAGCGCTTCCGGATGATAAAGGAGATCTTCAGAAACGGCGGGGGAACCCTCGACCGCTCGATATTCGGCGACCGCATCTTCGCCGAGATGCTTTACGACGACGGCGACATGCTCGAGGAGGAGTTCCAGACCTATTCGACGCTCCTCGACAACATGCTCGAGCACGCACAGAGTCCCGACCTGCTCGTCTACCTCGACTGCACCGTGGACACGGCACTCGAGCGAATACGCAAGCGGAACCGCGGACTCGAAAGCGATATTCCGCGCGACTACCTGGAGAACCTGAATGCCCGCTATCTGAAATGGTATGACGGCTACGATATCTCGCCGAAGATTCTCATCGATACGGAGAAGCTACCGCTGGAGAATCCCGAGAGTCGGCGGGCCGTGCTGGAGAGGATCGAGGGGATGCTTCCGTACAGGAATATCAGCCGACGTTCCGGCTGAAGCGCGGGAAGTTGCGCTCCTCTTCCTCGGAATAGAGGGAGCTCAGCGGTTCCGGCTCGGGCCTGTAATCGCGCGAAATGCCCGGGCTGAGTTCTTTGCGCCAGTCGCCGACGGTCCGTCCGTTCTCGAACTCGATGCGCTTCTTGATAACGACCTGCTTCTTGCCGTTCTCCTTGCGCTCCTCGACGACACCAAAGGAGCCCTGGCCGATGTAGGCAATGCGCTCATTGGAGCCGAGCTGCTCGGATTCGGAGAGCTTCTTGATGACGCTGTCGAGACGGGCCGGCCGTCCGGTTTCCGGGTCCTCGACGGCCGAATACGGATCGTCGATAGGCTCGCCGGAGATCGGGCAGGGCGGATACTCACGCTTGGGGGGCGGCTCCGGCATGTAGTACTTTGCCGGCTTTTCCTTCTTGTCGCGGTCGCGGTTCTTGTTGGAACGCCGCCGATTTGATGATCTTCTTCCCATGGCTTTCGAGCCTGAGTTTAGCGAGCCGACGCCGGAATGTAAAGCCGGCGGCGTTTTGCATCATCCCTACTCTTTCCTATACACTCTATACACTATTGGATAATAACATGTCGACAAAAACAGACGAAAAGAAACAAGGCAGATCAAAGAGCGAAACGGTCGAAGGACCGATTTCCATAACCTCCAAGGGCTTCGGCTTCGTGCAACTCGACGAACGACCCGATGTCTTCGTTGCCTACGAGCATCTCTCCACCGCCATGGACGGCGACCGGGTGCGGGCGGAGCTCTTTCCGCGCACCTCGAAGAAGAAGCCCGCCGGCCGTGTGGTCAAAGTGCTCGAGCGCAGCGGCAAACCCATCGTGGGCGTCTTCCGGAACACCGAATCGGGCGGCACGGTCTTCCCCGAGGACGAGCGTCTGCCCCGCTCTCTCGCCATCCCGAAGGAGGCGCTGAAGAAGTTCGGCGGCCGCGGCGGCCGCAGTGGCGCCGGCAGGAGCCGCGGCGGGCGCGACGATGGTTCGGGGCCGCACGACGGCCAGATCGTCGTGGCACGACTTACCGCATGGAACGATCCCAAGAAGAAGCCGCTCGGGGAAATCGAGCAGGTGATCGGCGATCAGGACGAGCCGGGAATGGACGTGAAGCTCGTCGCCCTCTCGCGGGGGCTCTCGCTCGAGTTCCCGAAGGAGGTCGTCGATGAGGTCGAGAAGATCCCCGAACCCAACTTCCGCCGGGAGCTCAAGACCCGCACGGATCTGCGGGACCTCACCTGCTTCACCATCGACCCCGAGACGGCTGAAGATTTCGACGACGCGGTCTCCCTTGTGCAGCTCTCGAACGGCCTCTTCGAGCTCGGCATCCACATCGCAGACGTGAGCCATTACGTGCGCGAAGGCACCGCCCTCGACAAGGAGGCCTGGGAGCGCGCTACGTCGGTGTACTTCGTGCGCACGGCCCTGCCGATGCTGCCCGAGCGCCTCTCCAACGAGCTCTGCAGCCTCAAGCCGGGTGTCGAGCGCCTCGCCTACAGCGTACTCGTGCAGCTCGACTCCCTCGGCAACGTTCACAGCCACCGCATCGAGGAATCGGTGATTCGCAGCCGCCACCGCTTCACCTACCGGGAGGTGGAGGACATCATCCACGGCAAGCAGCACAAGCAGGCGCCCACCGTTCACCTGATGCAGATGATGAGCCAGGTGCTGCGAAAGCGACGCGAGGAAGCGGGCAGCATCGACTTCGACCTCACCGAGAAACGCATCACCCTCGACGACGAGGGCATTCCCCGGACGGTGCAGCCTGCGCAGCGGCTCGAGGCAAACCGCCTCGTCGAGGAGTTCATGCTGCTCGCGAACCGCGTCGTCGCCTCGCATGTGATCAACGAGGCGGCGCACAGAAAGACCGAGATGCCCTTCATCTACCGGGTTCACGAGACGCCGAAGGAGGAGGACGCGCGGTCGTTCCTGAGCGTGATCGATAATCTCGGCATCCCGTACCGGGCGGGAGATTCCATCGAGCCCGAAGACTATCGGAACATTCTCTCCATCATCCAGAACCTCGAGTTCAAGGACTTCGTGGAGAAGATCGCCCTGTACTCCATGACCAAGGCGGTGTACTCCACCGAGAACGTGGGCCACTTCGGTCTCGGTTTCGACGCCTACACCCACTTCACCTCGCCCATCCGGCGCTATCCCGACCTCGTCATCCATCGCCTGCTCAAGCGCTACGGGAGAAAGCAACGGGCCGGCAGGACAAAGCCCCTGCAGAAGTTTCTCGAGCGCACCTGCGAGCATGCCTCTCAGATGGAGAAGGTCGCGACGGATGCCGAGCGGGAGTATACCAAGCTCAAGTCGATGGAGTTTCTC
>CAZVXU010000295.1:0-3062 GCA_964631585.1 uncultured Spirochaetaceae bacterium | reverse complement strand
ACGAGCTCATGTGGGATCTCGACCTCGCCGATTTCACGCCCGATCTTCGTGCGGGCGACTCGGTCTACGTCCGGGTCCGCCAGCAGAACAACCAGTGGGCCTGGGGTTCTCCGGTGTTCGTCAGGTAGGCCGATCAGCCCGCGTAACCGCAACGAGCAGCGCCACCGCCGCCGCCGCGCAGATAAGCGCCGCACCGCCGTAGCCACCTGAGAGGTCCCGGCCGAAGCTGAAGACGTAGGGGCCCACCGCGGTGCCGGCCACGTTGAGCGACATGGCGAATCCGCTTATCGCGCCGAGGTGGGCACGCCCGAAGAACCGTGGCCAGGTGATGTTGGACAGGATGCCGAAAACGCCCTGCATGAGCCCTTGGCCGACGATGAGGCCCGCGACCGGCAGGCCGGGCGCGAGCACCGCAATTGAAATCGCAAGAATAATGAGCCCGACGAGCTGCACCATCGCAAGGTACTTCAGCCGGATGAAGTCCGAGATGTAGCTCCCCAAGAACTCCACCACCACCGCCACACCCGCGGCCGGGAGAAACACCGAGACCGCCTGCGCCCGGGACATTCCCGCGTCTGCAAAGAGCGAGACGATGTGAAACGTGTAGGCGGTCGTTACGAGTCCTACGAGGAAGAGCCCGATTGCAAACACCCAGAAGGTGTAAGTCCGCCGCGCCTCGGGCAGCGTGAACTCCCGGCCGGCGTGCGCCTCGGCGTGAGTCCGCCGGCTTTTTGCCGCGAGGGGGCCGTCAGGTTTGAGCCCGTGGGCCTCCGGCGTGTCGCGGTAGAAGAGGAAGGCGAGGACGCCGAAGCCCGCAACCGCGAGGGCGATCACCTGCCATGCCCCGCGCCACCCGAACGCGCCGATGACATCGTCGAACACCCGTGGCGCGGCGGAGAAGCCGAAGGAGATGGACACACCCATGACGGCATTGGCGAGCCCACGTCGCGTGTCGAACCACTCCATCACCATATTGCGGGAGCCGAGTGTGAGCATCCCCTGTCCGCTGAAGCGCAACAGAAAAAAGCCGATCGAGATGATGATGAAGGCCGCCACCGGACCGCCGAGTGCCGCCGACGCCTGAGGCGAAAGCGTCAGCCCGACGAGCACGAGTGAAAGCGCGCCGGCGGCAACGGTCGCAACGAGGCGACCACCGAAATGATCGTAGAGGCGGCCGGCCTGGGCGAGCATGAATGCACTCCCGATGGTTCCCACGAGGTAGGCGAGGCTCAGCCCGGTGCGCGACAGGGCAAGCTCATCGATGAGGGCATCGGTGAATACCGATACGCCGATCGTCTGGCCGGGAGAGCTCATGAGCATCCCGAGTGTGCCGAACAACAGGACGCCCCATCCGTAGAAGAAAGGCAGTCGTCGTGGGTCGAAGGGGAAGCGTCTGAGGGCCGCAGGTGAGCCAGGGTGTCGGGTGTGCTCCATGGTCAGCGCATTCTACAGAAAAAACAGGCTTAGCGGGAGGCTAACCCTCGAGCTCCGCCATTGCCGCCGCTTGAGTGGCGCCCCGCGACCCGCCTATAATGGAACAAACGACACAGGAAGCACCACGAGGGGGAGCAAATGGCACGGCTGTGGACAGAGGAACTTTTCGGTACAAAGAAGCCGATCATTGCGATGTGTCATCTCGACGCACTGCCCGGGGACCCGGGATATGACACCAAAGGCGGCATGGAGCACGTCGTAGAGGCGGCCCGCACCGACCTCGAGGCGCTGCAGGACGGCGGCGTGGATGCGGTGATGTTCTCCAACGAGTTCAGTCTCCCCTACCAAACGAATGTCGACACCGTGACCGTGGCCGCGATGGCCCGGGTCATCGGAGAGCTCAAGAGCGATATCCGTATTCCCTACGGCGTCAACGTGCTCTGGGACCCCGTGAAGTCTCTCGACCTCGCCGCTGCCACCGGCGCTTGGTTCGTGCGCGAGATTTTCACCGGCGTTTACGCCAGTGACTTCGGCCTGTGGAACACCGACAGCGGCTCCACCGTCCGCCACCGTGACCATGTTCATGCCTCCCACGTGCGCATGCTCTTCAACATCGTTCCCGAGGCGGCTGTCTATCTCGGCGAGCGAGACGTGGTCAGTATCGCGAAGTCCACCGTCTTCAACGCACGGCCCGATGCACTCTGCGTCTCGGGCCTGACCGCCGGTGCGGTCACCGACGAGACGGTTCTGAAGTCCGTGAAGGACACCGTGCCCGATTCGGTCGTCTTTGCGAACACCGGCGTGAGGCTCGAGAACGTGGAGAAGCAGCTCTCCGTGGCCGACGGTGCGGTGGTCGGGACGACCTTCAAGAGGGACGGGGTATTCGAGAACCACGTTGATGTCGAGCGCGTGCGTGCGTTCATGGACGTGGTGAAGAAGTTCCGCTCATAAATCGCACGTCGACACCGACCCGGCGGCGGGGTATACTTCCTCTCATCGTGATGCGGCGGCACAGTCTCCCGACGGCGGCGACCGCGGCGGTGGCGATTGCGACCGCCGCGGCTCTCTCCATTCTTTTCACCTCATGCGCGGGGCTCGACTCCTACGGGGCGGGGCGCGGCGATAATGCCGCGGCGCCGGCGAAACGGTCTTCCGTCCCCGAGGCCTCTGTCGCCTTCGAGGCGCCCGCCGAGCTGCAGGCGGCCGATGCGGCGGAGGCAGGTCGCACCGGTCGCGGGGGCGGACCCGGGGACGCGGGCGCGCCCGTGCCGGCGGCTATCCCCGAGCAGCCGAGCGAGGAGCGCCTGCGGGTCTACTCCGCGGAGCTCGAGCTCCTCGTCTCGCGCGTCGAGCCGGCCCGTGAAGCGGTCATCCGGACGGCGGAGGAGGCGGGAGGCTACGTCGAGTCTTCCGCTGGAGAGTTCATAACCATCCGTGTCCCTGCCGAGCGCTTCGACGGCGTTGTTGAAGAGATAGAACGCGTCGGGCAGGTGACTTCGCGCGCGGTGCGCACCGCCGACGTCACCGAGCAGTACGCCGATCTCGGGCGCCGCCTCGAACTTGCAGAGCGGACTCGAGAGCGCTTCTACACTCTCCTCGAGCGAACCTCCGACACCGAGGAACGCGTG
>CAZVXU010000294.1:0-3075 GCA_964631585.1 uncultured Spirochaetaceae bacterium | reverse complement strand
TGACCCATGATCGCTACTTCCTCGACAACATTGCCGGCTGGATTCTCGAGCTCGACCGGGGTGAGGGCATCCCCTGGAAGGGCAATTACTCCTCCTGGCTCGAGCAGAAGCAGGAGCGCCTTGCCCACGAAGAGAAGGGCGAGAGCCGCAGGCGGAAGCAGCTCGAGCGCGAGCTGGAGTGGATCCACATGACGCCGAAGGGGCGACATGCGAAGAGCAAGGAGCACATAAACCGCTACAATGAGCTTGTGTCCAAAGGCTCCTCCCAGCGTGAGAAAACGGCAAGCCTCACAATCCCGACCGGCCCGCGGCTCGGCGATCTCGTCGTCGAGGCCGACGGGCTTACCAAGGCGTACGGTGAGACGCTTCTTTACCGGGACCTTAGTTTCCATGTGCCTCCCGGCGCTGTCGTCGGTCTCGTCGGGCCGAACGGCGCGGGCAAAACCACTTTGTTTCGACTCATCGCCGGACAGGAGGAGCCGACCGACGGCAGCCTGCGCGTTGGAGATACCGTGCGCCTTGCCTGGGCCGACCAGATGCGTGAGACCCTCGACGGCGAGAAGACTGTCTGGCAGCAGCTCTCCGGTGGGCACGACCTCATCCGCCTCGGCGGCACGGGCGATGCCCCGGCACGCGAGGTGAACTCGCGGGCCTTCTGCACCTGGTTCAGCTTCTACGGCGCGGACCAGCAGAAGCTCGTGAAAAACCTATCCGGCGGTGAGCGGAACCGGATCAACCTGGCAATGATGATCAAGGAAGGCGGAAACGTTCTGCTTCTCGACGAGCCCACAAACGACCTCGACGTAAACACCCTCCGTGCACTCGAAGAAGCCATAGACGAGTTTGCGGGTTCGGCAATGGTAATCAGCCACGACCGCTGGTTTCTCGACCGTGTCTGCACCCATCTTCTGGCCTTCGAAGAGGACGGCGTGTTCTGGTATGACGGCAACTGGAGCGAGTACGCCGAGCACCGCCGCGCGAAGTACGGCGATCGCGCCGACCGCCCCCATCGCTTCGTGCACAGGAGCCTCACTCGTTAGAGGGGCTCCTGTGTTGCGGCCACAGCCGGCGTCTCGGCATTTCGGCGTGTTCCGGTTTGGCGGACGTGATGACCCCACTTGCACCCTGGTGAGCAACGTACTACTATCTCCCTAGCATGCCTACACCCGGCGACGGCGAGACACAGGTTCGAGCCGCCGATGCTGAGTTCACCCGTTTTCTCTCCCGCCAGACACGCAGGCTTGCCGGTCTTTGTGAGTTCGCCGAGCGATCGAGAGAAATGCCGGAGTTCCCCTGCCGCGATTTCCTCAGCCAGCTCAACCGCGAAGCCACTCGAGTGGAAGAGCTGGTCGATGCGCACGGCGCCCAGACCAACGAAAAGTGGTTCCCCTTTCGGGAGGTTATTGCCGCCGCAAAGCTCTTCTCCGCGGTAACTCATCAGGTGCTCCACATACGGGACGGGATGTCGCGCTACCGCCTGCTCGGGGTCGACAACGACCTCAGGGGTGCCACCGATCATGTGGTGGACACCATGCAGGACGCGATCCTCATCGTCTGTGATACCATCCGCGCCGAACTCGCTCGATGCAATCTAGGCACCGATAGCGATTATGAGTTCGAACCCTGCGCCAACGAGATGCTGCCGTTCCGGCTGGAGGCCGACCGCACCGTGCGACACACCAGACGCGTGGGGGAGACGGTTGTCTACCTTGCCACCCAGTTCCTGAACCTCTCGGAGGATGCGGACGTGCGGGAGGTGATTCGAACCCGCAGCGCGGAGTCCTACGACGCCTTCATCCCGGAGCCCATCAGCGAAGAGCGCCTGCGCATCGTGGAAGCTCGATTCCACAATCTCCAGTCGATGTACGATACCTATATCTTCGAGTCGGACATCGAGGAGCAGAACGGCGATCTCCCGATCCTCCGGGGACACATCAGCCTAATCTATCACCTCCTCGCGGTGGCCACCGACGCGGTACATTACTACGTACGCCACATGAGCTCGCTGCGGCGCGATACGTTCCTCAACACCCGGTTCCCCATGGCACCGGCCGCCTTGTGTCGGCTGATCTTCGATTATCCGCTGCACTTTTCCCGTCTCTATCTCGATTCGGCAGTGCAGCTGTGCCAGTCCATGATACGTGCCTACTCCGAGCAGACCAGCGTGGCAGTACCCATCCCGAACTACCGGGGGTTTCACGTGCGCCCCTCTACACTCGTTGCGAAGATCGTTGCCCATTACGGTAGTCCCGTGACGATGGAGCTCGGCGAGGAAGAGTATGACGCGGGGTCGTCGCTTGACCTCTTTCGGGCCAATGAGGCCGTAAACGCGGCGAAGCGACGGTACATTGCCGACATGCTCAACAGACGACCTGAGCTTCAGGTCAAAATGCCGGCAGACAGCGAAGAGCGGACGCGTGAGCTGCAGCTCCTGTTCGTACGGTTGATGAACGAGGGGAGCATCGTTCTCTACGACTCACGCCTGTCCTTCGATGAGATCAAGGTCGATCCGCAGGCCACGCTTGCCGAGTTTGCCGCCCGGTATGTCGTGCACCTCATGTCGGTCGCCAAGATGGATATCCGGAGCGATATTACGGTCACCTTCACAGGCGACAGCCGCGCAGTAAACGATCTGCGAATTCTTGCCGAACACGGCTACGGGGAGGACGATATGGGAAACAACATCATGCTTCCCGAGGAACTCTCCTACCTCTCCCGATAGCCCGCAAACTCCGGTTTCTCGCTCATCGCCTCCGCGTACTCTTCGGGAGTCATGCGGTCCCGCTCGAGCATGATGTCGTAGTAGCTCTTCATACGAATGAACCAGCCCTCGGTGATACCGCCGCGCTCGTAGTACCAGTGGTAGCGCTTGGGGGCCGGGAGGATGCTCGCCAGAAAGGTCGCCTCGCCGGCGGTGAGTTCAGCGGCGGACGTGTCGAAGTAGTGACGGGCCGCATCGTGTATTCCGAAAACGGCGGGGCCGAACTCGGCAATGTTCAGATAGATCTCGAGGATCCGGTCCTTGCTGACCGGTACCTCGTGCTCCATGAGATACACCAGAAATACCTCCTGCAG
>CAZVXU010000293.1:0-3083 GCA_964631585.1 uncultured Spirochaetaceae bacterium | reverse complement strand
AACCCCGGCGCCGCGACGAGGAGGGTGTTTTGGACCTGTTCGCCAATTTCCAGAGCCTCGACATTCGGGCCGGCACGATCGTCACGGCGGAGTTTTTCGCCGAGGCGCGCAAGCCGGCCTACAAGCTGCGGATCGATTTCGGCGAGCTCGGCGTGCTGCAGTCGAGCGCACAGATCACCGAGCTCTACACCGCCGAGGAGCTACCCGGCCGGCAGGTGCTCGCGGTGGTGAACTTCGAGCCTAAGCGCATCGCCGGGTTCAAGAGTGAATGCCTGGTGCTCGGTGTGAACGATGCGGCTGCGAACGTAGTGCTTCTCACCGCCCAGCGGCAGGTGCCGAACGGCAGCCGGGTCTACTGAGCGCCGGCGGCCCGGCACCGCCTGCCGTCGCCCCGGGCCGCCCAGCGAACTACCAGTTGACGCTTCTGATCAGGTCGTCGCAGGTGGCCTCGTCGACCGCGACGTAGAGGTGTGTTCGCATCTTCCAGCGCGAGGGGTCGTCGGAAGCGAGGAGAAAGCCGCGTTCGTCCACCTCGCCGTCGAAGGGAACACCGTCCTCGAACTTCATTACGAAGCCGAGCTTGCGAAACATAGCGGCACCCGCGGCAATGTCCCAGAGCTTGATGCTCGCCACGTAGCCGATCATCGACGCGGTGAGGAGGCCCACGACCGAGAACACGCAGGAGCCCACCGCGTGGACGAGGTAGTCGCCGCTGAAGCGGGCGCGTTTGACCACGCCCTGGGCGAGGCTCACGATGCCACGGCCGGGGTTGCCGAGCCCCTCGTAGGTGAGCGGCTCGAGGCGGGAGGGATCCCACCGCTCGGGGTCGCAGCCGAGCTCGGCGAAAAGCACCCGGTCGCCGTCCGTGATGGCGAGCTCACCGGTTGCCGGCAGAAAGATACCGCCATCGGTGATGCGGCGGTTCTGCATGAAGCCGATGGACACGCCCCAGCTCGGAAGGTGGTGCGTGTAGGGGGATGTGCCGTCGATGGGATCGACCACCCAGGTGGTCCCAGATAGCGCCTGCTGCACGTACTCTTCGCCCCGCTCCTCGTTGGTCTCCTCTCCGATCATGTAGACGCCCTGCTCCGGGGCATCAAAGTATTCACCGAGCCGCTGCTCTATCGCTTTGTCGGCCTCGGTGACGATAGAGCGATCGTTCTTCAGCGTGGGAGAGCGCTCCTCGTAGTAGGTGAGAGCCGTACGGCCGGCCTCCAGCAGGAGATTCGAGATATCAGTGACGTTCCAGGCTGTCATTGGCATAGGCCCACTGTAGTACAAATCGCCCGGATCGAACAGGCACCGCGTTGACAGCGCCGGCAAGTCGGGGTAGCGTTCGCCCGTGTTGCAGCCCATTCTCGTGACCACCGCCCGGCTGATCATCCTGATGATCGCCGGCTACCTCGTGTTTCAGCCTCGATTCCTGCAGCAGCATCTCCTGCCGCGATTGCTTTCGCTCACGGTCAACGTGCTCCTGCCCGTGTATTTCATCACCGCGTTCTCCGCGGGCTGGGACAGCGCCGTGGAGGCCGGGTGGCGGTGGATGCCCATCTTTTTCTTTGCCTGTGTGGTGATGATGGGATTCCAGGCGGTGGTGGGAGGCTGGCTGGTCCGTCGCGTGCCGGCCTTCTCCTCACCGCACCCGCGGGCCTGGGTGGCGCTCTTTGCCGTACAGAACGTCGGCTTCATTCCACTGCCGATCCTCGCGGCCATCGCGCCGGAAGAGATCAACATCTACATGTTCTTCTTCGTGCTCGCCTTCGTCATCATTTTCTGGACGCTGGTGGTCTCGCTCGTGAGCGCCGAGGGTGGCCATTTTGTCTTCAAGCCGAACATGCCGCTTGCCGGTATCGTGGCGGGCATGGTCATTGCCGTCTTCGGCCTCTACGATTACATCCCCGGCGTGCTGCAGACGGCGATGGAGTGGCTCTCCGATCCGGCGCTGGACCTCATTCTGTTCGTGCTGGGCGGCATTCTTGCCACCATACCGAAGGCCGATCTCAAGTATCGCCCTGAGTTCGGTAGCCTTATCTGGCTTCGGATGCTCCTCTATCCGGGGGCAATGCTCGGGGTCCTTGCCCTCATTCCCTTCAACGGGCTCTCTGCGGAAATGGCATACGGCATCCGCCTCGTGCTCGTCCTCGAGGCGGCGGTCCCGCCCGCGACCAATCTGATCGTGGCGACCAAGAAGTACGGCACCGAGGCGCAGGTGCACTACATGGCAAGCGGGATGCTCGTGACCTACATTGCGTCATTCGTGACGATGCCGCTGTTTCTGATCGCCTCTCACGCTGCGTTCGGTTGAGCAGTCTGTCAACTGAACGTAAGCGTCGTCCACCCGCGTGCCGTTGCGATGCGGCGCAGGCGCCGGTCCGGATTGACCGCGGTCGGCGTGCCGACGGCCTCGAGCAGGGGGAGGTCGTTGATGCTGTCGGAGTAGAACGTGGACCTCGCCGGTGAGACTCCCCGCGTCTCGAGAAAGGCGAGGGCCTGCCGGCGTTTTTCGGCGCCGAAACACACCGGGTTGCTGCTGCTGCCGGTCGCCCGATCGGCATCGAACTCGATGCGCGTGCACACGATGTCGGGCACGCCGAGGTAGTCGGCAAGCGGACGAACCACCGCATCCACCGAGGCGCTCACCAGCGCCACCTGCTCACCGTGCAGAATGAGGTTTCTGATCCGCGCCTGTGCATCGAGGTAGATGTCGCCTTGTATGCGCTCATCGAAACAGCGCCGCCCCACGCGCTCGACGTCACTCCTGCTCATGTCTTTGAGCGGTGATAGGTACCCGCTGAGGTCCTGGGCATCGACTGTCCCCATCTTGTAGCGCAGGTAAAAGAACGGTGCGCGAAGCAGATACAGGGGCGAGAACAGACCCATGGCCGCACCCTGCTGACCAAAACGACGGCCGGTGGAGTGTCGGGTGATGGTGTGATCGACGTCGAAGAGTACCATCAGTCGGCGGCCTCCCCGACCGGCTCCACGCGCGCTCCGAGCGAGCGGAGCACTTCGAAGACCCCGGGAAAGGTGACCGCCGCAGCCTCCGCCGTATCGACGATGGTCTCTCCGGCAGCGCCGAGCCC
>CAZVXU010000292.1:0-3102 GCA_964631585.1 uncultured Spirochaetaceae bacterium | reverse complement strand
CAGGTCGAGTCGTATCGCAGAACGACCGTTGAGCTACGCGAGGCGTACCGCGGGTTCACCGCCGACGCGGGTTCGGACGATATCCCCGCCGACGCCCAGGCGCTCATCGGGACGACGATTGACTTCGGGATCGCCGCGGCGGAGATGCAGGCCCAGTGGTGCGAACGTACCCTCGAGATGCTCCATGAGTTGACGGAGAAGTATCACGGGTGATTACGAATTCAACGTGCGCTCCCGCTCCACCGAGGCCTGTGCGCTCACGACGTTTCCATGCCGCCGCGAGTCTCAAGAGCGCCTTGCAAACCGACGGCGCGGGAGGCGCGATCCCAAAGGGCTTGGTATGCTGCCAGGGCTCGTCCTGCACGAGGTATCGCCGCAAGCGGAAGGCGCCTACTCGACATCTGCTCAACGATCGAGGCGTACGGAATCTCCACCGGCCAGACGTCGGAGAAGTCGGCGGCGACCGATTCCATGACTTCCCGGTGCAGCTTCCGCCGTCGGTCCACCATGGAGAAGAAGCCACGGAGTATCGGTTTCTTCGACGTGCCGCGTCGCTTTTCGAGGAAGGCCTGCATCTTCCGGTAGCTATCGACGGACAGTGGGCTCGGAAGAACCGGGACGAGAACGAGATGCATCGCCTGCAGTATCGCCTCACTCTCCATATGCAACCCGGCGGGAGCGTCTACAACGACGAGGTCGTATCCCTTTCCCACTCGTTTCAGCATCTCTCCCAGGCGGCCGGCGCCGTCTTTCTCATCCGCCAGCATCTGCGGCAGTTTCCGTAATGAGAACGACCCCGGAAGCAGATCAAGACCCGGAAAATCGGAGGCAAATATGTGGTCCGTTACGCCTTTTCTGTTTCGTGCCACCGCCTTTGCTTTCGCCCCATCGTCGGCATCGAGGCGAAAGATATATCCCGCCGCACCCTGTGCGTCGAGATCAACCAGCAGGGTCCGGAGTCCCGCCGTTGAGGAAAGGTGAGCGATATTAACCGCCGCGCTTGTCTTGCCCACACCGCCCTTGAGGTGCGCGATTGCTATCTTCTTCATTTGACCTCCCTGGACAACTCTTTCAGGACACGCCTCCGGGCCGCGGCCTTTTCGCGCTCCACCTGGGCGAGCATGTAAGCTGTCGCGGCGCGAACATCCCCGTAGAATTCCGCGTCCCGCCGCGTCAGAATTTCGTGAAAACGCGCTTCCTCCACAACCAGGTCGTTATACGAACCGAGCAGATTCTGAAGTTTTCGGAGGCGTTTGACGCGGTTTGAGGTGTGCCTGCGGTCCTCAAGAACGGGAAGGAAGATCTCGTGCAGGTAGCGGTACTTTTTGGCTGCTTTCCGCGCGGCGTGAATTTTCTCGTCGTCGAGCCCTTTCCCCGCCGCGGTGTAGGCGTTCTCCAGACGCTTGACCAGCTTCAGGAACTTCTTTTCCCTGCGTCGAACCCACCGGGTTGCCTGCAGATCAAGCCGCATCGAGTCGGTGTCCGCTTTATCTGCACTCGAGTCGTTTGCCGATCCACGCCCCCAGGCGGGACCTCTCGAGAGTAGTTCCTTCTCCAGATCGGTTTCGTAACCGACGGGGAGTCGAGTGAACAACTCCTCGTAGCTCTTCTCACGCAAAACGGCGATGCGGTCAAAGAGGTGCTCCACCTCCGTTCGAAGCGGCGCCGGTGCCGCGTGGACGTAGTGGCCGCGACGCTCCATAAACACGTCGAAATCCCGAGCGGTTCCCGTCGCCTCCCACACCGCGTCCGTCAAATCTATCGCCTGACCGGCATGCTCCGACGTCGTTGGCGTCGATGGCGGGCCGAGCCCGGATTCCTTGAGATAGCTCCGAAGTCGCCGGAGGGCTACCCGGTAATCGTGGAGAAACTCCGGGTCTCCGGCGACTCCGATCCAGGGACGGACCGCCGCCATCGTACCGACGAGGCGCGACACCACGTGCCGATGCGCCGCGTCGGGGTCGTCGTCACCCCGGATCGGAAGATTCAGCCGCGTATCGAAATCAAAAGGTTTCCGGCCCCCGAGGGCAGCGAGGGCATCTACCACTCCATCCGCACCAACCGGTGTCCCGAGTGGGATCGACAGAACACGGCGGTACCCCCGCAGAGGTCGAACCAGGAGGAATCGCTTCGCCCGTTCGAGACCGCCCATGTCGCGGCTGCCGTCCACGGCAATCTCATCGACAATGGCCTCGGTCTTGCCGGCAGCGTTGACAAGCCGCGCCCGCCGAAACGACAGCTCTCCGCCTCCCATGCGGAGAAGCGCCCGGGGACCGACGCAGTTACAGATCTCCTCCGAGGGAATCGGGCCGATCGGTGCGTTCGAAGCGGCGGCAACTGCAGGGTCAATCTCATTCCCTTCCTCGCGTCGATAGGTATGGCGGAGTAGCTTCAGTTGCGGGGCGTCGTCCGCGCCGTTCCGGCCGTTCCCCCCGGTCTCGAGAAGCAGCGCTATTCGTCCCGAATCGAGCACCCGCCAATCAAAGGTATCGACCAACGCTGCATGGACGGTTCGACCGCCATCGATGACAATCCGGTAGGGTAGGCCGCCTTTCCGAAGTCGGCTTTGCAGCGCGTCAATTCCGTCGGCGCACCACGGGGCCTTTTCAGCCGAAGAATCCAGCGTGTAAAGCGGATCGTCCAGTAGTTCCGTCATCGCGAACTCTCCGGGAAAAGGTACCGAACGGAGCTGATGATATGCTTGTGTCCCAGCGACTCCGCCAGTTGCTCCAGATCATCCCCGGCCGCGAGGCGGCGGCGGGCAAAGGTGTGTCGAAGAAGCGACGGCTTTACGTCCGCCTCTATACGCGCTGTAACGCCGTAGTCGTGCAGCATCTTTCGGATATACCGGTTCAGAATGCGGGTACCTCGGGTCGTGACAAAGACGAGATCCAACTCACTCCGTGGCCGCACCGCCAGCCACGCGTCCAGAAATCGGGCCCCCGCCGGAGGCAACTCAACAGTTCGATGTGACCCGTCCCGCGGCTTCCGCAGCACGATACGTCGTTCCGTTGCGCTCCCCCCGTGAAGATCATCCAGACGCACTCCTCCGCGTATGTCATCGGTATCGCCCTCCTTGCCGACCAGTTCCCCCGACTTAGC
>CAZVXU010000291.1:0-3116 GCA_964631585.1 uncultured Spirochaetaceae bacterium | reverse complement strand
CGGCGGCGTCGGCGACGCGTCCGGCCGCGCTTACCGCCCGCGCGTAGAGGATGAACCCCGAGGGGCGAAGATCCTCGGTATTGTAGCCCTCGGCGATACCGGCGAGAACCACCGAGCGAACCGCCGGTCGCTGGATACCCTCTGCAAGATCGAGAGCATCGAGACGCCGTTCGAGATAGACGAGGCGGGAGAGAAACGTCGAGGCCGCTTCCGCGGGCGCTGTTTCCGCCTCCCGGGCCACCGAGACGGCGTCCGCCAGCATCCGGTCGGCCCGATCGCGCTCCCCGATCGCACGATACGCGCGGGCGATCTCTGAGAAGGCGGCCGCCCGCGCCCATGGCTCCGCGATGTTGCCGGCAGCGGGGATGGCCTGCTGAATGAGCACGTTTGCCGACTGCCGCACGCCCCGCGCCTGATAGCGTACGGCTGCATCGGCAAGTATTTCCACGCGGCGCCCGAGATCCTCTATCACGAACACCGCCTCGATGGCTGCGCGCAGCACCTCGAAGAGCTCGTCACCAGTCTCAAAGCAAATGTCGATCACGTCTTCGAGGACCTGCGCCTGTGCCCGGGACTCACCGAGGCTGCCCACGCGGCTCACCGCTTCCTCGAGCAATGTGATCGCGCGCGCGGTCATACCGCGATCGAGATAGCCGCGGGCCAGGCGAACCGCCACCGGGCTAACCGCGGTTCCCTCGGGCGCGGTCGCTATCGTCTCGCCGACAAACTCCCGGAGAGCCTCCGCCTCCGAGGCGAGGTCCAACTCCTCGTAGCGGTCCGCGATATCGACGAGCAGTACCGCCCGGGGACCGACGTCGCGGACCGCGCCGGCGAAGCGCACGGCATAGGCGAGGCCGCTTTCACGGTCGTCGAGAAGACGGAAATTGAAGCTGGATTCACTTCCCGGACCGGTTGCACACGCAGACAGCAGAGCAACGGCGAGAAGCGCGACGAGACGGTGAAGCCGATTCATCAACTCCTACTGGTGGATAGAAAGATATCACGTATAACCCGCAGTCTCCCGGAAGCCGGAGAAGCTTCACACGGGCTGGATGTAAATTTTGCCGTACTTCTCGCCGTCGGTATCGTCGAAGTACAGCCGGACCTTTTTCGGACGACCGATGCGCTGGGCGGTCCGCAGGCTCATTTCGATCGTGCCGGCCTTTGTTTCGTTCTTCAGATTCAGGGTGCCGAAGATGTGGGCGGCCTTGCCCGACTCGAACCCGTCCATGGTGCAATCAACGAAGATTCGGACCACGGCGTCGGTCATCATGAGTCCGAGATCGTATCCGTCGTTGGGATGAATATTGATGGTCTTCTCGTCAAAGGAGTAATCGGCGATTACGGACAGCTCTTCGGTGTGGCGGCTCATAGCCGGATTCTAGAGACCGCCGCGACCTCCGTCAAGCGGTGACGAACCGGGGGCTCATGCAGTATGATCGAGGCACCAGCATCATGTTTCAATCGAGTGGATTCCTGAAACGTCTCAGAAAGATAGACTCCTCGGTCGATCGTGGCGATGAGCAACGGCGCATCGACGAGATCCGGGATGCGTTTTCCGCCTCGCTCTCCTCGCTTCCCGAGTCGATGCGCGCGGAGCTGTTCGATCACTTCAGCAGCAAGTACAGGGCCGATGAGTCGAGCTATACAGTGGACGACGCCGTCTTCCTCGGCGACGTCATCGACCTCTTCACCGGTGGCTACGATGACGAGCGAGACCCGCTCGATGCGGACGACTGGGATTTCGTGAAGGATATCATCGACGAGAATGCCCTCGAGCTCGACATGGATACCATCAACTACGTCATGAAGCTCGTCGTGGATAAGGGAGCAATCTGATGCAATCGTTCCGACTCGAGAAAATCGGCGACCCGCTGGCGGAGCGCGACGTGGCCCCGCCCGTGGCGGGACCAGGATCGGTCGCCGTGCGTGTCGAGGCGGCCGGCATCTGCCATTCCGACGCCCATTATCGCTCCGGCGAGTCGCCGACGGGCGAGCTCCCCCTGACCCTCGGGCACGAAGTCTCGGGGGTGATCGCAGCCGTCGGCGACGGTGTTCCCGCCTCGCGCGTCGGCGAGCGGGTGTGCCTCCACTATCTGGTGACCTGCGGACGCTGTTACTACTGCCGGCGCGGCCTCGAGCAGTTCTGCGAGCAGGGACAGATGATCGGCAAGCACCGCGACGGCGGCTTTGCCGAGCAGATCGTCGTTCCCGAGCGAAACGCGCTTCGCCTCCCGGAAATGGTGCCCTTCGAGCACGGGGCGGTGCTGATGTGCTCCGCGGCGACGGCCCTGCACGCCCTGCGCAAAGCCAGGTTCGCGGCCGGGGAGCGCGTCGCCGTGTTCGGAGTCGGAGGACTCGGTATGTCGGCGGTGCAACTTGCAATCGCGCTCGGGGCGCTGGATGTATACGCCGTCGACCGTGATCCGACGAAGCTGCGTGCCGCGGAGTCGTTCGGCGCGATACCGGTCCTCGCAGCCGCCGAGGACCCGGTTCAGACGGTACGCTCACATACCGACGGACACGGCGTGGATGTTGCACTCGAGCTCATCGGGCACCCCGACACCGTGCGGGCCGCCCTGCTGTCGCTCGCGCCGACCGGCCGTGCGGCAGTTGCCGGCATCGGCGACCTCCCGGTGAGCATCCACACCTACCGGGAAATCATCGGCACCGAGGCCGAGATCATCGGTGTTTCGGACCACACCCGGGAGGAGCTCGAGCTCCTCCTCGATCTCGTGGCCCGCGGCCGCCTCGAGCTCGCGGACGTCGTCACCGAGCAGATCCCCTTCGAGATTGCCGCACTCAATGAGCGCCTCGACCGGCTCGACGCTTACACCGCACCCGTGCGCACGGTCATGACCCGCGCATCCTCGAGATAGGCGATCTGGCAGCCCGCGGCGGCGCGGGCATGGGTGCCGCGGTGTGGCCTCGGGGCGTGGCGGCCGGGGCGCAGGGCGCGGGGCGGCCGCGGGACGTGGGGCAGCAATTGTCAAAGCGCCGCCCTTGGATTACACTTTCTCTCCACAGCCGGCGTGGCGAAATTGGTAGACGCAGCAGACTCAAAATCTGCCGGGGTTCGCGCCCTGTGGGAGTTCGAGTCTCCCCGCCGGCAGTTC
>CAZVXU010000290.1:0-3118 GCA_964631585.1 uncultured Spirochaetaceae bacterium | reverse complement strand
TGTGGGGGTTTATGATGCGCTTGTAGGTTCCGTCGAGGGCCTGAAGGTTACTGCGGGTGAGGGTCTGGATCTCCTGCAGAGCCGGGAGCTTCCGCACGAGTTTTCCCTCTTTCATGTACGGCACAAGCAGGGGCACCACATCGCCCGGACACTTCAGCGTGAAATGGCGATAGTCGACGAAGGGGTGGTGAAACGTGTGGCGTTTTGAGTCGTCGATTTCCTCGTCGTCGAAGGCAACGAGGTCGGCAATCGGAGAGCCGGATTCGTCGTGAAAGCGGTAGACCTGCTTTGTCCCGGGGTTCGTGGACTTCTCGGGATTGTCCGAGAACTTCATGGTGGGCTGAAACTCACCGTCCTCCTCGCGGGCGGCAAGTTTGTAGACCCCCGAAAACGACGACTCGGAGCCGCCAGTGACGAGGTGCGTCCCCACCCCCCACAGGTCGATGGGTGCGCCGTCTGTGACGAGCTGATGGATGATCTCTTCGTTGAGCTCGTTGGAGGCGGCGATCTTCGCCTCGGTGAGTCCCGCGCGGTCGAGGGCGCGCCGGACCTGCATGCTCAAGTACTGGATGTCACCGGAGTCGAGCCGCACCGCAAACGGATGCCCGTCGGCCATGAGCCGTTTGCCGACCGTAATGGCATTCTGAATACCCGAGTTGAGAGTGTCGTAGGTGTCGATGAGGAAGGTCGTCTTCTCGGGATAGAGATCGGCAAACTTCTCGAAGGCCTCGTCCTCGTTCTCGAACGCCATCACCCAGGAGTGCGCCATGGTTCCACTTACCGGGATGTGGTAGCGGCGGCCGGCCAGCGTGTTCGAGGTTGCCCCCGCCCCGCCGATGTAGGCGGCTCGGCTCGCCGATAGCGCGCCGTCCACCCCCTGCGCCCGTCGCAGGCCGAACTCAAGCACTTTGCCGCCGCGGGCGGCGAGGTAAATGCGAGCGGTCTTGGTCGCGATCAACGTCTGAAAGTTCACGATGTTCAGCAAGAGGCTCTCCACGAGCTG
Organism: uncultured Spirochaetaceae bacterium; assembly: GCA_964631585.1. Classification (GTDB taxonomy): domain Bacteria; phylum Spirochaetota; class Spirochaetia; order DSM-27196; family PWMO01; genus JAAAOH01. The sequence continues at coordinate 2,115 of CAZVXU010000290.1, read as the reverse complement.
ACATTCCATGAGCGTCCCGTGGATCCGGATGAGTGGCTCTTGCGGAAAGACGACAGTTCCCTCCGGTACGGCGTAGACATCGCCCTGGAATCGGAACTCCCGCAAATACTCGAGAAAGTCGTCGCCGAAGAGGCCGAGAGAGTCGAGGTACTCGATGTCTTCATCGGAGAAGTGCAGGTCTTTGAGCACTTCGAGTACGTCTTCGAGTCCGGCGAAAACCGAGAATCCGCCTTGAAACGGCTGCTTTCGGAAAAACATATCGAAGACGACGCGCGGGTTGAGGTCATAGTGATGGTAGCCCTGCATCATCGTGAGCTCATAGAGGTCGGTCAGAAGCCCGGAGGTGATTCTCATGATGCCAGGTCTCCCGATTCAATGATGGCGGCGCCGCGCTGCTCCATGTCGCGTCGGGCGTCATCCACGCTCCCGGCGGGGATGTCCACACCACGCGTGGCATCCCATACGACAGCGGTCTCGAACCCGATACCCCGGGCGTCCACAGCGGTGAAGTAGACGCAGACGTCGGCTGCAAGACCGCAGACGACCACGCGGTCGAACCCCAGCCCCTGCAGGTAGGATCGCAGTCCGGTTTCAGTCTTCTTGTCGTTCTCGTAAAACGCAGAGTAGGAGTCGAGCCCCTCCTTCGTGCCCTTGTGGAGCACCAGGTTTATCGGCCGCCGGTCCAGATCGGGATGGAACTCCGCCCCCTCCGTCCCCTGGACACAGTGGTCAGGCCAGAGGATCTGCTCGATGTCGTCGACCTGCACTGTGTCCTGTATTTCCTTTCCCGGATGGGCGGAGGCGAAGGAGATATGGCCCTGCGGATGCCAGTCCCTCGTCGCAACAACAAGCGGAAAGCGGCCGGCGATACTGTTGATGACCGGAATGACACGGTCGCCCTCCTCCACCGCGAGGTTGCCGCCCGGGCAGAAGTCGTTCTGCACGTCAACGACAAGGAGTGCCGTTGTCGGTGTAATTGCGAAATCGTTCATAATTGCCCTCTATTAAGTGTAATGCGAATGCACCGCCTCGGCCAAGGAGCCCTCGACGCCGGCGGCGGAATCCGGTATTCTCAACGCTCGAGTCATAATTCACCCAATCACCTCGCCACACGGCGAAGAAAGGAACTGTCACAATGGCATACCAGAAAACACTGTGCATACTGAAGCCCGGCGTGCTGCAGCGACGCATCGTCGGCGAGCTTATTTCCCGGATCGAGCGGAAGGGCCTGAAGATTCAGGCGATGAAGATGATGCAGGTCCCCCGTCCGCTGTGCGAGGAGCATTACGCCGAGCACAAGGAGAAACCCTTCTACGAGTCGCTCGTTGGCTACATGACCTCCGCGCCGGTGATCGCGATGGTCGTCGGCGGCGAGGAGGCGATCCCCTTCCTTCGCACTGTGGCCGGCAAGACGAACCCCGCCGAGGCGGCCCCCGGCACGATCCGCGGCGACTTCGCCCTTATCACCCAGAACAACATCATTCATGCCGCGGACTCGCCGGAAAGCGCCGCGCGGGAAATCGCACTCTTCTTCGACGAGGCGGAAATCCTCGACTACGAAGACCCGAATGCAGACTGGATCTCCTGATAACGCGCCGCGCTGGGACCTGACCCCGGTCTATGAAGGCGTCGACGGCGACGCCTTCCTGCGGGATCGCCGTCGGCTCGAAGAGCTCGTTGCGACCTTCGCCCGTCGCGTGGCCGACGACCAGACGCGACGCTCCGACGCAGGCGAGTGGCTTACCGGCGTTCTACAAACCCTCAACGCGCTTCTCGACACCCATGAGAATCTCGAGGCCTTCGTCTACGCTTCCTACTCGACCGACACCACCAATGCATCCCTCGTTCGCGAGCTCGACGCGCTGCAGGAGCTCGTGCAGCCGGTGCAGTCCACCCGGGCGGTGTTCCGCACACACCTCGAGCACCTCGGCACCGAGCTTCTCGAGCTCGCCGAATACGACGAGCGCATAGCACCGTATCGTTTCTTTCTCGAGGAAGAGCGCTACCTCGCCGACCACCAGATGTCACCGGCCGAGGAGGATCTCGCGGCGGAACTGTCGCGCCCCGGGGGAGACGCGTGGAGCCGCCTGCAGCAGACCGTCTCATCCACCATCT
>CAZVXU010000289.1:0-3119 GCA_964631585.1 uncultured Spirochaetaceae bacterium | reverse complement strand
AGAGCGCCTAAGCGAGGAAGGAAACAGCCATGAGTATTCTTATCGATCAGAACACGAACGTCATCGTACAGGGAATAACGGGGCGCGACGGCGGTTTTCACGCGCGCACGATGATCGGCGACGGCACGAAGATCGTCGCCGGTGTCACGCCCGGCAAGGGCGGTCAGCAGGCCGAGGGCGTGCCGGTGTACAACAGTGTGGCCGACGCGATGAAAGAGCACTCGGTCGACGCGTCGGTCATCTTCGTTCCGGCGAAGTTCGCCGCAGCGGCCATCCGCGAGGCCGCCGACGCCGGCGTCCCCCTCATCATCGCCATCACCGAGGGCGTCCCCGAGCTCGAGATGCTCGAAGCCTACCACTACGTGCGCGGCAAGGGGCTGCGGCTCATCGGACCAAACTGCCCCGGGCTGATATCCCCGGGAAAGAGCAAGATCGGCATCATGCCCTGGCGCATCCACAAAGAGGGAAACATCGGCGTCATCTCTCGCAGCGGCACCCTCACCTATGAGGTGGTCTATAACCTGACCACCAACGACATGGGGCAGTCGACCTGCGTGGGCATCGGCGGCGATCCCATCGTCGGCTCGAACTTCATCGACATGCTCGAGCTCTTCGAGAAGGACCCCGATACGGCGGCTGTGGTCGTCATCGGTGAGATCGGCGGCGAGGATGAGGAAGCAGCGGCCGACTACATCAAACAGCACATGTCCAAGCCGGTCGTCGCCTTCATATCCGGGCGCACCGCACCTCCGGGCAAGCGCATGGGCCACGCCGGGGCCATCATCTCCGGCGGCAAGGGTACTCCCGCTGCAAAAGTGCAGGCATTCGAGGATGCAGGTGTGCCGGTGGCCGACAAGCCGGATGAAATACCCGGTCTTCTCAAAGCGCGCCTCGGCTGATCGGGGCGCGCCGCTGAAGCACATCCCATTCCTGTGTTATTATGTCACCGATCGCAAGGGGGTATGTAACTTTGGATCGGAGCATGCTTGATTTATCGAGTGCGGAGTTCCTCGAGGGGCTCTTCTGGAGCTGGCTCGAAGACCCGCAGAGCGTCCCCGCTGAGTGGCGCAGCTATTTCGCGGCACTGGGGAAAGAGAGCGGAAACGGCGGCCCCTACCCGGGACCGATTCCGCGCAGCCATCCTGCCGCCGGCGGCAACGGGCACGCCGCGGGCACGGCCGCCGCAGACGCCACCGCGGCACCCGGAGTGACGGCCACGGCACCCGGCGAGGCGATGCCCGAGGCGGCGGTCTATCGTCAGAGCCGCGTCGACAGCCTTATCTGGGCCTACCGGGATGTCGGCTACATCTACGCCCACCTCAACCCGCTCGAGAACTACAGCACCCCCGAGCTCAAGTACATGTACATCACCATGGAGGGCAATTACGAGTCGTTGACCCTCGATTCCTTCGGGTTGTCGGAGGATGACCTCGACAGGGAGGTGTACACGGGGCGGTACTTCGAGCCGAAGCGCGCGCCCCTGCGGCAGCTGTTGGAGATGCTTCGTCGGACCTACTGCGGCAGCCTCGGCGCGGAGATTCTCCACATCCAGAACAAACCCATGCGACGCTGGGTCATCGAGCACCTCGAGAGCCCCGAGCGGCAGCCGAAATGGGACCGCGAGCGCCGCATCCGCTTCCAGAAAGACCTCATCAAGGCGGAGGAGCTCGAGCGGTTCATCCATTCGAACTTCATCGGACAGAAGCGGTTTTCACTCGAGGGTGGAGAGGGGCTGATACCGGCACTGCGATACATCGTCGAGGCGGCCCCCGAGCATGGCGTGCAGGAGCTCGTGCTCGGGATGGCGCACCGCGGCCGTCTCAACGTGCTCACCAACGTCATACGCAAGCAACCGGCCGAAACCTTCAGCCACTTCACCGAGAACTACATGCCCCACACCTACGGCGGCAGCGGTGACGTGAAGTATCACCTCGGACACAGCACCGACGTGGATGCCGAGAACGGTCGCACCGTGCACGTGAGCCTGGTTGCCAACCCCAGCCATCTCGAGTCGGTGGACCCGGTAGTCGAGGGCAAGACCCGCGGAATCCAGCGCCGTCGCGGTGACCGCAACCGGAAGAAGGTCATGCCCATACTGATTCACGGAGACGCGGCATTCTCGGGACAGGGCGTAGTGGCCGAGACACTCAATCTCTCTCAGCTCAAGGGCTATCGCACCGGCGGCACCGTGCACATCATCCTCAATAATCAGATCGGCTTCACCACCGCCTCGCGGGACGCGCGCTCGACCTTCTTCGCAACCGACATCGCGAAGTCCATGCCCGTTCCCATTCTCCACGCCAACGGGGACGACATCGAGGCGGTCCTGCATGCCATCGACCTTGCTCTGCGATACCGGCAGAAGTTCGGCTACGACGCGGTCGTGGACATTCTCTGCTACCGGCGCCTCGGACATAACGAGGCCGATGAGCCCTCGTTCACCCATCCCATCATGTACAGCATCATCAAGAACCACGAGAGCGTGACGACCATTCACGGCAAGAAAGTGGCCGAGAACGGGGTGATGCCGAAGGAAGAGCAGGACGCGTTTCGCGAGCAGTACAAAAAGGCACTGAAGAACGAGCTCGAAAAGGCCAAAGAGGGATACGAGCCTCATCTCGACGATGCCTTCGAGCGAGGGGAATGGGCGGACATCAGCCGGGAGTACACCTTCGACCCCTCCGACACGCGCGTGAGGGAGGACCGTCTGAAGAAGATCGGGGAGGTGCTCACCACCATCCCCGAAGACTTTCACGTGCACCCGAAGCTCAAGCGCTTCGTGAAGGACCGTCGCGAGCGGGTTGAGAGCGGAGAAAACTTCGACTGGGCTCTGGCCGAGTCGATGGCGTTCGGCTCGCTGCTGCTGGAGGGTCACCCCGTGCGCCTCAGCGGAGAGGACTCCGGCCGCGGCACCTTCAGCCAGCGCCATGCGGTGTGGTGGGACGCGGAGACCGATGTGCCGACCACCTACGTGCCCCTCCAGCACATCGGGGAGGGCCAGGGTGTGTTCTCCGTCTACGACAGTCCACTCTCGGAGTTCGCGGTGCTCGGCTTCGACTACGGGTATTCCCTCGCGCAGCCGAACTGCCTCGTCCTGTGGGAGGCGCAGTTCGGCGACT
>CAZVXU010000288.1:0-3124 GCA_964631585.1 uncultured Spirochaetaceae bacterium | reverse complement strand
CTGCGCTTCGAGCGGCTCATTCAGGACTTCCTGACCCTCTCCGAGCGCGACCGAATGGATGACGTTCTCTCGAGCCCGAAAATCCTCCAGGACCTCGCCCGTCTGCTCGGGGCAAGCGACTTCCTGTGGGAGGACTTCATTCGCATGCAGCATGAGCAGCTGCTGCCGCTCCTTGCAAGCTCCGACGACACGGTGTTGAGTCACTCGCCCGAGGAGGTGCCGGGTCTCCTCGCCGCCGCTCTCGAGAAGGCCGACGGGTTCGAGGAGAAACGGCAGGTCCTCAACGATTTCAAGGACCACGAAACGTATCTCATCGATCTCGACCACATTCTCCGCGGCGAGCTCGATTTCTTCTTCCTGAGCTCCCGCCTTACCGCCCTCGCCGAGGCGGTGATCGACACCGCCTACCGCATCTGCTTCGAGGCCCTCGCGGCACGCTACGGCACGCCGCGCACGGTTGCCGGGCTCGAGGCCAACGTCGCCGTCATGGGCCTCGGGAAGCTCGGCGGAGAGGCGCTTGGATACGCATCGGACATCGAGATGATGTTCGTCTACAGCGACGACGGCGGCAGCGACGGGGGGGAGCCGGTCCGCAACGCCGAGTTCTTCGCCCACCTCGTCAACGAGATCTCGGGCTTCATCCGTGCCAAGCGTGAGGGCATCTTTCAGGTGGATCTGCGGCTCCGTCCCTATGGAGCCGCCGGCGCCAAAGCGTCGAGCCTCGCGCAGTTTTCCCGCTACTACTCCGGGGAGGCCTCGGGCCTGGAGAAGCTCGCGCTGGTGCGCATGCGACGAGTCGCCGGGCACGAGGAGTTCGGGCGGCGGGTCGAGCGACTGCGCGACGATCTCGTCTACGCCGCCGACAGCATCGACGTCGCCGAGCTCAAGCGCCTGCGTGCGCTGCAACTCAAGTCCAAGAGCCGTCCCGGACAGCTCAATGCGAAGTTTTCCCCCGGCAGCCTCGTGGACCTCGAGTACAGCGTCCAGATTCTCCAGGTCACTCTCGGCCGGGCGAACGAGCGGCTTCGCACCCCGCGTATCCACGTCGCCCTGCGTGAGCTCGTCGCTGCCGGCGAGATTGACGCCGCCGAGGCGGACCGCCTGGTTGATGCCTATCACTTTCTGCGGAAGCTCATAAACGGACTGCGGATGCTCCGCGGCAACGCCATGGACCTATTTCTCCCGGCAGTGCCATCCCTCGAGTACCAGCACCTTGCCAGGCGCATGGGCTATGTCGGAAGCGGCGAGCTCGGACCGGCCGAGCAACTCCATGTGGAGTTCGAAACACGCACGGCACAGGTCCGCGTCTTTGTCGAGCGCGAGCTCGGCCGCGACGCCCTGCCCGGTTCGCCCCTCGGGACGGTCGCAGACATCATACTCTCCGATCATGTCGACGCCGAGCGCGTGGCCGCCATTCTGAGCTCAGGCGGCTTCCGGGATCCGGAGCGGAGCCTGCACAATCTCCGCAGCCTCTCGGGAGACGGCACGAGGCGCTATCTCTTTGCCGAGCTCGCCGTTCTCGCCTGGGACGTGTTCACCCGTGTGCCGGATGCCGACCTTGCACTCAATCACTGGGAGCAGCTCGTAGGCGCCATCGAGGACGCGGAGGCACACTTCCGCGAGCTCGAGCGCCAACCCCAGCGCCTGGAGATACTGCTCAGCATCCTCGCAACCAGCACCTTTCTGTCCCACACCCTCTTCCGCGATCCCGACTTCCTCGCCTGGGCCACCGCACCGCACGTCATCCGCGGACTTCGCGGAGAGCAGGAGATGCGAGCCGACCTCAGTGAAATCGGCGATGGGTGCGAGTCGCACGAGGAGTGGCTCGACGCGGTGCGCCGTTTCCGGCGGCGGGAAATACTCCGGATCGGGACACGCGATATCTGCCTGGGCGTGGGACTGCGGGAGATAACCGCGGAGCTCTCGAACCTGGCGCGGACGATCGTCGATGCCTGCCTGGAGCGCATACTGCGTGAGAGCCCGGATGTCAGCCCCGCGCGATTCGCGATTCTCGGTTTCGGAAAACTCGGCGGCAACGAGCTCAACTACAGCTCGGACATCGATCTGCTCGCCGTCTACGAGCCGGACCCGCAGGCCGATCCCGGCGCGGAGCGAAATGCCTACACCGCGGTGATGACGCGGCTCAACCGAGACCTTACCGCCCACACGCTGCAGGGCTACCTGTATCGAGTGGACCTGAGGCTACGTCCCTTCGGGTCCTCGGGGATGCTGGTCTATCCCATGTCCGCCGCCGTCGAGTATTACCGGCGGCAGGCCGCGGCCTGGGAACGTCAGGCGGCGATCAAACTCGGTGCGGTGGCGGGAAATCGTGAGCTCGCCGGTCGTTTCGTGACCTCGGTGCACGAGAGCATCCCCCGCCGGGTCGAGCCACAGGCGGTTACGGACAGCATACGTAAGCTGCGCGAGCAGAAGACCCGCGCGGTCGAGAGCGATCCGAACGTGGTGGATGTGAAGGAGGGACGCGGGGGCATCCGCGACATCGAGTTTCTCGTGCAGGGGCTTCAGCTGCTGGACGTGGCGCAGGCGGCGGCGGGCGCGGCCGGGGGCAGCGGACGCGAGCCGTCGGGCCCGTTCGTCGCCGGCGACGACGAGCGCCCGCACCTCGAAGCCAATACCCTGGCGGCAATAGACTCTCTTGCCGCACGAGGGCTCCTCGATGAGGAGACCGCGGAGCACTTACGGGAAGACTACGTGTTTCTGCGGAAAGCCGAGCACGTGCTGCAGATCGCGGCCGACCGGCAGGTTCACAGTCTCAGACTCGATGCCGAGGATACCGAGGTGGTGGCGCGGCGCATGCAGCAGGCACAGAATATCACCGAAGACTTCTGGCCGCGCCTCTCACAGACTCTCGAGCGCGCCCACAGCGTCTACGAGCGGATGCTCACCCCCCGCGCTCGTGGCGATCGATAATTTCGGGAAACTCGAAGGTTACCCGCCCGTTATCGTCGAGCTCCATGCGGACGCGAACGTTGTCCACGAGGCCCTGCAGCAGCTCTTCGGCATCCTTTACGTCGACGCCGAGCTCTATGACGACGTCGGAGACACTCAGGCGGCCACCGAGCTTGCTGGCAAGCTGGAAGACCCGCGCCTCGGGACTGCGGCC
>CAZVXU010000287.1:0-3165 GCA_964631585.1 uncultured Spirochaetaceae bacterium | reverse complement strand
CGCCTCGTCGGTGCGCTCATCATGATGCATTCCGATGATTCCGGTCTCGTCGTGCCACCGAGACTCGCGCCCATCGAAACTGTCATCATTCCGATCTTCAAGAACAAGAACAAGGACGAAGTGATTGCCTACGCGCGAGGCATCCACGAGAAACTGCGCGCTGAGTTCCGCACCGAGCTCGACGCCGACGATACGGCGAGCCCCGGCTACAAGTTCTCCCAGTGGGAGCTCTACGGCGTGCCGATCCGCGTCGAGTGCGGCCCCCGCGACATGGAGAACAACAAGGCCGTGCTCGTACGACGCGACACCGGCGAGAAGACCCCCGTGCCCATCGACGGCATTGCCGATGCTGTCCGGGACCTCCTCGCGGACATTCAATCCAACCTCTTCGAGCGCGCCCGCGCCTTCCGCGAGGAAAACACCCGCGAGTTCGACGGCAACTACGAGGAGTTCTGCGAGTTTCTCAACGCCACCAGCGGATTTGGCGTCGCCCCCTGGTCGGGGACGAAGGAGACCGAGCTCAAGGTCAAAGAGGACACCAAGGCGACCATTCGCGTACTGCGCTTCGGAAACGAAGAAGAGGCCGCCGGTAAGAAGTGCATTGTCAGCGGCGAGCCCGCGAAGCACATGGCAGTCTTCGCTCGCGCCTACTGAGGGTCCCGCCCCGCCACACGTGGCCGGGTGCCGGAGAGCGTGTTATAGTTAGTCTCAACGACATGAGCCGCACGACCGCCCGCACAGCGTTGATCCTCGCCCTGCTGCTATCGGCGGCCGGCGCCGCGAACGCCCTCGAGGTCGGCGAGCTCGATCTGCACCTCGGGCAGGCCTGGATCGGAAACGGCTATACCACCGACTCAGACGGCGAGCCCGTTCAGGGCAGCGACGTGAGCCCGCTGAACTTCACCGGTGGCCTGGGCGTCGACCTCGAGTTCGCACCCCGGGTGCGCTTTGCCCCTACGCTGTTTTTCTACTGGCAGGAATACCTCGAGACCGCCTCGGGCAAAGCCGTCCCGACGCAGATCGAGACCGGCACTACAGCGGGAAACATCGCCGGCAGCCTCGGCCTCATCCTGAGCGTTCCCTATCTCTACGAGTTGAGACTGTCCGAAGAGTTCGCGATTCTCGCGGGAGCCTCACCGTCGGTTATTTTGCGCCTGCCGGCCCAGCCCATCGAGGGCTCTGAGCTCGACGGACTCTACGAGTACTTCTTCTCCGAGGCCCGCTTCCTGCAACCCGAGATCACCGGGTCGTTCCTCTATCGCCTAAACGAGACCGTCCGCTTCGGGCTCAACCTGCGGATATTCTTCCCCGTCCACAACCTGTGGACGCAGTACGAGGTTGATTTCTTCGACGAGGCGATCATCCTCCCGAATCTCGAGCTTCGCCTCTCGCCGTAGCGGGCCGCCGCGGCCCGGGGCCGCCGCCCGCGCGCCCGCTACCGTGTCGACTCAGACGAAATCGTACTCATCCACCCGTCGCCGCATCTTTTCGGTGGAGGCGACCACCAGCGCCACGAAGCCCGCCGTCGCCACGTCGAGGACGACACCGAGGCTGATGAGGATGGGCGCTGCGGGCCAGAGGATGAGGAACACCTCCTCCATCCCGCGACCGTAGAGATTGGAGAGCATCGCCAGTGCGACGATTGCTGCCGAGCCCGGCACGGCGCCGAGGAGGAAGGATACCCCGAAGGTGCTCGTCATCACCCACAACACCTGCGCGAAGGTGATTTCCAGCGCCGTATAGGAGCGCAGTATCACGATGAAGCTCGCCGCCGCCACGAGAGCACTTCCGGCCTTGCCGAAGACCGCCGCGAGGGAGAAGACGGCACTGCCGGCGCGACGCGGCACACCGAGACTCTCCTTTCCGACGCGCTCGAGAGTGGGCAGGCTGAAATACACGTCCCCGGAGAACAGGCCCGTGAGAAGCGGCGCGATCATGGCGTAGAGCCAGGGCAACGCGCTGTCACGGTCTACGAAAAAGTAGATGATCACCGGATAGACCACCAGCACGATGAATCCGACACTCACCGAAACGGTCAGTATGAGCGAGGCGAATATCTGAAAATCGTTTATCGCCCGAATATCGAAGACCATCGCTGCCGCCACCGCGATCATACCGATGCCGAGGATCTCGACCACGAAGGCGCTGAGGCGATAGAAGACGCGGGAGGCCGAATCGGCAAACTGACTCACGCCCTGTCCGGCCGACTGGTCGTAGTGCAGCGCGAGGCCGACGAAGATGCCGAGGGCGAGGAGGGGGAGCAGGAAGTCACCGCCCTGGCTGAAAGCGGCAAAGAGGTTTCGGGGGAAAATACGCTCGAGAAGTGTCCCGATCTCGGGGATGTCGGTCACAGGAGCTTCCTGGAAGATGGGAGGGATGCGGCCGGGCGACACCGCGAGCACGGCGCCGGTCCCGATGAGTATGCTCACCGCCGTGGCTGCCAGGAGCAGTCCGATCGTCTTTCCATAGAGGCGCAGCACGCGGCGCCCGGCCATGAGCTCGGAGGTGCCGATGATCACGCCGAAGAATACCAGCGGGAACAGGAAATAGCGGGCGATGCTTACAACGTACTCGGCAATGCTCGCGAAGAGGCGGGCCGTATCGCCGCCGCTCTCGGGAAGGTAGCTTCCGAGCAGCACGCCGATGATGCTCCCGGCAAGAAGCCGCATCCATATTTTCATGGTCTCGACAATAGCCGATCTATTCGCGCGTGGTCAACGCGAGCGCGCCCGTGAGAAAATACCGCCCCGGGCGGAAAACCGGTTCCACTTGCCTTCACCCTTGCCCTCACCGAGAATCCCGATGATGTAGGCGGCAAACTCCGCCGGCTGGGCCTCGGTGGCTGAGAACCCGCGCAGAGTGATCGGCTCGTTTCGGTAGTAGGTGAAAAGCCCGCCGGCGACGCCCTGGAAGCCGCCCGCGGTACAGGCATCGAGAGGAGATGTCACCTCTCCGTCGGGCTGATAGAGCACGAGTCCGATCGAACCACCGCCCCGCTTCTGGAAGTGCGTGATGAGCTCGCGCAGCATGAACAGCGGCCCCTTCATCGAGCCGTCGACCGCCTGCTCGAGGACAGCGGACTGAAGCTCGTGCAGCGGCTGCCGCCCGGCATCCGGGCTGTGAATTACCAGCGCCTCGTCGAAGCCCGCCCCCACACCGGCCGCC
>CAZVXU010000286.1:0-3168 GCA_964631585.1 uncultured Spirochaetaceae bacterium | reverse complement strand
CTTCCGAAGGGGTGACCGACAGGCATCCTTGCCCTCGCGCCCGATTCCGTTCACAATACGCCCAATGCACATCTCCCGCGTCTCGACGATTCTCACCTGCCCGGACCGCAACTATCTCATCGTGAGGGTTGAAACCGACTCAGGCATAGTCGGGTACGGTGATGCGACGCTCAACGGACGCGAGCGGGCGGTGCAGGTGCTCATCGAAGAGCATCTTGCGGGATGGCTCGCGGGCCACGACGCCGAGCGCATCGAGGACGTCTGGCAGATGGTCTTTCGCCACACCTACTTCCGGGGCGGCCCTGTGATGCTCTCCGCGCTTGCCGGCATCGACATGGCGCTCTGGGACATCAAGGGCAAGGCACACGATGCACCAGTCTACGATTTGCTCGGCGGGCGCTGCCGGGACCGGCTGCTCGCGTATTTGCACGTTCACGGGCGAAGCGACGGGGAGCTCATTGCCCGCTCGCGATCCCGGATGGATGCCGGCTGTCGCGTGCTGCGCTACAGTTTCGAGACGCCGGATCCACGCGAGCCCGACACCGTGTACCGCCAGCCGCATCAGGATATCGCCACGACGGAGCGGATCGAGGTGGGGGGAAACCTGCGGCGAACGCCTCCGGTATGGGACACGGAGGTCTACATGCGGGATCTCGTCCGGGTGACACGTCTGCTGCGTGATGAGCTCGGCGAGCACGTCGGACTCATCCACGACGCCCACGAGCGCCTGTCGGTGGCGCAGGCCCGGCAGGTCGCGCGGGAGCTCGAGCCCTATCGCCTCTTCTTCCTCGAGGATCCCCTCGAGCCGCTCGGTGTCGCCGCTCTGCGGGAGGTTCGGGCCGCCGCTACAACGCCGCTCGCGATGGGAGAGCTCTACAACACGGTCGCAGACGGCCTGGCCGCCCTGCAGGAGCGCTGGATCGACTACCTGCGCCTCGACGTCACCCACTTCGGGGGCATCTCGCCGGTGCGCCGGGCGGCGACGCTCGCCGACGCCTACGGCGTGCGAACCGCCTTCCACGGGCCGAGCGACATATCCCCGCTTGCCCACGCGGCAAACCTGCACCTCGACCTGGCGGTACCGAACTTCGGCATACAGGAGTTCGTCGAGCACGATCCGCGCGTGTTCTCGGTCTTCGACTGGGGGATCGACGTGCGCGAGGGCTATATCCACGTGCCCGCACGGCCCGGCCTCGGCGTCGACGTAGACGAAGACGCCGCGGCGCAGCACCCCTACACGCCCGGATACCTTCCGGCACTTCGGGATGCGATGGGCGCGGTGCACGACTGGTAATGCACTACCATGGAGGACGCAGCATGAAAGCACTCGAGCTGGTTGAATATAACCACTTTGAATACAATGACGTACCGGAACCGGATCTCGCCGAGGACGAGGTTCTCGTGAAGGTGCACGCGGTGGGCATCTGCGGGAGCGACGTCCATGGACAGGACGGGAGCACCGGCAGGCGCATCCCCCCGGTCATCATGGGCCACGAGGCAGCCGGCGACGTGACCGCCGTCGGCCCCCGCGTGAAGCATGTATCGGTAGGAGACGCGGTTACCTTCGACTCCACACTCTACTGCGGCGAGTGCTTCTACTGCCGCCGCGGCGAGATCAACTTCTGTGAGAATCGCCGAGTTCTCGGTGTGAGCGCCGACGAGTACCGCCAGAACGGCGCCCTCGCGGAGTACGTCGCAGTTCCCGAGCGCGGCATCTACATCCTGCCGGAGGGGGTGAGCTACGAGCACGCGGCCATGGTGGAGCCCGTCTCCATCGCGATGCACGCGGCGGAGATCACTCCCCATGAGACCGGCGACGCCGCGGTGGTCGTGGGCGTCGGCATGATCGGCATTCTCGTCGTGCAGATACTTCGCGCGACGGGCTACGGCCCCATTATTGCCGCGGACATCGACGACCGAAAGCTCGACACGGCGGCGGCACTCGGTGCCGACCGCGTGGTGAACACCAAAGACGACGAGCTGTGGCCGCTGGTCGCGGAGCTGACCGAGGGCCGCGGGGTGCGGAGCGCCTTCGACGCGGTGGGACTACAGGCCTCCTTCGACAGTGCGGTGTCGAGCGTGCGGCGCGGGGGAACGGTGACGGTTATCGGAAACTTCGCCCCGAAGGTGGAGGCGCCCCTTCAGTACCTCGTCACCCGGCAGATCCGGGTCCAGGGATCCAATGCATCCTCCGGTGAGTACCCGGCCTGCCTCGAGATGATCCGCCGAGGCGCCGTAAACCTCGATCCGCTCGTCAGCGCGGTTGCGCCCCTCTCCGAGGGTGCAGAGTGGTTCCGCCGCCTGTACAAGGGCGACGAGGGCCTGATGAAGGTGATTCTCAAACCTGGGACCTGAGCCGGCGTGGCCGGGATGCGGCTAAAGGAGCAATACTATGAGCACGAAAGTATTCGATCTGAGCGGAAAAGTGGCCATCGTCACCGGTGCGAGTCGCGGGCTCGGGCAGTACTTCGGGAGAGCTCTCGCGGGCGCCGGCGCCGATCTCGTCATCACGAGCCGAAACGCGGACAAACTCTCAGAGTTCAAGGCCGAAATCGAGGGCATGGGCCGACGCGCGCTGCCCCTCGAGCTCGACGTTCGCGAGGAGGGCAGCATCGTCTCCATGGTAGAGGCCGCCCACGATCACTACGGGAAGATCGACATCCTCATTAACAACGCGGGCCTCAATATCAGGAAGCCCGCCGTCGAGGTGACCTGGGATGATTGGAACACGGTCCTCGACACCAACCTGCGCGGATCCTTCTTCGTGGCCCAGGCCGTGGCGAAGAAGATGATTCCGCGCGGGTACGGCCGTATCGTGAACATCGGCTCGGTGACGAGCGTCTTCGGCTACGCCGGCATCACCCCCTACTGCGCGAGCCGCGGTGGGGTGAAGCAGATGACGATGAGTCTCGCCGACGACTGGGGTGATTACGGCATTACCGTGAACTGCCTCGCGCCCGGCTGGTTCAAGACCGAGCAGAACAAGGCCCTCTACGAGAACCAGGCCTGGGTCGAGTACCTCGAGGACCGCATTCCGCTGAACAGACCCGGCAAACCCCACGACCTCGACGGCGCGGTGATCTTCCTCGCCTCCGACGCCAGCGAGTACGTGACCGGACAGACCCTGCTGGTCGACGGCGGAATCTCCACCGGCGCGACCAAGGCGAC
>CAZVXU010000285.1:0-3182 GCA_964631585.1 uncultured Spirochaetaceae bacterium | reverse complement strand
AACAGGAAAACGGTGGTGCTGAATACCATCGCTAGTCTTCGACGACTACCCGGGCTTCGTGGATGCGGGCAGCGATCCCCCGTTCCTCTGAGACGACGAAGACTCCGAAGGAATCCCCGCGGGTCAGATCGAGGGGCCCGAGGTCGACCGCAGCACCGTCCTCCGCCCGCAGGCCGAGCTGGACAGTGACCGCGTTTACCGCGCGGGCTCGGGACGCACCGGCGGGCACATCCCGAAATACCGGCGCCCCGTCGGGGAGTACCACAAGGTCCACCCCTCCCGCGTCCGCCCCGTTGTAGAGCACGAGCTGGGCCCGCGCCGGATCTTCGTGACGCTCGTCGGAGATGACGGTGATCTCCTCGGAGCCGAGGAGAACGGTGGTGTAGGCGTCCGGGCGCACGATGAGCTCGGCCTCGCCGCCGCCGCTTCGCAGAAGAAACACGCCCCCGCGAATCGGCCGGTAGGCAGTCACCTCGCCGAGGGCGATCGGACCGAAGCGTCGCGGCCCGACGGGTAGCTCAGCTGCCTCCCCCCGCGAGGGATCACCGTTGAAGACGCGCACGAAGCCGGCGTTCTCAGGCGCCGCCGGCCCGTACACACCGGTCTGCGACTGGCCCACGACCGGGAGGGCGGACAGCCAAAGCGCGAAGAAAAGGAGGCACGCGCGTCGTATCCTGCGAGCGGGCTGTTGCAGGCTCATCGAGGGAGAATGATATCACGGGGACGGTGCGGCGGGGCAAGCGCTGCGGCAAGCATTGCCTTGACAAAACCTACCAGTTTTCGTAGCTGAGAGGGATGAGTGGACCATGGCCCCGGCCCCGATTCCCCCTCCGGCGCGTGCTTATCTCCGCGCTGCTGTTCACCCTGGCCTTCCTGACGCCCGCACCCGCACCCGCCCAATCGGGCCGAATCATGGACGTCGAGTTCGACCGCACGTACTCGGCCGCGGAGATCGATGCCTTCATCAGGCCGCTGTTCTCGGGCTACCGGGCGCCTGACGCCCGCTACGGGGTGGACGTCTACTACGTGCGCTACGAAAGCGTCTATCCGGACGGCACCGATGCCCCCGTTACCGCACAGCTTTTCGTTCCGCGCATGCCCGATGGTGAGGACCGCGACCTCTATCTCTTTGGCCCCGGTTCCACCGGGATCATCGATCCGTGCCGGCCGTCGCGCGAACACATCGCCGGCATCCACTGGGGTCTCTACCGCGCGCACGCGCTGGCGTTCACGGGACAGGGGATGGTGGGGCTCGTGCCCGATTACATGGGATTCGGTGACCCCGACCGGGTGCAGCCCTTCTTCCAGGCCGACGCAGGGGCTCACCTCATGCTGGACGGAGTCCGCGCCGTGCGCGCGTTCCTCCGTGACGCCGGTGAGCCGGTAGTAGGCGGGGTGTTCCTGGCCGGTTACTCTCAGGGCGGCCACGCGGCTTTCGCGGCCGCCGACTATCAGGCGCGCTACGCGCCGGAGATCGAGATCACCGGCATTGTCGGCTACGGCCCGACCACGGACATGCAAGCGCTGCTTCGGGAGTTCGTGGTCGTGGGACCGGTCGTTGCCTACAGTTTTCGCGAGCGTTACGGAAGCGAGCGGTTTGATCCGGCGCTGATGCTACAGGATCGCTGGCTCGGCACTCTCGACGAGGATGTGACCCGACAGTGCATCGGCGGCATCCAGAACTACTATCCGTGGGGACCGTGGGTGCTCTATCGGGAAGGCTTCGCCGATGCGCTCGAGAACGGGAGCGTCGGGAGCCACTATCCGGAGATCGACCGGATCCTCCGTGAACACACGGTGGGGCTCTCGGGCCACGGGGTGCCCGCGCTGATTCTCCAGGGGACCGACGACATAGTCGTCTTCCCGGATTCGCAACGGGAGTTCGTTTCCCGGTTGCGGAACGCGGGGAGCGAGGTGAAATATCTGGTGTACGAGGGCGAGCGCCACGACGTTCGCCAGGCGGCTTACTTCGACGTACTCGAATGGATGAGGGAGAAGTCATGAGAATGATCAAAGTGATATGTACTCGGCGGCGTCTGCGGGCGAACGGGCCTCGGGCGGCGGCCCGGCGTGCGGGCGGCCTCCGGGCGGTGGGAGCCGGACTTGCGGGCGTCATGGCCTCCGTCCTGTTTATCACGGCGATTAGCCCGCTCGGAGCGCAGGAACCGGGGAGCATCGCCTCCACCGAAGAGGTGGGTCGCTGGAGCATCGCCGAGATCGAGGAGGCCGGCCCGCAGCTTTTCGAGTGGTACGGCACACCCGAGGCTCAGTATCCGGTGGATGAGTACGTCGTCTACTACACCACCTCGGACTTCGACGGCACGGCCCTGGAGGCAAAGGCGCGGCTCTTCGTCCCGATTCTCGAGGCGCCCGCCGAGCGGCCCGTGCTCGTCTTCGGCTCGGGCACGACCGGTATTGCCGATCGCTGCGCACCCTCGCTCGAAGAGCCGGAGGTAGAACGCTGGGGCTACTATCGCACCAACATGGCCTCCTACGCCGCCCAGGGCATCATCACCATCTTCCCCGACTACATCGGGTTCAACGACCCGATGCGGGCGCAGCGCTACTTCAGTAAGGCTGCCGAGGCACATCTGATGCTCGACGGTGCCCGCGCGGTACGGCACTTCTTCGCAGACGCTGAGTTTGACGCGACACCGGCTCCCGACGTCTTCACTGCGGGCTACTCCCAGGGCGGGCATGCCGCGCTTGCCGCGGCGGACCTCCGAGATGAGTATGCGCCGGATGTCGATCTTCGTGGCGCCATCGGCTTTGCCGCCACGAACGACGTCATAACGCTCATGCAGGAAGCCGCCTACTACTCCCCCTACATCATCTACGCCTACCGGGCGATGTACGGCTTCGATGAGATAGACCCGGCCGCGTACCTGCAGGAGCGCTGGGTCGAGACGCTCACGCAGGACATGGCAACCAAATGCGTGAAGGAGATGGAGCTCTACTATCCGTTCGACGGCCGGGAGCTCTTCACCGGGGAGTTCTATGAGGCCCTCCACGGCGGAACGCTGGAAGAGGAGTACCCCTCCTTCTACCGCCGCCTCTCGGAGAACGAGAGCGGCCTCAGCGGCCATGATGTACCGGTGCTCATGGTGCAGGGCGGGAACGACATCATCATCACCACACCGGCGATCCGCGCCTACATCTCCGAGCTCTGCGACACCGGTGTC
>CAZVXU010000284.1:0-3184 GCA_964631585.1 uncultured Spirochaetaceae bacterium | reverse complement strand
TCCTCGAGGGAGGAGTCGTAGATGGTCTGGCGGCGGTTGAGCTGGAAGGCGAGGACGGCGGTGAGGCCGGTGGAGACGCCGTGCTGGATGCCGAAGATCTCGATGCCGATGATGGCGGCGGCGATGGGGATGTTGAGGGTGCTTGCGAGCATGCCGGTGAAACCGGCGGCGATCATTGCGTGATACTCGAGAGAGCCCTCGGCAACACCCATGAGATCGGCCGCGACCCGGCCGAGGAGCATGCCGATGATGGCGGCCGGCCCGGTAAAGCCGCCGCTGAGGCCCGATCCGACGGTGATGGAGTTTGCCGCGAGCTTGAGTGCGGCGAGAATCAGCAGGACGACGACGATAGGAACGGACGGCGGTAGGTTCCCGTAGAGGCTGGTGCTCCCGCCGGAGGTGAGGTCATCGACGATATACTCGCTCGTTCCCATGATCTCGGGGTTTACGAGCCACGTCACCCCGGCGGCAATCACGGTGCCGGTGAGCACCTTGGTGACGACGCCGGTCGTTTCATCCCGTCTCGAAAAGCGGGCGACGAGCCCGTAGAAGCCGCTGTAGGCCCGCCCGGTTACGCCGGTGAGAACCGCGACGAGAAGCACGGGCAGCAGAAGCTCGGGGTGCACGGCTGTGGCGGGCGCGGGTAGCGTGTACAGAGGTGGCCGCATCAGCGGAGTGATGTTGAAGATTACCGCAAGATGAGAACCGATTGCGCTTGCGATGATCGCGGGAAAGAGCTGGCTGTAGCGCATCTCGTTCTTCTGCATGATCTCGACGGCGAAGACGCCGGCGCCGACGGGACTGCGAAAGACGACGGCCACCGCTGCGGCGAGCCCCGCGGTGGTTGCGGTGCCGAGATCGGCCGTCGTGAACCAGCTGCCGCGGAGCCGTTGCCCCAGAGCGGACATCACCCCGGCTGTGACGCGACCGACGGGCCCGACGATGCCGCCGTTTCCGAATGTGCCGAGGGTCGCAAGCGACGCGAGATACTTACCGACAGTTTCCGAGAGATCGAGTCGCCCGCCGTAGGTGCGGTGACCGTGCACGTAGGAGGGGATGCCCTCTCCGGCACAGCGCGGGTCAATACGATAGATGAGCGTTCCCGTGACGAGGGCGCCTGCGAGTGCAAACAGGGGGAGGGGGAGCCCTGTGCCGCGCAGAAAACGCTGAAGCCCCATCACCAGAAACAGGAAGCTTCCGACGACGGCAACGCCGCACAGCGCGGCCACGATTCCGATGACTATCCACTTCAGGAGCACAAACGGTGAGCGCTGACCTGTGGAATCACGTGTCGTCAGGGTCCCCATGGCGTGGCGCTTCGACCGCGGCTATTCCTCTTCCTCGCGAAATTTTGCCGCAACGGTGCGAATGTTCGGCAGGACTTTGAAGAATATCTCGATGAGCTCGGGGTCGAACTTGCTGCCCGACAGGCGCCGCATCTCCTCGAGAACGTCCTCTTCGCCCCAGGCATCCTTGTATACGCGCTTGCTGCTCAGCGCGTCGTAGACGTCGCAGATGGCGACGATGCGGCCGAAAAGGGGGATCTCCTCCTCCCGTTTGCCGAGCGGTCGGCCGTCTCCATCCTGTTTCACCGTTTCGCCTGTCTCGACATCCACGTGCCCCGGGTAGCCGGTGCCGTCCCAGTTCTCGTGGTGGGTGAGCGCAACGATTTGGGCAACCTCGTCGAAGTCCGACTGCTTGTTCACGAACAGTCGGGCGCCGTGAAGGGTGTGCGTCTTCATCGTCTCGTACTCTTCCGGGGTGAATCGCGCGGGCTTTTTCAGCACGAGGTCGGAGATGGCCACCTTCCCCACATCGTGGAGCATGGCGGCCATACGGAGGTTGTCTTTGGTTCGCTCGATCTCGTGCGACTCGAGTCCCTGTTCGGTTGCCCATCGCTCGTAGATTTCGACGGCAAAACCGGCAACCCGGTTGACGTGTTGTCCGGTCTCCTTCGGATCGCGAAGCTCCGCCATGCTGATCATCCGCAGCAGAATGGCGCGGGTCATCTGTGCGCGCTGCAGGGCGACGGTGGCGTTCGTCGCGAAGTGCATGAGCATGAGCTCATCGTCTTTGTTGAAGGCGATGGCCCTGCCGGTGGCCGACTGCTTGTTGATGAGCTGGATCACGCCGAGGTTTTCGCCGATGTTGGTCCGAAGCGGTATGGCGATCATCGAGCGACTCGTGTATCCCGACACCCGGTCGTAGGTCGGATCGAAGCCGTAGGGCGCATCCTCGGGAATGCTGTAGACGTCCTTGATGTTCACCGGCTCGCCGGTGGCGGCCGCGTAGCCGGAGATGGTTTTGGTACTCACCGGCACGGTGAACACTTTGTAGATGAGCTTCTCTCCGGGCGGGAGCTTGGCCTGAAGTGTGTCGTTCTGGGCGTAGTTAATGACGAGCTCGTCGCCCCGGCGGATATAGATCGACCCGGCGTCCGCCCCGGTAACACGACGCGACTCGGTGAGGATGCGCTCGAGCAGGATGTCGAGGTCCTGCAGCTTGTTGAGCTCCGAATCGAGGCTTATGATTTCTTTGAGCTTCTGCTTATCTGATGCCATCGGCTCTTCTAAATATCGGCCGATATTCTAATACATCCATACCGGAAACGACCAGAGGCCCGGCCAAGCAGGCAACGGCATCTGCGGGCTCCCCACGCACCCGGTCTCACGCTCGTTGACAGTACGAGTTCGGGGCGGATATACTTTTACCGGTTAACTGAGACACTCCGAGTCGAACTACATGCATAAACATCATCCGCGGCCCGGCCGAGGCGGTTCCGGCCTCGGGCGTGGACGCAGACATAGACGGGCGCGAGGCCCTCGTGAGCCCGGTCATAATCTTTCCATCTCAGATCTCGATATAGGCGAATTTGCGGTCATCGTGGGGTATCACGGCGGAGGGTCATCCTACCGCAGCAAGTTGCTGTCGATGGGGCTCACCCGGGGCACCACGATCCGACTCACGAAGGTCGCACCCATGGGTGACCCGGTAGAGATCGAGGTACGGGATTTCAGCCTGTCGCTTCGCAAGGACGAGGCCGGAGTGCTGCAGCTCGAGCGGCCGGGCGCCTGAATCCGGCTTCCGCCGCCGTCCCCGCTACAACTCTCGCAGTTTCGCGAGCGTCTTCTCGTCGAACTCCGCAAGCCCCGCGTCGGGAAGGCGCAGGGTGAGCTCGAGCCAG
>CAZVXU010000283.1:0-3227 GCA_964631585.1 uncultured Spirochaetaceae bacterium | reverse complement strand
CGGAACTCTACGACCAGATCAGCAGGATCTTCCTCGAGTCCGGGCCGGTAATCATCCCGTATTTTCGCCCGGTGGTCGCCGCACATGCTGACAGAGTGGAGGGTATTGTGCTTCACTCATTCCCGGGACGGACCGACTTTACAGAGGTAGATCTCAGGTAAGTACTTGGATGGTAGAAGAAGACTACTCGGAGCCGGAGGCTAACGCAGCCCCGGCTCCGGCCTCGACGCCGAAACGGCGCTCCCGCCTGCGAACCGCGATTACCGCTAATCCGCTGGCCTTCATCGGAACGGTGGGTGTTGTTATCTTCGTGTTTCTCACGCTTTTCGGCCCGCTGCTTGCACCGTATTCCTACGACCAGATAATCCGCGGCACCGAGATCGGCGAGGAGACTCGCCGGGCCCTCACCAGCCGGCCACCGTCCGCGGATTTCCTCCTCGGTACCGACCAGCGCGGACGCGACATCTTCAGCCGTATGCTCTGGGGCGCCCGAGAGACCATCGGCCTTCCTCTGGCCGCCACAATCATTTCGGTGATCATCGGCTCATCGCTCGGGCTTTTCATAGGCTATGTGGGCGGCCTCATCGACGACATCATCTCTCGCATTCTCGACAGCCTGATCTCCATCCCGGCAATGGTCCTCGCACTCGTTATGATCTCCACGATCGTACCGCTGCTGTCAGCCTCGGATAGCAGCCTCATCACCGTTCTCGGACCGAGCAACATCAGCCTGACGACCGTCATCGTGTTGATCTACGTGCCGATCATCTCCCGGATTGCAAGGAGTGCGACGCTGTCGGTGCGAGACCGTGGCTACATTGAGGAGGCGAAGCTGCGCGGAGAAGGTACGATGCACATTCTCTTCCGGCAGATCCTGCCGACCGTGCTGCCGGCGCTGGTCGTGGAGGCGTCCCTGCGGCTGTCCTACGCCATCATTCTGGTAACCTCCCTCGGATTCCTGGGCCTCGGCGTGCAGCCGCCCTCACCCGAGTGGGGACGAATGGTGCTGGATGCCAGAACCCAGATCAGCGAGGCGCCGTGGGAGCTTTGGTATCCGGTTCTCGGGATCGCGGTTCTCATCATCAGTTTCAATCTCATGTCCGACGGCGTCCGTCGGCTTCTGCGGAACGAGGAGTAGCGCACGTGACGGAATCGGTGATACGTGTCGAAAACCTCTCTATCGAGTACCGGTTCGGACGGACCTGGCTCAACGCGGTTGAAAACGTCGATCTTCGCATCGACCCGCTGCAGATTCACGGGCTCGTCGGTGAAAGCGGCAGCGGCAAGTCCACAGTCGCCATGGCCATGATCCATTACCTGGCACGCAACGCCCGCGTCTCCGAGGGTCGCATCATCTTCGACGACCAAGATCTTCGAGAGGTCAGCGACGCTGCGATGCGGGAGGTCTGGGGAAATCAGGTTTCGCTCGTGCCGCAAAATACCATGGACTCGCTGAATCCCTCTCTGCGGATTTCGCGCCAGATGACCGAGGTCACAAGGCGCCATCTCGGGCTATCAGCGGCCGACGCGCGCGAGCGGGCGGAAGAGGCCCTGAGGCACGTCCAGATAGCCGATCCCGAGCAGGTGCTCTCGCGCTATCCCCACCAGCTCTCAGGCGGCATGGTCCAGCGCGTCATGATCGCGATGGCGCTGAGCACCCGGCCCCGGCTCGTCGTGCTCGACGAGCCCACAACCGCCCTCGACGTGACCACCCAGGCCGTCATACTCGATCTCCTGCGCGATCTCATCAAAGAGGAAGAGGCGGCCGCACTGTACGTGTCCCACGATCTCGGGACTGTTGCCCAGCTCTGTGACTACGTTACGGTTCTCTATGCGGGAGAGGTCATGGAGAGCGCCCCGGTCGAGGAGCTCTTCGCCGCCCCTCGCCACCCCTATACCGCCGGGCTGCTTGCCTGCCTTCCCTCTTCGACCGGCGGCAGCGAAGCCCGGCTGACCAACATCGATGGCGTAGCCCCCGGTCTCGGCGCCCGGAGCTCTGCCTGCGTCTTTGCCGACCGGTGCCCCCTTGCAACCGACACATGCCGTCGAAGCAAACCTCCGCTCGAGAACACCGGTGAGGGGCATTCGGTGCGCTGCTGGCGGTGGCGCGAGATAGCTGCGGGGGAGATCACGCCGTTCGAGACCTCGGCGAGTACCGAGAGTGCCGCTGCGCCGAGCCGCTCCCTCGTGCTGAGTGCGCGCGGGATGAGCAAGCGGTTCGGCGAGACGCGGGCGCTCGACCGTCTGACCGGTCGGAGCTCCAAGGGCGTGCAGGCCTTGCGGGGCGTTACGGTCGAGGTCAACGAGCGATCCACATTCGGCCTCGTCGGCGAGAGCGGCAGCGGAAAGACCACACTGGCACGATCGATTCTCGCGCTCATAGAGGCCGATGAGGGTGAGTTGACCCTCAGCGATCAGCCCGTCAGCCTCAAGCTCAAAAAACGTGACCGTGAAACGCTGCGGAACCTCCGAACCGTGTTCCAGAATCCGGATGATTCCCTCAATCCGTATCGCACCGTCGGACAGACCATCGGCAGGACGATTCGAAAGCTCTCTCTCGAGCGTCACAGCCGGTCCGCGGTCAGGGCCCAGGTCGAGGAACTTCTCACGGCCGTGGGACTGACCGCGGATTACTACCACAGAAAGCCGGCATTCCTCAGTGGTGGGGAAAAACAGCGAGTGGCGATTGCGCGGGCGTTTGCGCCGAACCCCGGGCTCGTTATCGCCGATGAGCCGACATCCTCACTGGACGTGTCGGTTCAGGCTGTCATCATCAACCTTCTCAAGGACCTCCGCGCCGCCGAAGGGGCGTCCTACATCGTCATATCGCATGATCTCGAGGTGGTGAGCTACCTTGCAGACCGTATCGCCGTCATGTATCTCGGGGAGATCGTCGAGCAGGGAGCCGGCGAGGCAGTGCTGCAGTTTCCCTCCCATCCCTACACCGAGGCGCTCCTCTCCGCTGCGCCGAAGCCGGACCCCGCTGCGCGCCACCACCCTATTGCGCTCCGTGGCGAGGTTCCCTCCCCCCGCAATCGCCCGTCGGGGTGCCCGTTTCACACGCGGTGCCCGCGGAAGATCGGCGCGGTGTGCGAGACCGATGTCCCGCCGGTCAGGGCCGGCGAGGACGGACACGAGATCCGCTGCCACTATCCGCTCGCCGAGCTTGAGGCGATGCAGGACGCCGGCCCGCCGGGTAGCGGCGACCCCGCGACCGGGGCCCGGTC
>CAZVXU010000282.1:0-3237 GCA_964631585.1 uncultured Spirochaetaceae bacterium | reverse complement strand
AAGCATCAGAAGCCCCACCTCTCCGTCGGCCAGCCCGAGCCGCTGACCGAAGCGCGGTGCGAGGCTCCAGGTTGCGCCGGTGATGAGCCCGCTGACCATCGTTCCGAATCCGGCCAGGGGCGAGCGGAGGAAGGTCTTGAAGAGCTCAGGCGGCGTGCGGCGTGTCTGCGCTTCCCCGGTTACCCGCATCAGCGCGACAGGCACCAGGCAGAAGGAAATGAGCACGGTGGTAATGCCGAAGAGCTCGTATCCGGCGGGCGAGAAGGCGCCCAGAAGCGGCTGCCCGGCCCCCATGGAGCCGAGATACACCACGCTGTAGATGCTCAGGATCCGCCCGCGATTATAGCTCGTGCTCGAGACGTTGAGCCAGCTCTCCACCACAACGAGCATCACCGAGAGGCAGAGACCGGTCGCCGCACGGAATACCACCCACATAACCGGGTTGATCCACAGGATATGGGCGATGGCCGACGCCGAGCCGATGGAGGCAAAGGCCGCGAAGGCGCGTACATAGCCGACGCTTCGGATGAACCGCGGCGCGAGCAGTGACCCCGCGACGAGGCCCACGTAGTTGGCCGACATGATGAGGCCGATCATGGTGTCGGGGAACCCTTCGAGGCCGGCGCGCAACGACACCGCTGAGCCCTGCAGGGCGGTCCCGGTTCCCATGAGAAACACCGAGATCATGATCGCGGTAACGGTGGTCACGGGGCGCCGGTCGTGCGTGGCGCTGTCGGCATCGGCCATGCCGACAGCCTATCACTCATTGACGGTAAGACTGGATGGTGTCGGCCCGAAATGACTATCTTTACGGCCATGGCAGCAATCATGGAGATATCCGGCCTCAGTAAGAGCTTCGGATCCGTTCGGGCGGTCGACGACATCAGCTTTTTTATCGAAGAAGGTATCTGCTTCGGTCTCCTCGGGCCCAACGGCGCGGGCAAAACCACGACCATCGAGATGATGGAGGGGATCCTGCAGCCGAGCGCCGGCGACATTCTCTATCGTGGGAATCCTGTAGACCGGCGGTTCAAGGAGCGCGTCGGTATACAGTTTCAGAGCACGGCGCTTCCGGAGTTCATCACGGTCCGCGAGACGCTCGAGCTCTTCAGCGCCTTCTATCCCGACCCGCGCTCGATAGAGGAGGTGATCGAGATCTGCTCGCTCGGAGAGTTCACCGACCGCGACAACCGCAAGCTCTCCGGCGGACAGCGGCAGCGGCTGCTGCTCGGGATCGCCATCATTCCCTTTCCCGATATCGTCTTTCTCGACGAGCCGACGACCGGGCTCGATCCGCAGGCGCGCCGAAACTTCTGGTCGCTCATCGAGCGCATTCGGGCGGAGAAGACTACCGTCGTGCTGACGACTCACTACATGGACGAAGCAGAGATTCTCTGTGACGAGGTGGCCATCATGGACCACGGGCACATGCTTGAGCAGGACAGCCCCGCGCGACTACTCGAGAAGCACTTCGAGGGCGCTGTGGTGACCATGCCGCACCGCGAGGGGCTCACACGCCTGCCCGCCGGAGCGCGGAAGATGGACGGCCACATCGAGATCGTCTCCGACAATCTGGATCGCACGGTGAAAGAGCTTCTCGAGACTCACTCGGACCTGGACGGGCTCAACATTCACCGGCCCGACCTCGAAGATCTGTTTATCAAACTCACCGGTAGCTCACTTCGAGCCTGAGGAGATCTATGCGTACTTTCTGGGCAATGTTCAAAGCCCGCACGATAGAGTTCTTGCGGGACCGCGGCAGTTTACTGTGGAACGTTCTGTTTCCTGTCGTGCTGGTATTCGGATTCGCCTTCGCCTTCTCAGGGCAGGATACGACCGTATTCAAAGTCGGTGTGCTTGGGCAGCCGAATGATGAGCTGTCATTCATGGAGATCGAAGAGATCGAGTTTGTCCGCTACGGAGCCGGAGCGGATACCGAAGGAGAGCGTGCGGTGAATACCGACGCGGCGGTGGAGCGACTGCGTCGCCACGAGCTCGATATGGTGATCGATTTCAAGGAGCAGGCCTACTACATAAACGAGGAGGCCACCACGGGGCCCTTGCTTCGAAGGCTCTTCGAGGCCGAGGTGTCGAGCTCAGCAGGCGGGCAAGAGTCTGCCGGCGGCGCCGCGGCGGCCTTTACCGAGCGAGCCGTAGCGGGGGAGCCCATACGCTACGTTGACTGGCTGGTTCCGGGTGTCATCGGTATGAACATGATGTTCAGCTGCCTTTTCGGCATCGGCTTTGTGATCGTGCGCTACCGCAAAAACGGGGTCCTTAAGCGCTTCAAGGCGACGCCGGTGTCGGCGCTGAACTTCGTCACCGCGCAGGCGGCAAGCCGCCTCGTCATCGTGGTCATCACGTCGGTCGTCGTGTATGCCGGCACCAATGCCTTCCTCGGCTTCATGATGAACGGCTCCTACCTGAACCTGCTCCTGGTAACCAGCCTCGCCATCATCTCGATGATTTCGATCGGTCTGGTCTTCGCCTCCCGTCTCAAGAGCGAGGAGCTTGCGAGCGGTCTCATGAATATGGTCACCTTTCCGATGCTGATTTTCTCCGGCGTTTTCTTCTCGCTGGAAGGGACGCCGCAGATACTGCAGAGTTTTTCCCGGATTCTACCGCTCACGCACTTCGTTGAGGCCTCGCGCGCGATCATGCTTGACGGCGCCGGCTTCCTGGAAATCGGGCAAAACATGATCTATCTTGCCGCGGTGAGCGTGTTGCTGCTGTTTGTTTCTTCGCTGATGTTCCGCTGGGAGTAGCCGGCGGGGAGTAGAGAGAGGGGACGAGAGGGTAGAACCGTCGACAAAAAGAGGGCCGCCGGTCACGGCTTTGTGGCGCGGCGGCCCTTCTTCGTTGTCTATAGACCGTTGTCTACATGCCGAGTGCCTCACGTACCGCGGGCTCTCCGGGCCGGCCGTCTACGGTACGAACACCGTCCAGCCACTCTCCGAGAATCTCCGGGTTCTCCCGCAGCCATGCTGCTGCCGCTTCGCGTGGCTCGGCGCCCTCGCTGATCTCCTTCATGATCTCGTTTTCCATGGCGAGGGTGAACTGCAGATTGTCGAAGAAGCGGGCGAGATTCGGGTTTTCGTCGAGAAAACCTGCACGGGCGTTGGTGTAGACCGTCGCGGCGCCGAGGTTGGGGCCGAAGTAGTCATCGCCGCCTTCGAGGTAGGTCATGTCGATGTTGGTGTTCATGGGGTGCGGCTCCCATCCGAGGAAGACGATGGG
>CAZVXU010000281.1:0-3238 GCA_964631585.1 uncultured Spirochaetaceae bacterium | reverse complement strand
AAGCCCTCAATGTCGTTGACCCAGTCGAGAAACTTTGCGGCTTCGTTCTTGTTGGTATAGGGGCCGACCCTCAGGCGATAGAAGGTCCGCCCGTCGACGACCTTGGTGGTGACGCGACCGCTGAGCTCGTGCTCGCGGAGGCGACCGCGCGCCATCTCAACGCGGTCGCGACTCGTGGTGGCGATGACCTGTATCCAGTATTCGGTGACCTGCACCTCACGCGTCTGCTGCTCCGGGGCACGCCGCGGCGCCGTACGTGCGGGTTGCACCGCCTCGGGCTCAGGGGCCCGCTCGGCGGGTCGCTCGGCGTCGGCGGTCGGCACGCGCTCTGCGGGTGCGGTCTCGGGCTCGTCGGCCCGCTCCGGGGTGCTTACCCGCTCCCCGGGCGCGCGGCCCTCCTCACCGGATCTCTCCCCGTCACCGGTCTCCTCGTCAGGGCGCTCCTCGACCGCCTCGCCGTAGACGATGACGACATCGCCGTCTTCCTCGGAATCCTCATCCTCTTCAGTGGTCTCGAGGCTCGGACGCTCGGCGTCGGGATCGCGCAGATACTCGATGGCATCAAAGCCGCCGGCCGACCCCGACTGGGCGCCGCCTCCGGCAACCTGCGGTGCTTCCCGCGGGTAGAAGAGCACGAGACCGAGACCAAGCACGGCAGCCACGAACAGAGAGACGGATACTATGACGATCAGCGTTTTCGAGTTTTCCATATCAGTTACTCTTCGAGGAGAGACAGCTCTGCAAGCTGCGCCCGCAGCCGGTCGAGTCTCCCGCGATTCTCCACAGTATGAATATCGACATCCGGGCGCGAAGGTTGAGGACTGAGCTCTCGTTGCGTCCAGAATCGCCTCAGGATGTCCGTGAGGGGCAGCCGATCGCGGCGGCAGGCCCGCAGCAGCCGGGTAAAGAGCGGTGCGCGTACCCACAGCGCGATATCGCAGAGCGCGTCGAGTCCCATGGGGAAAAGCAGCGCCGCATTCACCACGACCTCGCCCGTCGCCGCGGCCAACCGCTCCCGCACCATCTGCACCATCTCCGGATGGACGATGCGCTCGAGATCCCGCATCGCCTCGTGGTCGCGAAACACCAGGCCGCCGAGCTTGCGGCGGTCCACGGCGCCGTCTGAGTCGATGTACTCATCGCCGAAGGTCCGGCGGACGTCCGCGATCCGCCGTGTAAGCGCCTCGTGGCCGAGGCCGTCGACATCGATAACCGCGTACCCGCTTTCCGCGAGAACCTCGGCCACGGTGCTCTTTCCCGCGCAGTACTTTCCGGCAACTCCCACCACCATGGCTCAGTGGAGCTCTCCCCAGCTCGTGCCGGCCTCGACGGTGACCCGCAGCGGGACCGACAGCTCGACGGCGGCGGCCATCTCCTCGCCGACGAGGCGTGAGACCGCCTCCTGTTCTGCCGCGGGGGCTTCGAGGATGAGCTCGTCGTGGACCTGCAGCAGAATGCGCCCCCCGCCGCCCTCGGCCGCGAGGCGGTGGCTCACCCGAAGCATTGCCCGCTTCACGATGTCTGCCGCGGTGCCCTGAATGGGCGTGTTCACCGCGATGCGTTCGGCGCCGCTCTTGACGGTTCGGTTTCGCGAGGTAATATCCGGCAGCGGCCGCTCACGCCCGAGAAGCGTGCGAACCGCGCCGTGTGTCTCGGCTTGGCGAACGGTGTCCTCGACGAAGCTCTTGATGTTCGGGTAGGTACGGAAATAGGCCTCGATGAAGCGCTCGGCCTCATCCCGGCTTATGTTGAGCTCGCGGCTGAGACGAAAGGACGACATCCCGTACATCACGCCGAAGTTGATGGTCTTGGCGATGCGCCGCTGCGCGGAGGTCACCTCCTCGGCCGGCACGCCGAAGATGAGGGCCCCGGTTTCCCTGTGCACATCTTTTCCCTCGCGAAAGGCGCGCGTGAGCCCCGGATCCCCGGAGAGATGGGCAAGCACCACGAGCTCGATCTGCGAGTAGTCGGCGCTGACGAACACCCAGCCGTCGGCGGGGACGAAGGCCGTGCGGATCCTCCGTCCCTCCTCATCGCGGATGGGAATGTTCTGGAGGTTCGGATCCTTGCTCGAGAGCCGGCCGGTGGCGGTCCCCGTCTGCGTGAAGTGGGTGTGGAGCCGCCCCGTTTCGGGATTCACGAGCTTCGGCAGCGCGTCGACATACGTCGAGCGCAGCTTGGAGAGCAGACGGTGGCGGAGCACCTTCTCCGGCACCGGATCCTCGCGGGCGAGCTCCTGCAGAACCGCAACGTCGGTGGAGTAGCCCGTCTTGGTCTTCTTCACCGGCTTGAGCTTGCGCTCGACAAAGAGCACCTCCTGCAGCTGCTTGGTTGAGGCGATGTTGAACTCGCGTCCGCAGAGCTCGTAGATCTCCTCCTCGATGGAGGCAAGCAGCCCGTCGAGCTCCCGGCTGTAGGCGGCAAGCATATCGGTGTCGATGCGGATGCCGCGAAGCTCCATCTCGGCAAGCACCGGCACGAGGGGGAGCTCGAGATCGTAGAAGAGCCGGTCGAAGCCGCGTTCGGCGAGAAGCGGCTCGAAGACGGTGTAGAGCCGAAAGGTGATATCCGCATCCTCGGCGGCGTAATCCGCGGCGGCCTCGAGCGGCACGTCGTAGAAGGGCGGATAATCCCGCCCCCGCCCGTGATCGGGGAAGAGGTCCGCGTAGTGCACGGTGGTGTAGCCGAGATAACTGCGGGCGAGCTCATCGAGCCCGAAGGAGTTGGCGGTTGTGTCGAGGAGCCAGCCCGCAACCATGGTGTCGAAGGCCAGGGAGGAGAGCGTGACGCCCCAGCGCTTCAGCACTTTGTAGTCGTACTTCGCGTTCTGCGCGATGAGCTCGAGCGAGCTGTCCTCGAGGACGGGCTTGAGCCGTCGGCGCACCTCCTCCTCGTCGAGCACGGGTCCGTCGGGCCCGCGGAGCGGCACGTAACAGGCCTCCCCGCTTTCCACGGCAAAGGAAAAGCCGACGGGTCGGGCTTTCAGCGCATCGAGGCTGTCGGTTTCGGAGTCGAAGGCGAAGCGGCCCGCCTCGCGAATACGGGAGAGCCACTCGTCGAGGGTCTGAAGGTCGGTGATCAGCGTGTACGTACCCTTCCGGGCGAGCTCCGGCGCCGGCTCGGGGATGCCGGCCCGACCGGCTGTGGTCCGGCCCGGCACGCTTGTGCTCCCGCCGCCCTCGCGGCCGCCGGCGCCAGCCGCGTTTCCCGCGGGAGCACCAGGCTGCCGGGTGATCGG
>CAZVXU010000280.1:0-3296 GCA_964631585.1 uncultured Spirochaetaceae bacterium | reverse complement strand
CAGGCCTTCAGCTGGCTCATCAGCTTCTTGAAGATCCCGCAGGAAGTCATGCCGATGATACTGGGGATTGATCCGACCCGGCTCGAGGTCATCATCGTCGTCGTGATCGCCTACTTCGTAGCCTGTATGTTCGTGGATCCCATTGTGGCAATCTACGTGTTCAGTCCGATTTTCGGCCCCTACGTCATCGCCACGGGCATCGACCCGGTGTTCCTCGGTGTGCTGGTCACCCTGCAGGCGGCCATTGGCTCGGCAACGCCGCCGTTCGGCTGCGACATATTTACGGCGCAGCTCATATTCAGGCGGCCGTATCTCGAAGTCATCAGAGAAACGCCGCCGTTTATCATTATACTGATCATTGCGACGATTCTGATCATCGCATTCCCCGAGATTGCGACCTTCCTGCCGGACAACATGCTCGCGCAGCCCGGGGGCTGACGGGGGCTGACGGCGCGGAATGAGTAAGTGTGGACGACGTCGGCCGGAGTTTCATGAGACGCCGGCCGACAGACTCCCGGAGCGTGGTACGTAGATGCACGGGTTCCCCGGCGAAGAGCGCGAGTACGGTTTCACTGAAACACCCGTAAAGCTTCTCATGCAGCGGCGCATCGAAGATGTGCTGCTTGTCTGCAGTAAGTACGATCGGTTCATGCTCGAAGAGGACGGACGGGTCGACGAGCAGATTTTCCAGGAATACGTCTCCCTGAACCTGCGGTATCCCCCGAAGTTTACGCAGGTGTATACCGAGGCGGACGCATTCTCGTTGCTGGAGTCACAGCATTTCGACCTTGTGATATCCATGCTCAACATGGGTGGTCCGGATGCGGTCGAGCTTGCCGAGAATGTGTGCAGTCGTTACCCCGAATTGCCGGTCGTGCTTCTGACGCCGGCTTCCCGCGGGACGACGCTGCAGATCACCCAGAGCCAACGCGGCCGGGGCATACAGCAGTTTGCCTGGCTCGGCGACGACAGCATTCTGCTCGCCCTCGTTAAGCTCATCGAGGACCGGATGAATGTCGATGCCGACGTAGCCTCGGCCGGCGTTCAGGTCATCGTCCTTGTCGAAGACTCGGTGCGGTTCTACTCGAGCTATTTGCCGGTGATCTACCGGGTGCTGTTTCAGCAGGCGCGCAACCTCATGGAGGAGGGCCTCAACGAATGGGAACAGACAATGCGGATGCGCTGCCGCCCGAAGATCCTGCTGGCGAATACCTACGAGGAGGCGGTGAGCCTCTGCGACCGCTATCGCGACAATCTCCTCGGGGTCATCTCCGACGTCTCCTACGAGCGCGGTGGGGAGGAGGACCCGCAGGCGGGCCTCGAGCTCTGCCGCCACATCCGGCAGCGGGGAGAAGCCATTCCCGTGTTGTTGCAATCCTCGGAGCGGAAGCACCGGCGAAACGCGGCAGCCTGCGGCGCCGGGTACCTGTACAAGAACTCCAAGAAGCTCCTCTACAATCTGAGCCGCTACATTCGCGAGCAGTACGGCTTCGGCGATTTTCTGTTTAAAGACCCCGCCACGGGCGCCGTAGTGGAGCACGCCTCCGACCTGCGCGACCTGCAGAACAAGATCACCTCCGTCCCCAATGACAGCCTCCTGCACCACGCTGCGCGAAACGACATCTCCCGATGGTTGCGCGCGCGGGCGCTGTTCTCACTCGCAGACGTCAGTGCCCGCATTACGCTCGATCCCGACCTTGTGGAGGAGTCCAAGGAGGAGGTCTACAAGCTCTTCGGCGCCTATCGCCGCTTCGAGAGTCGGGGCAAGATCGCACGCTTCGAGCGGGACCGATACGACGAGTACGCGAGCTTTTCGCGTATCGGGGAGGGGTCGCTCGGAGGTAAAGGCCGCGGCCTGGCGTTCATCGACCATAGCCTGAAAGAGCATCGCATGCGGGACGCCTACGACGGTATTGTCATATCGGTGCCGCAGACCGTGGTGCTCGGAACAGACGTCTTTCAGCGCTTCGTCGAGTCAAACAATCTCGTGGATCTGCTCACGATGGGGGAGCCGTCGGATCAGGAGATACTCGAACGCTTCGTCGAGGCGGAATTCAGCGACGAGATCGTCGAGGATCTGCGGACGGTGCTCCGGGTGATGACAAGCCCCGTCGCGGTGCGTTCCTCGAGCATGCTCGAGGACTCCGGATATCAGCCGTTTGCGGGCATCTACAAGACCTACCACCTCGCGAACAATGCCGACACCGTGGAGGCGCGGCTCGCCGACCTCCTGCGCGCGATAAAGAGCGTGTACGCGTCCACCTATTACGCGGCTTCCAGAGACTACATGGCGGCCGTGAACAGCCTTGTTACAGAGGAGCGGATGGCGGTGATCGTGCAGGAGGTGACGGGCACCGTCTACGAGAACCGGTGCTTCCCCTCGATATCAGGCGTGGCGCGCTCGGTCAACTTCTACGCATTCGAGCACGAGAAGCCGGAAGAGGGGGTCGCCTACGCGGCGGTGGGTCTCGGACGTACGGTAGTGGAGGGCATGAACTGCCTGCGCTTCAGTCCCGCCCATCCCAAGCGTGCCCTTCAACTCTCGGATGTTGAAGGCGCCTTGCGCACAACCCAAAAGGCCTTCTACGCCCTCGACATGCACGGCGGGCCCTTCTCCCCGTCTATGGACGAGGCTTCTGTGCTCGAGCTCTGCGAGATCTCCGAGATCGAAGAGGACCCGTCACGAGCCCTTCTGGTTTCGACCTACGACCATGGAAACGGCATGCTACGCGACGGCTGGAGCACCAATGGGCGGCTCACGGTCACCCTTGCTGGAGTGCTCAAGCACGGTGCCTTTCCCCTCGCGGCCATTCTGCGCGATCTGCTCGAGCTTGCGAAAGGCGAGATGGGAGTACCCGTGGAGATCGAGTATGCGGTAGACATGAATCCCCCCGACGAAGGGCCGATTGTCTTCAGCTTTCTCCAACTCCGCCCCATCGTGGAGGGCTTCGAGGCTGAGGATGTGGCTGTGGATACCGTTCCCGAGGAGACCGTGATTGCGCGGTCGAACACCGCCCTCGGAAACGGTGTCTACGGGGACCTTTCTTTTGCCGTATACGTAAAACCGGATGCCTTCGACCCGGCAAAGACCGAGACTATCGCCATGCGCATAGAAACGGCGAACGATCAGGTCGCCGCCGCCGACGGGCACTATCTCCTCGTTGCACCCGGGCGTCTCGGCTCCCGTGACCCCTGGCTCGGTATTCCGGTTGCCTGGAATCAGATCAGCCGGGCGCAGATCATCTGCGAGCTCGAGCTCGAGGGATTCGACGTCGATCCGAGCCAGGGGAGCC
Organism: uncultured Spirochaetaceae bacterium; assembly: GCA_964631585.1. Taxonomy (GTDB): domain Bacteria; phylum Spirochaetota; class Spirochaetia; order DSM-27196; family PWMO01; genus JAAAOH01. Next base: position 3 of record CAZVXU010000280.1, on the reverse strand, counting down.
ACT
>CAZVXU010000279.1:0-3299 GCA_964631585.1 uncultured Spirochaetaceae bacterium | reverse complement strand
GCCTACGCCGAGGTGCTGGTTCGCCTCTCCGCGCTCACCACCGCGGCGCCTGAGATCGCCGAGATGGACCTCAATCCTCTCATGGGCACTCCGGACGAGGTGACCGTCGTGGATGCACGCATCCGCATCGCGAAGTAGGCCGCGCATGTCGCTCTACACCGATTACCAGCGCAGCTTCAGCGGCTTTCACAATCTCATGCGCTACCGGGTGCGTGAGATTCTGCTCGTCTCGAGCCTCTACGACGCCTTCGTGCTCGAGGAGGACCGCGGGCTCTCGGAGGTGATCTTCAACCAGTACATCGACCTGAACCTCCGCTTCGTACCGCGCATCACCCGTGTCTCCAGCGCCGAGGAGGCGCTGCAGGAGATGCGGACCCGCACGTTCGACGTCGTGCTCACCATGGCACGGCTCTCAGATATGGACCCCGAGGAGTTCGGCCGTCGCGTCAAAGAGATGGATTCGGATAAGCCGGTGATTCTGCTCACTACCGAAGTGCTCAGCCCCGACCTCCTCACGCGCTTTCGCCGCGCCCGCTCCATCGACAAGATCTTCTACTGGCTCGGCGACAGCAAGATTCTCCTGGCCATCATCAAGTACGTGGAGGACTACGGCAACGTTGCCTCCGACGTGTCCGGCGGCGTGCAGGTCATCCTCCTCGTGGAGGATAACCCCAAGTTCTACTCCATGTTTCTCCCGATGATGTACACCGAGGTCATGACGCAGACCCAGACCCTGATCTCGGAAAGCATCAACGACTATCAGCGGCTACTGCGCATGCGCGCACGCCCGAAGATCCTGCTTGCCGAAACCTACGAGGAAGCGATGGAGATCGTCGAAGCGTACCGGCAGAACGTTCTTGGTATCATCTCCGACATTGCGTTCCCGCGAGGGGGACATCTGGACGAGGAAGCCGGCTACCGATTGCTCGGCGTAACCAAGACGGAGGTGCCCGATCTGCCTGTGCTGCTGCAGTCCGATCACCTTACCGACCGCGACAGCGTGCTGAGTCAGAACGCCCATTTCCTCGACAAAAACTCGCCGAATCTGCTGCAGGAGCTACGTGATTTCATCATGATGAACCTCGGCTTCGGGGACTTCGTCTTCCGGAGGCCGGACGGTACCGAGATAGCCCGCGCGCACAACCTGCAGGAGTTCGAGCGACTCCTCAAAGAGGTTCCGCTCGAGAGCGTGGAGTATCACGCCCGACGCAATCATATCTCGATCTGGCTCCGCGCACGCACCGAGTTCGATCTTGCCGATGAGCTTCGGCCGAAGAAGGTTTCGGACTTCTCCGACAGGGAGGCGATGCAGGAGTATCTCGCAGACGCGGTGGGGGATCTGCTCGATCGGAACCGCGCGGGTAACATCACCGATCTCAGCTCCTACGCCGAGGGCGCGGACACCGCCTTCATCCGCATCGGCAGCGGCTCTCTCGGCGGCAAGGCACGGGGCATCGCCTTCGTGAACGCCCTGCTGAGCCGCTCCGGCATCCCTCAGCGCTATGAGGGGATCAGCATCCGTACCCCTATGACCTTCGTGGTCTGCACCGACGCCTACGAGGAGTTCCTCACCCTCAACGACCTGCAGCGCTTCGCCATCGAGACGGAAGAGGACGCCGAGATCGGAAGCGCGTTCGCAGCTGCCGCTCTGCCTGAGGACATCGAGGTCCACCTCCGAAAGATCGTCGAGCGCGTCGACATGCCGCTCGCCGTCCGTTCCTCGAGCGTGCTCGAAGATTCGCAGAACCTGCCCTTTGCCGGCCTCTACGCGACCTATATGCTGCCGAACAACCATCCCGACACGGAGGTGCGGCTCCGACAACTCGCCGATGCGGTGAAACTGGTGTATGCCTCGGTCTTCTACCAGGCGCCAAAGGAATACGTGAGAAACACCTACTACCGCATCGAAGAGGAGAAAATGGCGGTGATCGTGCAGGAGCTCGCCGGCGAGCAGCACGGCGACATATTCTATCCCGTGGTCTCCGGTGTCGGGCAGTCACACAATTTCTATCCCACCGATCCCATCAAGCCGTCGGACGGGCTCGCCCACGTGGCACTCGGGCTCGGGAAGACGATCGTCGACGGAGAGAACATCTACCGCTTCAGCCCGCGCTTCCCCAAGCGTCCCCCCCCCTACTCGTCCACCGGCGAGTTTCTGAAGATGTCCCAAAGCCACTTCTACGCCCTCGACCTCTCGGACTCCGAGGTAACGGTGGAGCCCGATGAGGGTTTCAGCCTGAGGCGACTCGACCTCAAGCAGGCCGAGGAGGACGGTACCCTGTTCTACGTGGCCGGCACGTTCTCACGGCATGACGGGCGCATCCGCAACACGCTTGCCGTGGATGGTCCGCGCGTCGTCACCTTTGCGAATATCCTCAAGAACCGCATCGTACCGCTGCCGGAAATCCTCGTCGACCTCATGGAGCTCGGCAAGGCAAGCTTCGGCACCGATGTGGAGATCGAGTTTGCCCTCAACGTCCGCGGCACCCGCGAGGAGAGCGAAGCCCAGTTCTACTTCCTCCAGATCCGGCCCATGGTCGTGGGACGGGAAACCGTGGAGGTATCCACTGCCGATGTCGACACCGACCATATCCTCGCCGCGTCGGATCAGGCGATGGGGAACGGCCTCTTCGAGGAGATCTACGACATCGTCTACGTCGATCCGGACCGATTCGACGTAGGTCGCAGCGTCGAAGTTGCCCGCGAGGTAGGACAGATCAACAAGAAGCTCGCCGCCGAGGGCCGCCGCTGCATCCTCATCGGATTCGGCCGATGGGGGACATCGGACCGCTGGCTGGGTATCCCGGTAGACTGGGGCCAGATTTCGACCGCGCAGGTCATCGTCGAGTCAGACCTCGGAGACTTTCGCGTCGACCCCTCGCAGGGCAGCCACTTCTTCCATAACCTGATCTCACTTCGGCTCGGCTACTTTCACATCCGCGGCGGACGAAACGAGGAGTACATCCTCTGGGACTGGATCAGGGAGCTTCCGGTTGAAGAGGAGACGCACTTCGTCCGCCACGTGCACCTCGAGGCGCCCCTCACCGCCAAGATCGACGGCCGATCCTCCCGCGGCGTGATTCTCAAGCCGGATGGTGAGTAGTCCACCGGGCGGCGCCCGAATGCGCCGACGGCCGGCGCAAGTCGGCCGCGTTAATAGTCGAAGTCGTAGTCCTCTTCACCGCCGCCGCCGCCCTGCCCCTTCTCCGGGAGGTCGGTAATCGCACACTCGGTCGTCAGAAAAAGCCCTGCAATCGAGCTCGCGTTCTGCAGGGCGTAGCGCGTTACCTTGGCAGGGT
>CAZVXU010000278.1:2140-3301 GCA_964631585.1 uncultured Spirochaetaceae bacterium | reverse complement strand
CGTTTCCGATCACCCTTCGACTTCTTTTTCGGCCCGCGCCCGGGTCCGGGCACCGAGGAGCAGGAGTTTCGCCGACCCGGCCTCGGCTCCGGCGTGATCGTTCGCCAGGACGGACGCGACGTCTACGTGCTGACGAATAATCACGTGGTGGGCGATGCGACCGAAATCAGCGTCCGGCTCTCCGACGGCCGGGAGTTCGACGCGGACCTCGTGGGCAAAGATGCTCGCACCGACCTTGCGCTTGTCACGTTTGCTACGCGCGAGGACGTCCCCATTGCGCGCCTCGGCGACTCCGACTCACTTTACGTCGGCGACTGGGTGCTCGCAATCGGAAATCCGCTGGGATTCGAGTCGACCGTCACGGCCGGAATCGTCAGCGCGCTGGGAAGAGAGCCGCAGCCGGGGTCGCCGATAGCGGGATTTACGGATTACATTCAAACCGATGCCTCGATAAATCCCGGCAACTCCGGCGGCGCCCTGGTTAACCTCAGCGGAGAGGTCGTGGGTATCAACACCTGGATTGCCAGCCGCGGCGGAGGGAGCGTCGGCCTCGGATTTGCGATTCCGGCCAACAACGCCCGACGGGCGGTGGACGACTTCATAGCCGAGGGTCGCATCGTCTACGGATGGCTCGGAGTCAGTATCGAGGACCCGACCGATGCACGGCTTCCCGGCGTCGCGAGCTCACTCGGAGTGGAGGGGCGTGATGGTGCCCTTGTCCTGAACGTGCACCGCGACAGCCCGGCGACGCGTGCCGGCATCAGACCCGGCGACTACATCGTGTCGGTCGACGGTCGGCCGGTGGCGGACTCGCAGGCGCTGACGCGCATCGTCGGCAACCTGCCGCCGGGACGCCGAACGGAGTTTCGGGTGATCCGTCAGGGCGCCGAGCAGGTGCTGTCGGTGCGCCTCGAGCAACGCGGCACGGAAGAGGAAGTCGGCGGCGCCGAGGACCTGTGGCCGGGCATTGCAGCCGTCGCGCTCACCGAGGACATTCGGGAGCGGGGCGAGATTCCCGGCGAGGTGGACGGGGTGCTTGCGGCCGCGGTAGTCTCTGACAGTCCGGCCGATCAGGCGGGACTGCGACGGGGAAACATTATTACCATGGTGAACGGGGTGTCCGTGGACACGGTGGCCGGGTTCTACGAGGCACTCAACGAA
>CAZVXU010000278.1:0-2040 GCA_964631585.1 uncultured Spirochaetaceae bacterium | reverse complement strand
GAGGCCTACGAGGTACTCAAGGATCCGGAAAAGCGGCGCAAGTACGATCAACTCGGGCCGAACTACCACGAGGGCGACGATTTCAGGCCGCCCCCCGGATGGGAGGCCTTCCGCGACGCCGGCGGCCGCGGAGGCACCGGCGGCGGGTTCCGCCAGACCTTCGGGTTCGGAGACCTCGGGGGTGAAGGCTTCGACTTCTTCGGCGGCGGCGGCGGCAGCCGCAGCGGCGGGGGCTTCAGCGACTTCTTCGAATCCCTTTTCGGGAACGCCTTCGGCGGCTTCGGCAGGGAGAGCCAGGGCAGATCGTCAGGCGCCGGCACGTGGGGCGCGAAGGGTGAAGATCATGAGGCCGAGGTGAGTATTCCGCTCGAGGATGCATACCACGGCGGGAAGAAGACGGTCACCCTGGAGCAGCGTGAGGCCGACGCATCGGGGCGCGTTCATTCGCGCACCCGGAACTACGAGGTGAAGATTCCCCCAGGCATCAACGACGGCGAGCGACTCCGCCTCAGCGGCCAGGGCGGCGCCGCAGCCGGCGGCGGCCGCAAAGGTGACCTCTACCTGCGGATGCGGATCGAGCCCCACCCCACCTTCAGAGTGAAGGGCGCGGATCTCGAGACAGACGTTCCGGTCACTCCGGCGGAAGCCGTACTGGGTGCGAAGATCACCGTGCCGATCGTGGGGGGCACCGCATCCATCACCATCCCGCCGGGAACTCAGAGCGGGAAACGCTTCCGGCTCAAGGGCAAGGGGCTGCGAAAGCAGAGCGGCCGCGGCGATCTCTACGCGGTGATGAAGATCGTGGTGCCCGAGAAGCCGAGCGATACCGAGAAAGAGCTTTACGAGCAGCTCCGCGCCGAGTCGCAGTTCGAGCCGCGGAAATGAGGGGCGGTTATGAGGGGCTACGCATAGGAGCGTCAAATGGCGGGCCATGACTTCAGCGACCGGGTAGTGGTTGTGACCGGATCGAGCCGTGGCATAGGACGGGAGACCGCGCGGGCCTTCGCTTCCGCCGGCGCCCACGTCGTGCTGAACGGCCGCGATCGGCAGCGCCTCGAGGACGTCCGACGGGATTTCGAGTCGGCGGGCTATGCCGTTTCGGCATTCGCCTGCGATGTGACGGTGGCCGACGAGGCACGCGGGCTCATCGAGCACGCAGCGGGCATTCGCGGGCATATAGATGTCCTCGTGAACAACGCCGGCATCTCCATGCGCGGCCCCTTCGCCGAAACAACGCCCGAGGTCATCGAGCAGGTCACGCGGGTGAACGTCCTCGGCGCCGCGTTACCCACGCGCTACGCCATCCCCCACCTCACCGAGTCGCACGGGTCGGTCGTTTTCATCTCCAGTCTCGCCGGCGTTCGCGGCTTCCCCGGTGTCGCGGTGTACTCCGCGGCAAAGATGGCGCTCACGGGCCTCTCGCAATCCCTGCGCGCCGAGCTCGAGCCGCGGGGCGTGCACGTCGGACTCGTGTGGGTGAGCTTCACCGAGAACGACCCCGATAAACAGATCTACGGCGCCGACGGGAAGCTCATGAGTATCCGTCGGTCTTGGAAAACCTCGCAGGCGGACGTTGCGGCCGCGGTGCTGGGGGTTGTCGCCCGGCGGCGACGTGAGCTCGCCATGACCCTTCAGGGGAAGCTCTTCGTGCTTCTGGCCAGGCTCGCCCCCCGGCTCGTGGATCGGATCATAGGGCGATCCCGCGGCGCGGTACACAGCTACTCGCGATGATACATATCGGAACCTCGGGCTGGAACTACCCTCACTGGCGCGGCACCTTCTATCCGCAGGATCTGCCACCTGATGCGTGGCTCGAGTACTACCGCGAGCGCTTCGACACCGTGGAGCTCAACAAGAGTTTCTACAACCTGCCCGACCCCGAGCAGTTTGCCCAATGGCGGGATGCCGTGGCAAAGGACTTTCGCTTTGCGGTCAAGGCGAGCCGCTATATCACCCATATGAAGAAACTGAAGAGTCCCGCCGAGACACCCGCGCGCTTTCTCGACCACGTTCAGGCCCTCGGCGATAGGCTCGGGCCCC
>CAZVXU010000277.1:0-3317 GCA_964631585.1 uncultured Spirochaetaceae bacterium | reverse complement strand
CTGAGACTGCCGTCTTCCACCATCTGGCGAATAGTCTGCAGGGCGAGAAGCTTCAATTCCCGGTCGTTGGCCAGCGCCTGACCGCGAATGATCTGCAGCTCTATATCCTGACTGAGGTACAGCTCTTCGATCGTCTGGTCTTCGGCCGCTTCCTCACCGTCCTCGTTCTGGGAGAACAACATCGGCGAGGCAAGCACGATCATGGCGAGGGTCAGGACACTTAGCTTGTTCATCAGAAACTCCTCCGACAGCAGGTCGCGTAACGTTCTTCGTGCATAGTATATACTAAGCCGCGTCAACTTTCCAGCGTCCATCCACCTTCCGAAGTCGATAGAGAATGACCGGATTTTCGTTGATGTTCATGATGGCGTAGACTTCGTTCTCGCTGAGGAATCGCAGATCGTCGAGGCGCGCATCCTGCCGACTCGGCACTACGACCCATTTGAAATAGTCCCGAAGGCTCGACAACGTGATATCGTTTCGCTGGAGGATGGGCATCTCCGAAATCTCGGCGAGCCGCGGCGGGTCTGAATACTCGTCGAGATAGGCGTCGGTGAGGTACGTCTTCCACCGCTCGAAATTTCGCGCGCTGATGACGGCGTTGAGCTCTTGGATGGTTCCCTCGATCTCATCGAAGGTCTGCTCGTACACCTCTTCGGATACTTCGATCGGCTCTTCCGCCCCCGGCTCCGCTTCGGCGGGCTCCTCCTCGGGCTCGGCTTCCGTCTGCGTATCAGACTCCGGCTCTGCCGGCGGCTCAGGCCCGGCGGGTGCTGTCTCCGATGCGGGTTCCTCGGGCACCGGCTCCGGGCCACCCTCGCAGGCCGCAAAAAGGAGGAGGACCAACACCAGAAACGTCGCCCCGAACCACAGTCGCGTACTCATCGCGCCGGTATTCTACGTCCGGGGGTGCCTTTTGTCAAACATCTGCAAACAGTATATACTGGCGGAGGAGTTACGCAGGGATGTCATCCCCCGATAATGTGGCGCGCATTCTGCTCGCACTTGCCAAACGCAGTGGCCATCCGAGGGTCACGTTCGACAAGTTGTTGAGCTTCACACATAAATACCTCGAGAAGTACGCCGACTCGTCTCCCGAGCTCTCGGATCTCGACGACAATACCGAGAACGTGCTCACCGCACATCTCATCGCGCTGGAAACCGAGGGCCGCGTCAGTCTGAGTTATGAGGATTCTCGTATCGTCGGTGTCTACTTTGCAGAGTATTACCCGCGGGTAATCAACTCCGCCTACGAGAAGATCCGCGAGCGTACCTCCGAACCCCTTCCTTCGGAGGAGACCCTCGGCATCACCATCCCCAACGAGCTCATAACGCCCGTGAACGTCCGTACGAATTTTCTCGACTGGCTCGGGGCGGCGGATCGCTCCGAGGACACCGTGCTCAGGCTGATGTTTCCCGAGGACCTGCAGAGCATCGTGGCGACCCTCGGCGTCATCAAGCACACTCTCGCTTCGGTGTCACTGCAGAAAATCCGCGACTACCTTCGCAATAAGAGAAACGCCGGCTACATGCACAGCAAGCTGCGTGCGGTTTTTCGAAACCGGGACGTCGCGCTCAAGGAAACCCTGAACAAGATCCTCACCACCCCGGACGACTCGCTGAAGACAATTCTTCATCCGAGTGAGTTCACCTTTCACTTCTGGACGTCCCTGTCGAGCGCGATCATCAAAGAGTTCGGACAGAAACAGGAGGCGCAGCAGGAGGAGATCGACTACTGCCGCGCGGCCTATCTCATCGGCTACTACAATGTCTTCTACAAAAACGTGGAACAGCGCAAGAAGGACGTCGACACCGCGATCAAATCTGTGGACGCTAAGCTGCGAAAGGAGCCATACGCCTACCGCCTGTCGGACGTTCATGGCTTCACCGACTCAAAGGGCGTCCCGTTGGTAAAGCGCTGCCCGCGCCACAAGATCGATTCCTACATAGAGGAGAAACTGCTCCCGCCCGATAGCACTCACATGCCGGAGCTCATTCGCAGCCGCTCGGCGGATGGCCACGACTACTACATCCGAAAAGAATCCATATTCAAGATCGTTTTTCCCGAGATACGAGACGCCTCGGAGGTCTTCGAGAACGAGATCTCTGAGAAGTGGACGGCGACGCTGAGACGAAACGAGCAACTCAAGGAGATGCAGGACGACGCCGCCTTCGAGCACGTGCTCACCACGATGATGAAAGAGCGCAAACCGCTGCTCTACGGCCTGCTTCGCTACGACCTGCTGCACGTCATCGCCACCGAGCAGAAGCTGTTCGGCAGCGCGCAGGAAGAGCTCGACAGAACACTCGACCGCGAGAACCAGCGCATACGCCCGCTGTCCGTAGTTCTCGACATCGACCGACGCAAACTGCTCTCCGACGCACGACTCAGGCTGCCCTTCTGGCAGGCCGTGCCGATGCTGCGGGGGATCGTCGCGTGGCTGAAACGTCTCTTTCTCGGCGAACCTTCACCGCGTAAGAAGCGTCGGGCGGCCCGGAAACAGCAACGTCGCGCCGGCGAAACGGCAACGTCGGAGGCAGGCGATGCTCACGGCACGGGCGACAGAGACGGCGGACTGACAGCTTTCGCGGAGGCGGCTGTCGAGTCAACCGCGGTACGGTTCGGCGACCGACCGGATGCGGCCCGCGCCGACGAGCAGGCGAAGGGCACATCGCCCGACGTGAAACGCGCGGCGAGGAAACTGCAGGAGGAGTATGTTTCCCCGGGCGGCCACGTCGACACGACGCTCGAGGAGCTCGCCGAGCGCTGGAATCCCCTTCTCGACCCGGTCGCGCAAAAGAATCTCGTGGAGGACGTCAACAGTCTCGTTCGCGACTTCATCCGAAAGCGCAAGACCGTCTTCAGAAGCTCCCCGCCGACCCGCGGCCGCGTCCAGCAGATGGCGGCACAACTGGCGCAGAACTCGGCGCTCGCGGAGATCAAACGCAAGGAGCCACTGCGGCGGTATCTCGAGCTCTACATGCTGCGCATTCTCGGAAAGTAGGAGCATCATCATGACGCAAGACAACGAACCCAAAGACCGCATGCAGGAAGAACTCGAGGATTTCAGGAGAGAGCAGGCCCGCGTGCGGCAGGTCCTCGGCCGCGTGGGAGGAAAGTCCCAGGCAAAAATCGACATGGCCATCAACATGACGATCCTCGGGGTCATCCTCGGGCTATTCGTCGTTGAGACCCTCACTGACTGGATCCCGACCCTGGTATCGCTGGAGATCGGCATTCTTCTGGTGTCGGTGAAGATCGTGTGGATGATCCACACCAACGCCCGCGCCTATCATTTTCAATTCTGGGTGCTCAA
>CAZVXU010000276.1:0-3330 GCA_964631585.1 uncultured Spirochaetaceae bacterium | reverse complement strand
TGCTCTCCTCGGCCTCGGGCTTCAGGGCGCGGAAGAACCAGCTCTGGCAGATCGTGCTCTCACCGAACGGCGTGCCCGGGGGCTACGAGTCGATCCGGTAGCAGCGGGTGGCGGGCCGCGGGGCCCGTGGTGCCGTGGCCGGGCACCGCGTCGGTGCGGGAGCCTCCATCGGTGGCGCCAGGTACTGCGTCGGTGCGCGTCGCGAGGTCGGACGAGAGAAAGACGTAGACCCGCGCATCGTCGCTTCCCACCGGCTCCGAGAAGCGACTGTCGACCCGAACGACCGCTCCCACCCCTGCCGAAACCGGGAGATGCAACAGAGTAAACCGCCCTTCCGCCTCCAGCCCGAAGAACAGGCTGTCGTCGGGCTCGGCCCGACCGGAGCTTGCGTCGAGGTAGACGGCACTCTCGGCGTAGACAGTCGCGCCGAGACCGAGGAGCGCCGGCTTATAGGGCCTGAGGCCCGGAAGCGGTTGGTCGTATACCCCGAGCGGCATGCGATAATCGAGGCGCCCGTCGACCTTGATGTCCCCGTCGCCTGACTCCCAGTCCGCACCGGACGGCGCCGGCAGAAGCCCCGCCACCGAGCCGGAGGTACTGCTTACCCCATCCACGCTCAGACCGGCGACATGATGTCCCAGACCAGTGGGCAGACGCACGCCCGCCCCGAAAAAGGTGTCGAGGCGCGGCTCGTCCGCGTCGAGAACGGGCGGCGTGAATCGTGCTTCGGCCTCGGCGTCGGCGGCGAAGCCCCCGAAATAGGCGGCCGGCGGCGAGAACGCCGCATGGGCGACGCGCGCGCCGAGTGAAAGGCCGAGCTCTCGGCTCGCGCTTGCGCTCTCGAACGAGCCCGCAGCGTCGAAGGGGTCGCCCGCCTCTCTCTCTGACTCCAGGGCGGCGCCGAGCGTCGTTGAGAGCCCCGAGGCTGCCGCCGGCCGGCGGGCGTACCACGGGAGGGCCGTTGCCGACACCTCGTTCACGATGCGGGCACGGTAGGTGTCGTCGGAGGTCGGTCTATAGCGATAGTCGAAGCCGTAGGCAAGAGTCAGGGGACCCGGGGCGTAGCGGGCTCCCAGGCTGACCCGCGGCTGGAGGGCGGCTGCATCCACCGCCAGAATGGAATCCCAGCTCGTCCGACCGAGGATGCCGGCGCCGTAGAGATAGACGCCCGCGGGCAGTCGAACCGTCTCATCGGTGTCGGCGTAGAGCTCGAGGTAGGGGGCCCAGGCGAGCGGTCGCGGCACGTCACGATAGGTCTGCGGTTCGGGGAGCGACGGGAGGTCGGCGGGCGACGGGACGGGGTCGGCGGGGCGCACGTCGACCGGCAGGCGGGCGGTGTCGGTGGCGGCGTCCGCCGGCGCGTTTGCGCTGTCGACCGCGTCGCCGGGGGCCGCGTCTGCATCTCCCGCCTCCGCGAGCCGCAGCGTGTACCCCTCACTCGTGTAGCACCCGTAGAGCACCCCATCGCCGAGCGGCACACCGGCCCAGGCGGCGATGCGATCCCGCACGACCAGCGTCTCGGTCTCCGACGGCAGGTGATAGGAGTAGAGGCTCAGGCGATCGTCTCGGTCGGAGGAATAGAGAAGCGTCTCGGCATCGGCAAAACGCGGCAGGTACTCACCCGCACGGGTGCGAGCACCAAGCGGGCGCACCCTCCCGTCCGCACTCCCCTGTCCCTCTTCGAGGATCATCACATCCTGAAAGCCATGACTGTGCTCGACAAACGCAATACGGTCACCGTCGGGGGCGATCCGAGGCGTGTACACCGACGCTCTCTCAGGCTCGTAGAGCACCCGAAGATCGCCCGTCGCCGTATCTACCTCGACGAGTCTGCTGTAGGAGCCGTGCCGCTCCACCGCGACGAGGCGGGATCCATCCGTGGAAAGCGTCGGATGCCACAATCGGCCCCCGGTCGTGATCCGGCGTCCGGTGTCGCCCCGGCCGCCCGGGCCACCCTCGTCGCCCTCCACATCGTAGAGCCACAGCTCTGAGTAGGAGGCGAACCCTGCCCGGTGACTCGGCGCCCGCCGAACCACCGCGAAAGCGATGCGGGAGCCGTCGGCCGAAACGTCGAAGGAGAAGGGGTCGGTCAGCCGCACCGGTAACACGAGCTCACCGTCCCATTCGGCTTCCGCCCCCGTGAGGGACGCCGCGGTGCTGCGGTAGATGCCGGTTCGGCGGTCGACGGCGTCAACGTAACCGAAAAGGCCCGCTTGGGTGGGAACGGGCAGGTACCAGTCGCCGGGAGCCTCCGGAGATACCCGCCGGCCCGTGCCCATGCGAGCATCGGGCGCGAACCGCCGGATGAGGTCGGCGTGCATGTCCGCGTAGACCTCTTCTGCGTCGTCGCCGGTGATCCGCCGTATTGCCCGTCCGACACCAAAAAACGGAAGCCTCTCGAACTCCCGGTGCACCCGTGCGTAGGTCCCCTCGCCGTAGGCACGCCTCAGGTAGTCGGCCAGTACATAGCCCGCGATATAGATCCGCCCCCGGGGGGCAAAGGCGGACTCGTAGGAAGCCTGATCGAGGGACCAGAGCTTTCCCTCGAGCACCGGAGCCTTCACCTGCATTTCGAAGAAGGGGTTTCGGCCGCGCCCGCCGGCGGTCAGTCGCGTCTCATTGAGTGTCGTCGGCGCCTCAACATACCAGCCCGGCATGAAGGGAAAGGAGAACACCGAGATGTCGTGGCCGAACACACGGGAGAGGCCGCCGAAGAAGCCGGTGCGATCGGAAAACTGCACGAAGTGCGTGAGCTCGTGGGTAAGCAGCACGCGGAGCCAGCTCTTGTGGCGGGCGCCCATCCACACCCCTGACGGGCTCGTGACAAAGAGGGATATGTGATGGGGGAACGGAGAGTAGAAGCCGTTTGCCGTCGCGGTTCGTCCGCGAATGACCACCGGCACCGTCTCGGGGTAGTAGCCGAGGGTGTCGGTCACGTCGGAGTAGACATCCTCGGCGAAGGAGATGACCTCCCGCGCCGCCTGCTCGTCACGCGGCTCATAAATGATGCGAAAGTGCTCGGTGCGAACCTCCCGCCAGCCCGCGAACGCCGCCGGCAAATCGGGCGCGGATGCGTCGGACGCGGGGGCTTCAGCCGCGGCGGTGCCCGGGCCGACAAGCGCCGCGAGCACCGCGAGGCCAAGCATCACGACAATCACGGTGGGTGCCGCCGGGCGGCGCCTGCGCAGTCGTCGCAGAAAAAGATCGCTCATACATCCAGAGATTCACGTGATCGGCGAGGATGTCAATGGGAAAGGTAGCTCTCGATCGCGCGCGCGGCCGGGCTGCCACGATCGAGCTCATGTATGGTGACGTAGGTTCCGGGCGCCT
>CAZVXU010000275.1:0-3331 GCA_964631585.1 uncultured Spirochaetaceae bacterium | reverse complement strand
ATCTGCGAGCTCGAGCTCGAGGGATTCGACGTCGATCCGAGCCAGGGGAGCCACTTCTTTCACAACCTGACTGCCCTGAAGCTCGGCTACCTCACGATTTCCCGGGGTGACGCGGACTTCCTCGATACTTCGAGCCTCGATGTCGGGCCGACGGTATACGAGGACGAGTTTCTGCGGCTGGTGGATCTGCGCGAAGCGCCGCTCGAGGCGCGCATTGACGGGCGCACTCGGCGGGCGGTGATAAGCCGGCCGGCCTGACCGCACGCGCGGCGTTGCCTTACCCGATCTGAGAGCCCAAATCCTTCTCCTGCGCGATAGCGTACGCACGCGTCGCGATCATCGTGTCCTGCACGCCGACGCCGGTAAGGTCGCACATCGTGATCTGTCGCTCGTCGGTCCGCCCGGGGTGGGCGCCGCGGCAAAAGCTTCCGATTTCCACGATGTTGCCGTCTTCGGGCACGGTGCCGGCGGCGAGGGCGGAGCGCAGCTCGCCGAGGCGGAAGCTCTGGGACTTGAGGTCGCAGGCGAGGATGTCCACGATTGCGGGGACATCGGCCTCGGTTTCCTGCTTCTCCTCGGCATCAGAGCCCATGGTCGTGAGGTGGAGTCCCGGGTGAAGCCATTCGGCCTTGAGGAAGGGCTTGCGAGAGGGCGTGGTGGTGACGACGACGCTGCTCTCTTTTACGACCTCCTCCGCCGAACTGGCCTTGATAACCTCGACTCCGAGCTCATTCTTCATATCCTCAACGTACGCGTCTCGGACATCGTCGTCGTCGAGGCTGAAGGTGCGGATGGTCTTGATATCACGCACGAGGGCGAGGGCCCGCATCTGAAACCGGGCCTGAACTCCGGCTCCGATGACCCCGGCATTCTCTGCTGACTTCGGGGCGAGGTGCTTCGCCGCCACCGCGCCGGCCGCGCCGGTGCGTACCTGGGTGAGATACCCGTTATCGAGGAGCACGGCCTGCAGAAAGCCTGTCTGCGCGCTTATGACGAGCATCTGTCCGCTCTGCGACGGGAGCCCTTTTTGCGGGTTCATGAAGAAGCCCGAGGCAACCTTCACCGCGAGGCTGTCCAGCCCCTCGATGTAGGCCGCCTTGATGTCGACTTCGGCCTCCAGGTGAGGTATCGGGATCATCATGATCGGCGGCACCGTGGCCTTTCCTGCGTCCAGCTCGGCAAAGCCCTTCTCGATTTGCGCCACTGCGTCGAGATCCAGCTTGATATACTCGAGAAGCTGCTTTTCGGGAACGACTCGTACCATCGTACTCTCCTTTAGACGAATTTCTGCATGACGGCGAGATACTGAGAGAGCTCGACGCTCGACCCGCTTACCACGATGCCGACGCGCTCTCCTTCAGCCTTCACTTTGCCTGTCTGCAGAGCCGCAATGCCGACTGCCGCACCGCCTTCGATCACCAGACTGTGCTCCGACATGCCGTAGTACATCGCCGCTGCGATCTCCGGCTCGTCGATCTCGACATGTTCGTCGACGAACTCCTCGATGACCGGCAGGGTATATCGGTTTTCAACGCCGATCCCGCCGAGCAGGGAGTCGGCCAGGGTATCCTTCTCCCCGACCGCTACGGGTTTCCCCGCCTCGAGGCTGCGGAGCATGGCCGGCGACCGGGAGATGGAGACGCCTATCACCCTGACCTGCGGCTTGATGAGCTTCGCTGCAAGCGCGACCCCGCCGAGGAGGCCGCCGCCGGAGAGGGGCACAAGAATGGTGTCGAGCTCCGGCTCATCGCCCATCATCTCGAGACCGATCGTGCCCTGTCCGGCGACCACATACGGGTCGTCGAAGGGCACAACGGGAATCAAGTCGCGTTCCTTCCGGATGCGCTCATACTCCAGCTCGGCCTCGTCCTGAGAGTCGCCTTTGACGATGACCTCGGCCCCGAGACGGCGAATCTTTTCGACGCGGTACTGCGCCACGTGCTCGGACACGCAGACCACCGCCGGAATCCCCAGGCGCCCGGCGACGTAGGAAACCGCCTTTCCGTGGTTACCCGTGGAGAAGGTGATGACCCCGCGTGCGCGCTCCTCCCCGGAGAGGCTCAGGATGCGGTTCGCGGCGCCGCGCACCTTGAACGCTCCGGTGTTCTGCAGGGATTCGAGCTTGAGGTACACCCCCGCGGCGCCTGCGTCGGCGGCGAGCGCCGGAGTTTCGGTGAGCGGCGTGCGCAGCACCAGCGGCGCGATGCGCTTCGCCGCGGCAAGGACGTGGGCGAGGGAAAGGTCCGACCACTGCATGGCTACTTCGTTATCAGCGCGATCGGATAGTCGTAGAGCGATTCGTTGCCCGACGGCGTAATGCGGATCGTGGCGTCGACCTCGAAGCCCACTTCCTTGTACCAGATGCCGGGTATGAGGTGGAGCACCATATTCTCCGTGATAACCGTCTTGTCGCCGGGACGGAGGCTAATCGTCTGTTCGCCCCAGTCGGGCGGATAATTGACCCCGATGGAGTAGCCGAGCCGCGATTCCTTGACGACCGTCGAGTGGGCGATGGCCTTGCGCCAGGCCTCCTCGACCTGCTCGGCGGTGACGCCCGGCTTCACAAACTCGAGTGTCTTCTCCAGTCCCTCGAGAACGACGTCGGCGGTTTCTTTCATGAGCTTCGGAGGCTTGGAGCCGAGGAAGATGGTGCGGGCGATGGGAGCATGATAGTGGCGGTATACACCGGAGAGCTCGAGGAGTACCGCCTCATCGGCCTCGTACGTGCGCTCGGTCCAGGTGAGGTGCGGAGTGCTCGTAGCCTCGCCGGCCATCATGAGCGGCACAATGGCAGGGTAGTCACCAGCGAACTCCTCGGTGCCGCGGTACTGCGCCCGGGCGATCTCGGCCGCGGCGTCACACTCACGTACGCCGACGTTTATTTCGCGCACGGCGGTGTCCACGACACGCTCTGCGATCTTTCCCGCGCGCTGAAGAAAGGTGATCTCCGCCTCGGACTTGACCACACGAACCCAGTTGACGAGGGCATTGGCGTCGACGAAGGTTGCATTCGGAAGCGACTTCTCGAGCTCGACGTAGTTTCGGTGGGTGAAATAGAACTGGTCCATCTCCACGCCTACACGCTTCTTGTCCCAGCCCTTCTCCTTGAGAACGTCGGCGATAAAGTGCATGGGGTGCTTGGTGAGCGACTGCACGTAGTCGTCGGCGTACTCGCGGATGTTGTCCTCCGAGAGGAAGGTCGTCAGCCGCGCGCCGTTCGCGTCCATGCCGCGCCCGAGCCACATGGGCTCATCCTGATCGATTGCGACCACGACAGCCTGGTGGACGTAGAAGCTCCAGCCGTCGTAGCCGGTGAGGTAGTTCATGTTCG
>CAZVXU010000274.1:0-3340 GCA_964631585.1 uncultured Spirochaetaceae bacterium | reverse complement strand
CTCGGGCCGATATTCAGCACCCGCGTGTAGAGCACGGCAAGTGTTTCCGCCGAGGACAGGGCCTGGCTGAGGTAGCAGCCGTTCTTCTCTATGGTCAGGGCAAGCGCCCGTTTTCGAATTCCGTGGGCGACGCGCCGCGCTTCGGTCAGCGGCTGTTCGGCGGGTGTACCGGTCGGCATGTGAGAGGGTCTCCTTCACCGCAACTATAGTGCACCGCATCCCGCTTCGCAACGAGCAGCGGCGGCGAGCGCCACTCCGAACGTCACCGGAAACACCACCGAAAAAGTTGCAACTGCAATCTCTTTGTATTACCCTCTTCGTCATGAAAGACGAGCGAAACGAAAGCGGCAGCATGCCGCGCTGGGTAATCACGGCGTGCGTATTTCTGCTTGTTAGCGCGGCGGCGGCCGCCGCGCCCCAGGCGGAGCTCTGGCCACGATGGGAGGCCCACGACGCATCCTCGGAGGAAACGATCGATCATTCGGCGTGGGCCGGCTTTCTCGATCAATACCTTATTACCGAGCACCCGAGCGGCGTGAACCGGGTCCCATACGGCGATGTGGGCCGCGCCGACCACCGCAGCCTGCAATCCTACCTCGATCGGCTTCAGGAGGCCGCCGTGTCCGATCTCAACCGGGACGAGCAGCTCGCCTATTGGATCAACCTCTACAACGCGGCCACCGTCGATCTCATTCTGGAAAACTATCCGGTCGATTCCATCCGCGACATCGGAGAGGGTATGTTCAGCCAGGGGCCCTGGGATGACGAGCTGCTGCGCGTGGAAGGCGAGGCGCTTACGCTCAACGACGTGGAGCACCGCATCATCCGGCCCATCTGGCAGGATGAGCGCATTCACTACGTGGTGAACTGCGCGAGCATCGGATGCCCGAACCTGTATCCCGAGCCGCTGACCGCCGACAACTGGCGCCGCATCTTCGAGGAGTCCGCCGAGGACTATATCACCCATCCGCGCGGGATGAGGTTCGAGGGCAATCGAGTGGTCCTCTCGGAGATCTACAACTGGTACGTCGCCGACTTCGGCGACTCTCTGGACGGCGTTGTGAGTCATATCGGCGAGTACGTGGACTCAGACACCGCGCAACGGTTGCGCGAGTTCGACGGCCGGGTCCGCTACGAATACGACTGGGCGCTGAACGAGCCGTAGGAAGGAAACGGGAGCTCAAGCGATGCGACGAAAGACCGGCGGAAGGCTCGGCAGCCTGTACGGCGTTGTCGGTATCGGTGCCCTGCTGATTCTGTGGATCGTGGTGGCCGCGCTCGAGGTGGTTCCCGAGCTCTTCGTGCCACGCCCGAGCAGCGTGGCGGAAGCCTTCCTACAGGTGAGCACGGAGGGCTATCGCGGCGGCACCCTCCTGCAGCATCTGGCGCGCAGCATGGCGCGGCTCCTCTCCGGTTTCGGCCTTGCCGCGCTCACGGCGATTCCTCTGGGCCTGGTGATGGGCTTCAGCCCGACTCTGCGGCGCATCGTCGACCCCCTCATCGAGCTCTACCGGCCTCTGCCGCCGCTCGCCTACTACACGCTTCTCATCGTCTGGCTCGGCATCGGGGAAGCGTCCAAAATCGCCCTCCTCTATCTTGCCGCCGTGCCTCCGCTTGTGATAAGCGCGATGGCGGGCGTTCGCGCCATAAGTCCGCGGCGGATAGAGAGCGCGTACGCCCTCGGCGCCTCCCGTCGACAGGTGCTGATGCACGTTGCCTTCCCCTCCTGCCTTCCCGACATCTTCACGGGCCTGCGGGTCGGCATCGGCTTTGCCTATACCACGCTGGTCTCCGCGGAAATCGTGGCAGCTGCCGAGGGGGTCGGCTGGATGGTGCTCGATGCAAGCAGATTTCTCAGGACCGACATCATATTCGTGAGCATAATCGTAATGGCGGTCACCGGGTGGGCCCTCGACCGTCTCATCCGGCTCGCCGAGCGCGTGCTCGTTCCGTGGCGGGGACATGGATAACGCAGCCCGCGTCCGCGGGCTAAAAAGGGTGAGCGCAGCCCCCGATGCGCCACCACGCGGCACGACATCTGACAGCAAGGAGAGAGATTCATGGATATCAAGACACAAGGAGTTCCCCGGTTCCGGGTTGCTCTGCTCGTTCTGATCCTCGTGGGTGTGGCCGCGACGCCCGGCTTCAGCGGCGGCTCCGCTGAGGGAGAAGACGCCCTCGATCAGGTCGTTATCGGCTTTCAAGCGATCCCCAACGGCGAGATCGTCGCGAAAAACCTGGGCTGGCACGAGGAAGCGTTCGGCGTCCCGGTCAGGTGGGTGCAGTTCAACTCCGGAAGCGAGCTCAACACCGCCGTCGCCGCCGGCAGTGTCGACCTGGGTCTGGGCGGAAGCTCGACCACCGTCGCCGCGATCGCACAGGGCGTACCGGCGGAGGTCATCTGGATCTACGACATCATCGGTGAAAACGAGGCACTCGTGGTTCGCGACGGTGCCGACATCGAGACTTTTGATGATCTGAAAGGCCGCAGGGTCGCGGCCCCCTTCGGCGCAACGACACACTATCACCTCCTCGCCGCGCTTCGGCTCAACGACGTGGATCCCGCCGAGGTTACCGTCATGGACCTTGCACCCTCCGACATGCTCGCCGCGTGGCAGCGGGGCGATATTGACGCCGGCTTCGTGTGGGAGCCGACCCTCGCGGCGATGATCGAGCTCGGAGGCGAGGTGCTCGTCTCGAGTCGGGAAATTGCCGAAGCCGGCTTTCCCACCGGCGACATCGGCATCGTTCACGAGCGGTTTGGCCAACAGCATCCGGACGTGGTCGTGCAGTATCTCAAAAACCAGATTCGAGCGGTCAAGCTCATCCGCTCCGACCCCGAACGCGCGGCGCGCGCGGTGGCGGCGGAGTTCGGTCTGGAGGTTGCGGAGGCACAGCGGCAGATGAGCACCCTTGTGTTTCTCGACGGATCCCAGCAGTTGCAGCCCGAGTACCTCGGGGCCGCCGAGGTGCCCGGCGCCTTCGCGGAAGTATTCGTGGAAACCGCCCGGTTCCTCGAGGAACAGGACACGATACGCGCCGCTCCCGACCTGGAGGTCTTCGAGGAGGCCATCAACAGCAGCTTTCTCGAGCAGGCGGTTCTTGAGGGAGACGGTTGACGAGCCGGCCGAATAACTCCGAAAGTGGCCCGTGCAGTCTGAGCTTGAGCTACGCGACGTTTCGTTTTCCTACCGCACCGCAACCGGCGTCATCCCGACGGTCGAGCGGTTCTCCCTTCGCATCAAGCGCGGGGAGTTCGTGTCGATCGTCGGGCCGTCCGGATGCGGGAAGACAACCGTCCTCCGCCTGATGGCGGGGTTCCTGCAGCCCGACGAGGGTG
>CAZVXU010000273.1:0-3357 GCA_964631585.1 uncultured Spirochaetaceae bacterium | reverse complement strand
CCGTCGGGGATCACCGTGGACTCCACGATCGGCCGCGGCGGGTCACCGACTCCGGCCGCGTCGCCGGCGCCCTCCGCGCCGACGGGGAATGCGTACTTCAGCGTGCCGTCCGCCGATTCGAGCCGCGTGGTGGGTGCGACGTGCCCCGGCGTCCATTCCGCGCCCAGGCGGGTGCGGTCCCCCTTCGAGAGATTAGTCATCTCCCCGAGGGAGCGGGCGTGGCGGCGGTAGAGCCATTCGGCGAGCTGGGCGCCGCGGTAGGCGGGCATGCCGAGCTCCCGGGCAAGGGCTGTGAGTTCGGTGGGAGTCTTTCCGAGTAGGGCGTTCTCCACGGTGAGCCAAAGCTACGCAGCCGCCGCCCCGGTGTCAACGCACGAGGTGTCAACGCCTTGAGATTGCACCGGGCCCGTGCATCAGGTAGGATGAAAACCGGACATATCACCAAAGCAGAGTCGAGGATCACATGAACGAGAAGACCAGGGCAGTGCTCGAGACGTTCGAGAAGATAAACGCCATTCCGCGGCAATCGAAAAAGGAAGAGCAGATCCGGGATTGGCTTGCCGGCTGGGCCGCTGATGCGGGATTCGAGTACCGGACGGACAAGGTGGGAAACCTCATCATCAATGTACCGGCGACCGCCGGCATGGAGTCGGCACCGACGATCGTCCTGCAGGGGCACATGGACATGGTATGCGAGAAGCGTCCCGAGGTGGAGCATGACTTCTCGAAGGACCCGATCCGCCACGTCTACGACGGAGACTGGCTGCGGGCGGACGGCACCACTCTCGGCGCGGACAACGGCATCGCCCTTGCCCTCGCCATGCGGATCGCCGAGGATCCCGATGTTGCCCACCCGCCGCTCGAGCTCCTGTTCACCGTCGACGAGGAAACCGGTCTCACCGGGGCGCTCGAGCTCGAGGAGAACAGCCTGAAGGGCCGGACGCTGCTCAACCTCGATTCCGAGGAGGACGACACCCTCACCGTCGGCTGCGCCGGCGGCCGCAACACCAGCATCCGTCTTCCGCTCAGCCGTGAGCGCCTCGGCGAGGGTTCGACGGTGCTCGAAATCGAGGTCGGCGGGCTTTCGGGCGGGCATTCCGGCGTGGACATCAAGCGAAACCTCGCCAATGCCAACGTGATCCTCGCACGCACGCTCAGAGAAATCGAGAAGATTGCCGACCTTCGCCTCAACGCCCTCAGCGGCGGCACCGCGCACAACGCGATACCGCGCGATGCGGTGGCTACCATCGTCGTCCCGGAGGGGCAGGCCGCGGCGGTCAGCGACCGTCTCGGAACCTTCGAGCGAACCGTGCAGGCCGAGCAGCGCCTCGAGGACCCGCATCTCTATATCAAGGCAGGCTCCGAGGAGCCGGACGCGGCCTCGGAGGGAGGCGCTCTCACTGCCGCAGATTCGGCGCGGGTGATCGCCCTGCTGCTCGCCCTGCCCCACGGGGTGTTCCGGATGTCCGACGACATCGAGGGGCTCGTCGAGACCTCGGCGAACCTCGCCACGGTGGAGCTCGGCGCCGAGGAGTTGTCCCTGCTCATAAGCGAACGCAGCTCCGCACCCTCCCAGCTCGACGCCGAGAGCGAGAAGATAGAGGCGACGGCACGGCTCGCCGGTGCGACGAGTAGCCGCGACAGCGAGTATCCTGCATGGACCCCGAACCTGGACTCGGAGCTTCTCGCCCGAACGCGCCGGGTGTTTACCGAGGTCACGGGGACGGAGCCGAAGGTCGAGGCGATCCACGCCGGGCTCGAGGCGGGGGTGATCGGGGCGAAACACGAGGGGATGGATATGGTCTCGATGGGACCGACACTGGAGGGCGCGCATTCACCCGATGAGCGACTCTACATCCCGAGTATCGACCGGATCTGGCGGATACTCACCGCGCTTCTGGAGTCCTTCGCCTAGTCCGGTTGGGCTATTCTCAGCGTCGGTGTCCGTGCGTAGGTTAGAGGAATGGAGGCACCACAGAGGGGCCACTACGAGGACGTTGACGTGCCCGCAGGCGGCGTAGATCTGCCCGCGTATCTGCGAATCCCCCAGTATGCCGAGGGTCTCGTCGTATTCGTGCACGGGAGCGGCTCGAGCCGGCTCAGTCCCGGAAATCACTACATCACCGATCGCCTCGTCGAGGGCGGGTACGGATCCCTGCTGTTCGATCTTCTCACCGAGGACGAAGATCGGGGGTCGGCAGAGCGCTTCGACATAGAGCGAATGACCGCGCGACTGCTCTCGGTTATCCGCTGGACGATGGAGTACGACCCGACGAAGAGGTTGCGGATCGGCCTGTTCGGCTCCGATACGGGCGTCGCGGCAGCGCTGCGGGCAGTCGCCGAACTGGCCGCGGAGGACGCCGGGTATCTGGTTCACTGTGTCGTCTCCCGCGGCGGGCGGCCGGACCTGTCGATGCAACATCTGACTCGCGTGACCGTTCCCACGCTCCTCATAGTCGGGGAGAACGATTCGGAGGTGCTCAAGTTGAACGAGAGCGCCCGTGTTCGCCTTGCGGGCGAGAGTGCCCTCGAGACGGTACCGCGGGCGGGTCACCTGTTCGAAGAGCCGGGTGCCCTCGATCGCGTCGCCGACCTGACGCTTGCGTGGTTGGCTGATCACCTGTAACCCTGAACTTCCGAACGGAGAAAGGAAGGCATTATGAACGTACCACTGGAGATTTCGTTTCGTGACGTTGAAAAGACCCGGAGTCTCGACGACCTGATCCGCCGGGAGGCGGAGTCCCTCGAGGAGGTCAACGACCACGTGTCGAGTTGCCGGGTGAGCGTTGAGCAGCCGCAGAAACACCTCAAGAGCGGCAGCCCCTACCGGGTACGCATCGACATGACTGTTCCTCCGAGGCACGAGCTTGTCGCGCGTCGGGAGCCGGGGCAGGGCGAGATGCACGAGGAGATCGAGACGGTCATCCTCGATACCTTCGACGACGCCCGGCGGCAGCTACGTGAGCTCAGCGCCCGACAGGAAGGTGAGGAGAAGCGCCATCCCGGCCAGGAGACCACGGCGCTCGTGCACCATCTTGTCCCGGAGGAGGACTTCGGCTTCCTCAAGACGCTGGACGGCCGGGATGTCTACTTTCATCGCAACAGCGTAGCGAATAACGACTTCGACCGCCTTGCTGTGGGAACCGGTGTCTGGCATACTGCGGAGATGGGCGAGAAGGGGCTGCAGGCGACCACCGTTCGGATCGTGGATAAGCCGGGTGCGCGGCGGAACAAGACGTCCGGATAAAGCTATTGAAGTCTTTGGAGATGTTGTGTAGAATTTGACCGGAGGCGATTGATGTCTAAGAGCGTACTCGTTGTTGATGATTCGTCGGCGATCCGCCAGAGTGTATCCTT
>CAZVXU010000272.1:1548-3358 GCA_964631585.1 uncultured Spirochaetaceae bacterium | reverse complement strand
CGGCGCCGACACCGGTGAGCCATGAGCCGCTACGTCTCGGTCGCCTTTAACGTTCCCGTCCCCCGCGCCTTCACCTACGAGACAGATGACGAGCTCCCCCTCGGCGTGCGTGTCGTCGCCCCCTTCGGCCGTCGGAGTCTGACCGGCTTTGTCGTGGACCCCGACGCCGAGCGCCCCGAGCATCTCACAGAGGTGAAATCCGTCGCCCGCCGCATCGACGAGGCCCCCCTCTTCGACGAGGGCTACCTCGAGCTCGCGCGGTGGATGAGCCGCATGTACCTCGCGAGCCTCGGCGAGTGCCTCGCCGCGATGATACCCCTCGGCAGGCAGGAGAAGGAGCCGGCGGCCTTCGGCGCCGACGAGCCCGCCTTCGAGGACCACGACCTCGTCCTCTCCGCCGAGCAGCAGGATGCGGTGGCTCGCATCACCTCCAGCCGCGGCGGGTCCAGTTACCTCTACGGCATCACCGGAAGCGGCAAGACAGAGGTCTTCCTGCAGGTGGCGGAGCGCGTGGTGGCTGAGGGACGGAGCATCATCTATCTCGTGCCTGAGATTGCCCTTACCCGGCAGGTCGTGGAGACCATCAGGCGGCGCTTCGGCGAGGCCGCGGCGGTCCTGCACTCGCGGCTTACCCCCTCGCAGCGGCTGCGGGAATGGACGCGGATCCGCCGCGGGGAGGCCTCCTTCGTCATCGGCGCACGTAGCGCGGTCTTCGCTCCCGTGCGGGCCCTCGGCCTCATCATTCTCGACGAGGAACACGAGTCCTCCTACAAATCGGGCTCCACACCGCGATATCACGCGCGACAGGTCGCCATGCACCGCTGCTCCGCCGAGGAGGCGCGGCTGGTGATGGGAAGCGCCACGCCCTCGGTGGAGGCCTGGCACCTCATGAACGAGGGACGGCTCGAGCGCATGACCCTCTCCCGGCGGCTCTCAGGCGGCGCCATGCCGCGGATGGAGGTGGTGAGCCTCACCGGCGCGGAGGGACCGCTCTCGGCGCCCCTCATCGAGGCCGTGCGCGAGACCCACCGGGCGGGGCGGCAGTCCATCCTCTTTCTCAACCGCCGGGGCTTTGCCGCCTTCTTCCAGTGCCGCTCCTGCGGCTTCGTCCTTCGATGCAAACACTGCTCGGTGACCCTCACCTACCACAAGGCGAAGGGAAAGATGGTCTGCCACTACTGCGGATACACGGAGGAGCCGCCGCGCGTCTGCCCCGAGTGCGGCTCCCTCGATGCCGGGTTCGCCGGACACGGCACCGAGCGCATCGAGGAGGAGGTGCAGACGCGCTTTCGCGATCTCACCGTCCGCCGCCTCGACACCGACGCCGCCCGCAAGAAAGGCGTCCTCGAGGAAACCCTCGATGCCTTCCGCCGTGGCGACATCCACGTCCTGCTCGGCACGCAGATGGTGGCGAAGGGCCTGAACTTCCCCGGGGTGAAGCTCGTCGGCATCATCCAGGCCGACACCGGCCTCATGCTTCCCGACTTCCGGGCCTCGGAGCGCACCTTCAGCCTCATCACCCAGGTCGCCGGGCGCGCCGGGCGCTACAGCCCCGACGGGACGGTGATCGTTCAGACCTTCCAGCCCCACAACCCGGCGGTCGCCCGGGCGGTGTCCGGGGAGATCGAGGAGTTCTACGCCGACGAGATCGAGATGCGCCGCGGGCTCGCCTTCCCGCCCTTCAGCCGTCTGCTGCGCATCGTCGTGCGATCGAAGGACCGCGCGGCAGCAGAGCGCGGTGCCGAGGAGCTGGCCGGGCGGTTGGTCGCCGCGACCGGCGGAGCCGTCGGGGCCGGCGCGACCGGAGCCG
>CAZVXU010000272.1:0-1448 GCA_964631585.1 uncultured Spirochaetaceae bacterium | reverse complement strand
CTCGAGACATCGCTGGAAACCTCGGTGTACGAGGAGGGCTGTCTGAGCATCCCGGGCATCTATGCCGATCTCGAGCGTTCTTCGGTGATTCGGGTGCAGGCGTGGAACGAGCGCGGACGCCGCTTCAACCTCGAGGCGGACAAGATGCTCGCCCGGGTGATACTGCACGAGAACGACCATCTCAACGGTGTGCTCTTCATCGATCATCTCCCGCAGAAGAAGCGGGACCGCATTCTGCGAAAGTACTCGACACCCGTCGCCGGCTGATAGAGCCCATGAAGCTCCTCTTTGCAGGAACCCCCGATATTGCAGTTCCCTCCCTCAGAAAGGTTGCCGCGCGCTTTCCAGTGGTCGGCGTGCTCACCGCACCGGACGCCGTCTCGGGGCGCGGGCGGAAGGTGACACCACCGGCGATAAAGATAGCCGCGGAGGATCTCGGACTGCCGGTGCTGCAGCCCGTGCGCCTCGACGAGGACGCGCGCGCCGCGGTTCGCGGGCTCGAGCCGGAGATGCTCGTCACCTTTGCCTACGGGAAGATCTTCGGTCCGAAGTTTCTCGGCCTCTTCGAAGAGGGTGGGGTCAATGTGCATCCCTCCCTGCTACCGACGTATCGCGGGCCCTCGCCCATCCCTGCGGTGATTCTCGCCGGCGAATCGGAGACCGGGATCACGATCCAGTACCTCGCCGCCGAGATGGATGCCGGGGCAATCGTCGCGCAGGAGCACATCGCGTTGAGCGGAGAGGAGACCACCGAATCGCTCTCCGCCCTCGTTGCCGAGAAGGCGGCCGACCTGCTTGTGGAGGCCCTCTCCCGGATCGAGGAGGGTGCAGCCGAGCCCGAGCCCCAGAACGAGGCGGAGGCCACCTACTGCAAGCTCATTCGAAAGGAAGACGGCGAGATCGACTGGGCGAGTGCGGCCGCGCGCATCGAGCGGATGGTGCGCGCCTATACGCCGTGGCCCGGGGCCTACACCTACTGGTGTGAGCGCAAGCTCACCATCCGGGAGGCCGCCGTGTATCCCGCCGACGCCCTCGATCCCACACGAGACCGGCCGGCCACCGATGCCGCCTCCGAGCCGGGCTACGTCCTCGGCGTAGACAGGCGCTGGGGAATTCTGATACAAACCGGTAGCGGAGTCCTCGCAGTTCAGCGGCTCCAACTCCAGGCAGGACAAACAGTAGACTGGAAGAGCTTCATAAACGGTCACCAGGGTTTCCCCGGGACCGTGATCGGAGGATAGACGAAACCTGATGTGGCGATTCACGGACCGGATCCGGAAGATGTTTCCCCGCTACGGAGAGCGCCCGGAAAGCCGTTACTTCAAGATCACCGTTCTCTCCGTCCTCGGCATCGTTTTGCTGACCATCGTTGCGGGCCTCGGCACCTTCGTGCTGTCGCTGCGCGGGCGTGAGCAGATTCTCGTGCCCGAGGTGCGACAGGAGGAGCT
>CAZVXU010000271.1:0-3371 GCA_964631585.1 uncultured Spirochaetaceae bacterium | reverse complement strand
AACACCCAGAGGTCCGGCATGTCTTTCACAAGGCGTGCCGGGCACTCCTGCGGCGTTCCTTCCTTCGCCACGAAGGCCTTCAGCGCGCTCTTCTTCCCCTCTCCGAAAAAGAGTAGCAACACCATCGTCCCGCGCGCTGTCAGAAGTGCAGGCGAGGCGCTCATGCGCCGGGGCGGCGGCTTCGGCGCGTCCTCGACTGGCACGAAGAGCCGCGAGGTCTCGGTAAGCTCCGGTCTTCGGGGAAAGAGGGACGCGATATGCCCGTCTTCGCCGACGCCGAGAATCGCGATGTCGAGGTGAGTGGCGGCGCCACGGAACTCCTCTTCGTATGCACCGACGCCCAGATCCGCTTCGCCCTCCGCGCAGATGAAGGGATGGATGCGATCGGCCGGCGGCGCAGCCTTTCGCCCGGCAAGCGGGTCGAGGAGGGCCTCCCGCACGACGCGGAAGTTGCTATCCTCGCTTTCGAGGGGCGCGCAACGCTCATCGACGAGAAAGATGTCGACAGCGTCGAAGGGTGCGTCCGTGGCGGCGAGCTCCTCGAGCACTCCGGCAACCGACCGGCCTCCCGGAACTCCCAGGGTGGCACGCCCGGCACGGTCAGTGCGCTCGGCCAGGCGTTCCCGCATGATTGCCGCTGCCTGGGCCTCCGCCCGGGCTCTTGATTTGTTGACAACCTTCACGGGCTGTCTCCTGTGTGTTCGCGTAGCATGCGCGGAGTCTAACCCGAGTTACCTGAATGTGTCGACGAGGGCCTCATCGGACGAGCTCTTCGCGAAAGGTAAGGCGGCAGCCGCTGTCCGCGGTAATCAACTTCCCGTCGATTTGGGAGAGGAGGCTCTCGATAATGATACGAGCAGAGGACTTTTCGCGGGCGACCTCCGCCGCGGCGCCGACCTCCACGCTGTCATACCGGAGGACCAGGGCTGCGTCCGCCCTCGAGCCGGCCGGCTCGAAGCCGATAGCGATGCTCCGCAGGTGCTCGTCGGGCGTGGGCCAGAGCGTTGCGATACACTCACTTGCCGCGGTGACCAACGGCAGGGCCGTGTTGAGGCCGAGGATGCACTCGGCGAGCTCGACTTCGAGGCGGCCACGTCGCGAGACCCTGTAGAGCACTGCATCAGGCAGCGCACGGAAGTACCGCGCGAGATCCAGCCGATCGAAGGATCCGCTCTCGTAGACGAGCTCGTGCGCAAGGATCTGGGCGTGGATACGTCGGTCGATGACGGTGGCGGCGGACTCCGCACCGGCGGCTGCTGCACCAACGGTGGCCGCGACCGACGCCGAAGGCTCGATCTCGCTGAGGGTGCGGAGAGTGGAGCCGACGCGGTGGTGGATCATCCGCAACGCGTCCTGGTGGGATCGGGCGGTCTCGGCGAGCTCGAGCTCGCGCCGCTTTCGGTCGCTGATGTCGTCCTGAAATAGGAGATACTGCGATGCCTGCTGGTCGAGGTCGAAGACGGGATATATGCGAAGCCAGCACCATTTCGACTCACCGGAGCGGGTCCAGATGATGCGGTCCGCTTCCCAGATGCTGGTGCCCGAGAGCGCGCTCGCCAGCTCTTCCTCCTGCTCCTCCCGCACGTAGCCGGCAAACAGGTCGTAGAGCCTCGCGCCGTGAACCTCCTCCGGGCGCGCGCCGTTCATCCTGAAAAAGGCGGGATTCGCATAGTCGACCTCGCCGTCACCGTCGGCGATGCAGACGGCGGTATCGATCTGCTCGATAGCAAAGGAGAGCTGTCGCAGGCGCTGTTGTGATCGCTTGCGGTCGCTGATGTCCCGGATGATACCCACGGTCCCGACGAAGTAGCGCTTCGCGGTGTCGGTGCGGTACTGGCCCGTAGCCGTAATCTCGCCGTAGGAAATGAGAGAGGCGATCATCGGTGTTTCGGTTTCTTTGCGGTTGCCCTTCGGGCGGCGCAGGCGAATCTCGAGGCCGGTGGTGCGGCGATCGGCGGTGCGCCGCTCATCGAAGAGGCCGGGAGCCGCCGCGGCGCCGGTTATGTGGCCCTCGAAATCGCGCAGCACCTTTTTTCGGCTGACCCGTGGCAGATCGGCGGGGTCGACGATGGTGCTGAAGTGCCGGCCGATGAGCGCCGAGGGATCGTACCCGAGGGTGCGAACCGACTCGTTTACGAAGGTGAAATAGCCGTTCGGGTCGAGGCGGTAGATGATATCGGGGAGCGCCTCGACGAGACTGCGATAGCGATCCTCGCTCGAACGGATGATGTCGCGGGTTGTTTCGTCCCGATCCTCATCGCGCAGCAGTTTGCGAACAAGCGATGCAACGAGCAGGGCGTAATGCCCTCCCTCGTCTTTCAAGAGAAACTCGCTGCGGTGGTGCGCATGAGCCCGGGTGAGTTCGCCCTCGGTGCCGGGAGTACCGACGACGATACTGTGGGCCGCGCCGCAGGAATCGAGTATGGCCTCCAGTGCCGGCCCGACGAGGTCGGCATCGACGAGTATCACATCCGACTCGGGCAGGTTGCCGATGTCCGCGGCTTCATCGGGATTGTCGTAGTGCACAACCGCAAGAGGCAGGTCCCATTGCTTCGCCGCCTCCTGCACGTCGGTAACAACCCGGGTGTCTGCGGTTACGAGATGCACGGTCTGTTTTGCCATTGCGGGTTCGAGTATATCACAGCCGGCGCGACCGCGCATTTCGGCCGATACGATTGCCATCCCCTGTAATGTTTAGTAACTTGGCAGCCACCACAGGACACGGGAAGCGGAACTAACTCAGGAGGCCCTTATGAGGCACGTGGGAATCGTCTACGGCTCCTCCACCGGAAATACAAGAGACGTCAGCGAAAAACTACACGAGGCCATCGGAGCGGATAACTCGGATCTCCTGAACGTGGCGGAGATCGAACCGCACGTGCTCGAAGAGTTCGACAACCTCATACTCGCCGTATCCACGTGGGGGCGAGGTGATCTCCAGGACGATTGGGAAGCGTTCTTTCCGCAGTTCGACGAGCTCGACCTCAGCCGCATCAATGTTGCCGTGGTGGCTCTCGGAGATCAGCGAAACTACGCTGCGAACTTCGCCGATGCGCTGGCCGTGCTCGTCGATAAGGCAGCCGAGTGTGGTGCGACCATCGTGGGGAAGACCAATCCCGAGGGCTACACCTACGACGCCTCGGCGGCCGTCCGGGAGGGCCGGTTTCTGGGTCTCGTCCTCGACGAGGATACCCAGTCCAATCTGACCGAGGCGCGCATTCGCGAATGGGTGGAGCAGTTGAAGCGGCAGTTCGCGTAGCAAGCAGCGCTTGACAAAGGTGAGGGCGTCTGGTAGCTTTCGCGCACCATTAGATCATGCCCCTGTAGCTCAGTCGGTAGAGCACATCCATGGTAAGGATGGGGTCATCGGT
>CAZVXU010000270.1:0-3429 GCA_964631585.1 uncultured Spirochaetaceae bacterium | reverse complement strand
CTAAGAGCGTACTCGTTGTTGATGATTCGTCGGCGATCCGCCAGAGTGTATCCTTCATTCTCGACCAGGCCGGTTACGGTGTCACCCAGGCCGAAGACGGTCTCGACGCCCTCGAAAAGCTCGGAGGTGGTTCCTTCGATTTGATCATAACTGACGTGAACATGCCGAACCTCGACGGAATCGGGCTTACGGCCAAGGTTCGCGAGAATCCGGACTACAAGTTCACCCCCATCGTGGTGCTTACCACCGAGTCACAGAGCTCGAAGATGGATGAGGGGAAGGCGGCCGGTGCCACAGGCTGGATCGTGAAACCCTTCGACCAGGACAAGCTCCTCGCGGTGGTCAAGAAGTTGATCGGATAGCGGGTGTCGGCTGTGTCCCGGGGTGACACATGCATGGTCATTATGACCTGCCGTGTAGCATAATGACCCGAAATAGGTGGCGTCAGCCGGCTGGATGCGTCCCCTTTGCACGTTCGGCCTCCCGCCGGCCGGCCGGTCGCTGCGATGCGTCCATCCCGGCGAAGCACGGCGCAGCCGCCGAGGGCCTCGTGCTCAGGGCGATGGATCTTCTTAAATATCTTCATTGTATAGCTTTAGAATTGATTCTCGCGTGCGAAAGCACGTGCACGGACCGCCCGTGTTGACGGTTCCGCACGTCCCGCTCGCGTCCACTCTGGTTGGCACATTTCTTGCTACCTTATTGCTGACAATACACGATCCGTAAGGAGGCAGAATAATGAGATACATGGTACGCACCCGACCGAATGGTCACAGCACCCGGGAGAACGAGTTCGATCGCCTGTACAACACGGTGTTCAATAACGCGCCGGTCTGGAACACTCGCCAGCCGCTGGTAAACGTCTCCGAGCAGGAGGACGGCTACGTGCTCGAGGCGGAGTTGCCCGGCATGAGCGATTCCGACGTCGATGTTCGCGTGGAGGACAGCCTGCTTACCATTACCGCGACGCAGCAGGAAGAGAGCGAGGAAGGCGAGGAGCAGCCCCGTTACCTCATTCGCGAGCGGGCTGCCAAAGAGTATCGCCGCAGCTTCGTCCTGCCCAGGGATGCCGACCGGTCGAATATCGAGGCACGGTTCAAGAACGGCATTCTCTATCTCGACATCAAAAAGCTGCCGGAGGCAAAGCCCCGACAGATCGAAATAAAGGGCGAGTAGTCCATACTTGCCCGTGAATGGGTGTGCGGCCTCCGTGTTACAGCGGAGGCCGTTTTGTTTTTGGTCGCCGCCGCCGATATACTCAAGTGTGGGGAGACCTATCGTATCAATTCCGAATGAGGGGACGCCGTGCTGCTTGAGCTGATCTTCGCAATGATCCTGACGCTGGAGATCGTGCCCGGCGACGCCGATGCATTCTCGGTGGACGTGCTCGAGAACACCGAGCTCACGACGGAAATCGCCGTCGAGCGGGAGGGAGACATTGCGCGCTTCCGTGACGGGGACGGCCGCATCGTGCTCACCGTGGAGCGATCGCTCACCACCGCCCACGTCTACACCGCATTTCCGGCAGATGGGCCCCCGAGGGTGTTGAACACCGGCGCGGCCCTCGAGGCGTTGCAGCCCTTCCGTACGGCACCGGTGCAGACCATCTCGGCGGCTCCCGGCGGGGAATCGGGAGCGATCGACTGGGCCCTTGCACGGCGGGACGGCCTCTACTACCTCGGGATTCCGTCTGCCGGGACGGTACTGGTTATCCGCTCCGACGTGGATACGTAACCGAGTTTTCGCACTTGCACGGTCAGGACGATGGAGAGGATGATGGCGAGTGCGACCAACGCGAAGCTGATCAAAAAGAGTACCTGATGTCTTTTCACGAATCCGATCCTTCTGAGTCGAAGCGTGTTGCCGTCATCTCGACGGACACGTCCATCAACGGCATTATCGACGAAAGCTGCG
Organism: uncultured Spirochaetaceae bacterium; assembly: GCA_964631585.1. Classification (GTDB taxonomy): domain Bacteria; phylum Spirochaetota; class Spirochaetia; order DSM-27196; family PWMO01; genus JAAAOH01. The sequence continues at coordinate 1,515 of CAZVXU010000270.1, read as the reverse complement.
CCGAGTTCCAGTACTACTTCGAGCCCGAGTTTCTCCGTACGGTCGAGGACAGCATCGAGTATCTCAACTATGAGTTTCCCGAGCTCAACGTTGTAAACTGCAGCGATCCGGAGCTCGACATCAATCGGATTCTCGATGCGGTCAGCCACGACCCCTGGCTGCATCAGGGTTCGCTCGTGCTCGTGCACGACCCCGACGTCTCCTGTGTTCGCACCGACCACCTCCGCGAGCTCAATCTCCTGGCAGTTATTACCACCGGCCGCCTTGCCTCATACTTTCCCCGCCTGCTTCGCATACTGAAAACCAATGAGCACATCTTCTACCAGCGGGACATCCACGTCCTCCTCGACGCGAACGTCTCGGGCACCTTCGTGCTCGACAACGATCCCTTCGATCTCACCACCTATTCGAACCTGCTCTCGAACTTCATGTTCAACGCAAAGCTGATCGACCACGAGCAGAAGGAACGGTTTCACGTCGCGCTCATGGAGCTCTTGATGAACGCCGTGGAGCACGGGAACTGCCGCATCAGCTTCGAGGAGAAGTCCCTCCACATGTCCAACGGCGGTGATCCGCTCGCGCTTATCCGCGAGCGCAACACCGACCCCGAAATCGGGCGGAAGAAGGTGTACCTGAGCTACCGGATTCGCCCCGATGCCTCGAGCTTTATCATTCGTGACGAGGGCGAGGGCTTCGACTGGCAGAGCTTCCAGACACTCATGGGTGAGGACGGGCTCGACGAGATGCACGGGCGAGGCATCCTCATGGCCTCTCACTATCTCTCGGTCCTGTCGTTCAATGAGGCGGGCAATGAGGTCAGTTTTGAGCTCGAGCATCGCCGCGAGGAAGAGCTGAGCATGCCCGAGTTTTTCAACGACTCGGAGGAGGTCTCCTTCGACGCCGGGGATATCGTGTTCTCGCAGGGCGACCGCTCGAGCCACCTCTTCTACATCGTCTCGGGTAGCTTCGATATCATCATCGACGGCGACGTAATAAGCCGCCTGACGTCGGCGGATGTGTTTCTCGGGGAGATGTCGTTCCTCCTCAACAATCGGCGCTCGGCCACGGTGCGGGCGGCGCAGCCCGGCACTCTCGTCCGTATCAGCAAGAAACGTTTCATAAACGCGATCAAGGAACGGCCGCAGTACGGGCTCTTTCTCGCGCGCTTGCTCTCACGGCGCCTGTCGCGGCTGCACCACATCACCGGGTGAGCTCAGCGCCGGAAGGCCTGGATGGCGATGGCGACGAGGAAGCCCACCGAGATGATGCCCGCAATCCCGTAGCCGACCAACCCGAACACGAGGCGGTAGCTGATGTTGTCGAGGGTGTGGCGCAGGGGCTCGAGTCCCGTAACCCGAAAGCCGAGCTTGAGCTTTCCGCCCTTGGCCTGTTTAAGAACGTCCCGGGCGTCGAGCGGGAAGTCCCGCAGGATGTAGCGCTCGGCAAGGTGGGTAAGAGCGGAGATGATCTCCACATCGGTCTCAATGATCTCCCCGATGTCCGGCCGCTGCACCT
>CAZVXU010000269.1:0-3436 GCA_964631585.1 uncultured Spirochaetaceae bacterium | reverse complement strand
TGACACGCCACATGGTCCTTTTCTTCGGCGGCGGCGCCTGGGAGCTGCTGAGATTCTTTACACTTCTGAACGTACTCTCCCTCGGCATGCTGAACCTCCAATCAGTTGAAAACGTCATCGATATGGCCTGGTTCGGGGCTCCGCAACTCGTTGTGGCAGCGGCGTTCTTCGTCGTCGGGGCCTATCCCGACCGAGGTGTCGCCTACCTTCCGCTTCTGCGAATAGGGAAGCTTCTATCCGTTCTCGCCGGTGCCGCTGCGTTCCTCCGCGGAGGCTTCTCACCGTCGTTGCTGGATCCGCCATGGTCAGCGGTGAGTGTTGTGGCCCTTCTCGGGGCCCTCCTGGTCGATTTAATCTTGCTCGTGGTACTGCTACTATATCCTCGGGAAACGGGGAGTGGCTGAATGCATATCATTCCGATCGCCAGCGGCAAGGGTGGTGTCGGGAAGTCGATACTTGCGGCAAACCTGGCCATCGCGCTGGCACAGAACGGAAAGAAAACAGTCGTAGCCGATCTCGACCTCGGCGGATCAAACCTCCATATCATTCTGGGTATGCGGAGTGTAGCCTACGGCCTGGGAAGCTTCCTCACTCACTCCGAGGTCAAGTTCGATCAGATCGTGTTGCAGACCGACCAGAAGAACCTGCGTTTCGTACCCGGGGACGCGGAAATCCCCGGACTCGCGAATCTCTCGAGCGCCCAGAAGAAGATGCTTATCCGTCGGCTTACCTCGCTCGAGACCGACTACCTCATTCTCGACCTCGGCGCGGGAACGAGCCTGAATACGCTCGACTTCTTCCTCATTTCCCGCGCCGGTCTCATCGTGAGCTCGCCGACGCCGACCTCGACGGTCAACGCATATCTGTTTCTCAAGAACGCCATGTTCCGGCTCATGCAGAATGCGTGCAAAAAGAAGAGTCCCGGCGACCAGTACCTTCAGAAACTGCGAAAACAGAGTGATACGCTGAAGCGCGTATACGTTCCTCAGATTATGGACAACATCGCGCGTGTCGACGCGGAGAGCTTTGCAAAGCTGGAAGCATCACTGCAGAAGTTTCAGCCTCGGATCGTGTTGAACATGCTCGAGGATCCGAAGGATGCCGACAAGGCGCATCGCCTCCGCCGCTCCTGCCGTCAGTACCTCAACCTCGATCTGGAGCATCTCGGCGTTATCTACCGTGACGATCTGCAGGACATTGCGCTCGCATCGGCCCTGCCTATCATCCGGTACAAGCCCCAGTCGATCATCTCGCAGGCGGTCTATCGGATCGCCGACAAGCTCGTGGAGCTCGAGACGGAGGACGAGGGACCGCTGACGGTGGACACCATCGATGAGACCTATGAGGAGGCCGACATGGAGGCCTCCGCGGATTTCGATACCAAACAGAGCTACGTCGAGGAGCTGCTGCACAGCGGCACATTGACGACTGGTGACCTCATCGAGACGATCAAGAACCAGCAGCTCGAGATCCGGCACCTCCGAAAGGAGAACATGCTGTACAAATCAAAGCTGGTGAAAGCGATTCAGCAGGGCTATCGGACCTGAGATCCTGACATGGCGAAGAGCGACGGCACGATTTCGGGAAAAATCGAGCTTCTCATCGACGAAGACGGCGTCGAGGCGCGACTCCGGGTCACGCCCAGGCCCGACGGAGAGACGTGGACCGCCGCTGACGTCGTGAAGCTCCTCACCGATCGCGGCGTGCAGGAGGGCTATGAGGCATCCGATGTCAGCCGGAAGCTCGTCGACGCGGGAAAGAAAGCTCAGAAACAGGGTGGGCCCGCCGAAGTCGTCGTCGCCGAGGGCCTGCGCCCGGAGCAGCCCAAGTCCGAACGCATTCACCTGCGCGAGCACCCCATCCCCGAGGATCTGAAGCAGGCGGCGGAGCAAACCATAGCAGGAGCGGGCCCGCCGGAGATCGTCTTCGAGCGCAAGAAGCGCGTGAAGAAGAAGAAAACCGTACAGAGGAAGCCCAGGTTTCCGTTTCAGTCCCCGAAAGAGGAGACGGTGGAGGTCGTCGAGACTCAGACCGTGCCCGAGCGGGTCTATGTCGATCCCACGGTCGAGGAGAACGGGTACGTACAGGAAGGTGAGAAGATCGGCGATGTGATCCCCAAAGAAACAGGGATACCGGGTCGCAGCATATTCGGCGAGATCATCCACCCACGCGTGCCTGCCGATCCCAACTTCTACATCGGCTCGCACGCAATGCGCCGCGGCGAAGAGGTCTTCGCCGAAGACGCCGGCTTCCTTCGCAAAGGCAGCAACTGGGTCGATGTCGTTCCTCATCGCCTCCATGACTGGGAGCTTACCCTCTCGGACGATCAGGCCACCTGCTACTTCTCCTTCAACCCCGGCGACACATCCCACTCGCCGCCTACCGCCGAGGAGGTAATCGCCGCTGCCGAGGAAAAGGGGTTTGACGCCGACTCCCTCATAGGCGAGGAAGAGATCTCCGACCTTATCCGCCACGCGATCGAAACCGGGAAGCCCGTCGAGAAGGTGCCTGTCACGACGAGCCGCGACGCCACATACGACATCGTGGTGCTCGAAGAGAAGCGCAAAGCGGTCCTCAACATCAGCAAGGGCCGCGGCCGCGGGAAGGCCCTCGACCTCAAGGCGCTCGGCAACGCGCTTCGAGAGAGCAAGCTCAAGGGCATGAAGTTCGAGAAGGTCAAAGAGGACGTCATGGCCTTCTACAACGGCCCGGAGAGCGACCTCTACGGCTATGTCCTCTCTGAGGGCAAGGCCCCTGTGCCCGGACCGGATCGCGAGATCGAGTTTTCGGTCCGCTTTCTCGCCGAGGAGGTCGTGGAGCAGCTCAAACGCCGTGCCACCGAGAACCCCGCGCTCCTCGCCGGCATAAAATCCCTCGCAGAGTTCCCCATATCCGATGTGCAGCGGACCGCGCGGGTATCCGCCGAGCAGCGAATCGCCGCGATGCCGCCCGAAGTCGAGGGCACACCCGGCGTGGACGTTTACGGCGCGGCCATACCCGCGCCCGCCGGGCAGGCGCCGGAGCTAAAGCTCTACGAGAACCTCGAGAAGAAAGATAGCGTCATCGTTGCAAGCCACGACGGCATCTTCGAAGAGGCAACCGATGAGGAAGCCGGCGTCATCCGGATGCGAGTACGCCCGCACAAGGATGCAGAAATAACGGCGGAAATCGCCAACGACAGAATGCAGGCCTTTCTCTCGCTCTTCGAGGGCGAGGGCACCGGCACGCGACTCTCGGTGGATGATGCCCGCCGGGCGGTAGAGGAGGCAGGCGTCAGCCACGGCATCGACGGAGATGCGATCCTCGAGGCCGTGCGACACGCGAGCGAGGAGGGCCCGATATTCCGTGCGGTAGTCGCGCGGGGGACGGAGCCCCAGTCGGTGGAAAGCCGCTCGCCGCAGTACCTCGTGCGCCTCGCCTCCGGCAAGGGCTTCAC
>CAZVXU010000268.1:0-3445 GCA_964631585.1 uncultured Spirochaetaceae bacterium | reverse complement strand
CGAAGAGCCGTGCGGAGTGCATACAGGAACAGCGGGACGCCGCACACCGGTTCGATCTGCTTCGGGCGCCCCATCCTCGTGGAGGGACCGGCTGCGAGGAGAATGCAGTCATGGGCGGAAGCAGACCCTGCGCTCACACCGCGGCATTGTAGCATATGGCGGCCAATGATCGATTGATGAGTCGAGCCGTCTCCCATAGAATACCCCTCACCACAGCAGACTCAGGGAGGTTGGAATGATCGGCTCACGGCGCTCTGCCGCGCTCGCACTTCTCCTTCTCATTGCAATACTCGTCCCCGTTTCGCTTCCCGCCGCCGACGGCGAAATAACGGTTCGTGACGCCCGGGGCCGGGAGGTCACGCTTCCCGCAATCCCTGAGCGGATCGTGATCGCGGGACGCGCGGTCGCGCTGCTCGCCAACGCCCTCTATCTCTTTCCGGATGTAAGCAATCGCGTCGTGGCGGTTGGCGTCACGGATCAGGGGCTTGGTGATTTCTTCTCGGTTCTCGACGACGATCCGGGGGAGAAGACGCGCCTCGGCAGAAGCGCGGGACCGGAGGAGGTGCTGGCCCGCAATCCGGATCTGGTGCTTCTGAAGAGCTACATGCGCGATTCCCTGGGCAGGCCGCTCGAGATCGCCGGTGTGCCGGTGGTCTATCTGGATCTGGAAACGCCCGAGCAGTATACCCGCGACCTTCGCATCCTCGGAGAGCTTCTCGGCGAGCCCGGCCGGGCGGAGGAAATGGTGGCCGCCTTCGATCGCCGCCGCGCGGCCCTCGCACGCGCTACGACCGGCGCGACCGCGGACGTCGAGCGCCCGCGGGTCCTTCTGATCTCGGTGTCAGCTCGCGGCAACACCGTGAGTTTCCGTGTCGCTCCGGAAGGGTGGATACAGAGTACGCAGGTGGAGCTCGGCGGCGGGGAGCCGGTGTGGTACGATAGGGCGCTCAGTCCCGGATGGAACGAGGTGCAGTTCGAGCAGATCGCCCTGTGGGATCCCGAGGTCATCGTCATCGTCTCCTACCGCGCGCCGGCGGACGAGGTCCGCGATGAGGTGATCGCGGATGATCGCTGGCAGACGCTGTCGGCGGTCCGCAACGGCGAGGTATACGCCATGCCCGCCGACTATCACAGCTACGGGCAGCCCGACACGCGGTGGATCCTCGGTGCGGAGTGGATTGCACGCGTTCTGCATCCGGAACTGTTCGACGAATCGTTTCGCGAGCGAGTCGTCTCCTTCTATCGGGAGTTCTACCGCATGGACCGCGAGGAGTACGAGGAGCTCGTCGAGCCGCGGCTAACGGGAGATCTGCTTGAGTGATCAGGTGCAGGCGCGGAGCCGGCAGGCCGGCCTGTGGCTGCTCTTCGTTCTTGTGCTCATCGCGCTCGCGATCTCCCTCCTCATCGGGCGGTATCCGGCGCCGGGGCTGAGCTCCCCTGCCGCCCTGTTTGGCTCGGAGACCTCGCGGGCCATCTTCCTCCATCTCCGTCTGCCGCGGGTGCTCACCGCGGCATTGCTCGGGGCAAGCCTTGCCGCATCGGGGTGCGCCTTCCAGATGCTCTTCCGTAATCCGCTGGTGGAGCCGGGATTTCTCGGGGTGACCCAGGGGGCGGCCTTCGGCGCCGCCCTGGCCATCCTCGTGCTTCCCGGCGTGGTTGGTGCGGTGCAGCTATTCGCGGTGGTCTTCGCCACGGCCGGCCTTTTCCTCTCCTACGGTGTGGCACGGCGCGTGCGCTTCGGCGGCTGGGTGATCCGCATGGTGATCTCAGGCATCGCCGTCTCGGCGATGTTCGCCTCGGGGCTCGGCATTCTGAAGTATCTCGCCGATCCGCTCTCACAGCTGCAGGAGATGACCTTCTGGATGCTCGGGGGGCTCTCGGGAACCACCTGGGGCACGACGCTGATGGTGCTCCCCCTCGTTGCGCCGGCGCTTGTTATTCTCGTCCTGCTGCGCTGGCGTCTCAGTATCCTCAGCCTGGACGATCTCACCGCCCATTCCATCGGTACCAGCCCGGCGCGGGAGCGGCTGCTCCTGCTCGTGGCGGCCTCCGCGGCAACCGCCGGCGTTACGGCTGCCGCGGGGATCATCGGCTGGGTTGGGTTGCTGGTCCCGCACGTAGCGCGGCGCTACTTCGGCGTTGAGGGGAACCGGGCTCTGCCTGCCTCCCTGCTCCTCGGGGCGGTGATGGTGATCGTCTGCGACACCATCGCGCGCTCACTCATGGTCTACGAGATCCCCCTCGGGATCATCACGTCGCTCCTCGGCGCCTCCCTCTTTCTCTCACTCCTATCCTCCGGTCAGGTGAGGTTCAAGCGATGAACGCCGTGGAGGTACGGGGGCTGCACTTCGGCTATTCCGACCGCCAACGGTTGTTCGACGGGGTGGACCTGGAGATCGGCGCAGCGCGGGTGACGGTGCTTCTCGGCCCGAACGGCTCGGGGAAGAGCACGCTGCTTGCGCTCGCACTCGGATACCTGACCCCGAAGGGTGGGGAGATCCGCATGATGGGAAGGCCGCTCTCCTCATACAGCCGCAGCGAGCTGGGGCGGGTGGCTGCCTTCGTCTCCCAGTCGGTGTCGCTCCCGTTCAACTACCCGGTGCTCGAGTACGTGCTCCTCGGTCGTGCCGCCCGCGTCCCTTACTGGGGGAGTCCGAGCGCGGCGGATCTGGCAGCCGCCCGACGTGCCACCGAGCTCGCGGGTGCGGATCATCTGGCCGACCGCAACGTGCAGGAGCTCTCGGCCGGGGAGCTGCAGCTGGTCTCGGTAGCGCGGGCGCTGGCGCAGGAACCGCAGATCCTGCTGCTCGACGAGCCTACGAGCCATCTCGACCCGGCCCATGCGGTGTCGGTATTCCGGCTGCTGGTGAAGCTCGCGAGGGAGGGCCTCACGGTGCTCCTCACCACCCATGACCCGCTCCATGCCCGCCAGGTTGCAGATGACGCGGTGTTGATGAAGGAGGGCGCCGTCCTCTTCGCCGGTGAGGCGAGAGAGGGGCTCGCCGCGGCACATCTGAATCGCCTCTACGATGCGGCGTTCAGCGAGGCGATCCACGAGGATCTGCGCATCCCCTTCATTCAACTTGAGGGAGGCGATGCGGAATAGTGGAATGAAAAGCGTAACCGAGTAACGACATAGGGTAGAAACGGTAAAGCTCGGGAGACCCCGGGTGCTCGCTATTTTGCTTGCGCGCCGACCTGCCTTTCCGGGATCGCTAGCCTCGCGGTGTGCGGTCTCAATCCGCAGGCGGACGGGCTGAATGTACGCGCCCCGAGGCTCCTGACACGGTTGAAGAGGCTAAACTTTTATGGCGGTGTAGAGGTGACGTTAGGATTGACCAGCGTACGAACACCGGTCAATCTCAGACATACCGCTCGGCACGTGTATTCCGGAACGGTCAGTTAGGATCGTTTTCGCGACATTGCACGGGATCCGGGGGAAGTA
>CAZVXU010000267.1:0-3465 GCA_964631585.1 uncultured Spirochaetaceae bacterium | reverse complement strand
CCACCGAGATCTACACTCTTCCCCTACACGACGCTCTTCCGATCTGGCCGCCCGCCCGCCCCGGCGGCGGCACTCGTCCCGCCGCCGGCGACCGCGCTTCCCGAATCACCGCCCTGCGGCTGCTGATCGCGACCCTTGACGCCCGGCAGCAGCAGGTCGAGGAGCTGCTCTTCGGTGCGCTTCTCGGCCTCCTCGCGCACCTCCTCCTGCAGCTCCGCCTTCACGATGGAGACGGCGTTGGCGGTGAGGTCGCGGATCATTGATTCCACGTCTCGGCCCACGTAGCCGACTTCGGTATACTTCGTCGCCTCGACCTTGATGAAGGGCGCGCCGGTGAGCTTCGAGAGCCGGCGCGCGATCTCGGTCTTCCCGACGCCCGTCGGGCCGATCATGATGATGTTTTTCGGTGCGACCTCGTCCTTGAGCTCCTCGGGAAGACGTTGTCGCCTGACGCGATTTCTCAGGGCGATGGCGACGGCCTTCTTGGCCTTTTCCTGCCCGATGATGAACTTATCGAGCTCCAGTACGATTTCAGCGGGAGTCAGCTCGTGCAGGTCCCGTTTCATGACAATTCCTCCAGCACGATGTTGTCGTTGGTGTAAATGCAGATACCCGCGGCAATCTCCATCGAGCGTCGAGCAATTGCGGCGGCGTCCAGGTCCGAGCCACCGAGAAGCGCAAGGGCGGCGGCGTAGGCGTACTGACCGCCCGAGCCGATGGCGATGGCACCTTCGTCGGGTTCGATGACGTCGCCGTTACCGGAGATGAGCAGAATTCGCTCGCGGTCGCCGACCAGCAGCAACGCCTCGAGGCGGCGGAGCATGCGGTCGGTCCGCCACTCCTTGGCGAGCTCCACCGCCGCGCGGGTGAGGTCACCACTGAACTCCTTTATCTTGGCCTCGAAGCGCTCGAAGAGCGTAAAAGCGTCGGCGGTAGCGCCGGCAAAACCAACGATTATCTTTCCCTCGTAAATCGTACGGACCTTGCGGGCACTCCCCTTCATGACGGTCTCGCCCATCGTCACCTGCCCGTCGCCGGCAACGGCAAGCTTTCCGTCGCGCTGTACGGCTATGACGGTCGTCGCGTGCATCCCGCTGTCCCGACTGTTTCTATTCGGATTCATCGTGTCTATTCCCCGTGTCTTCCGCACCGGACATCGCCCCATGCGGGTGCGCCTCGGCGTAGATTTGTTTCAGCCGCCCCAGATCGAGATGGGTGTACACCTGCGTTGTGGAGAGCTTCGCGTGCCCGAGAAGCTCCTGAACGACCCGGATATCGGCGCCCCGCTCCAGGAGATGCGTCGCGAAGGTGTGCCGCAGGGTATGCGGCGAGGCGTGCTTTGTGATGCCGGCCTCCTGGATGCGCTTTTCCAGTATCAACGCTACGCCCCGGCCTGTCAAACGGCGCCCCTGGGCGTTGAGAAAGAGCGCCCGAAGCTCGTCCATGCCGCGACGCTTCAAGAGCGCCTCTCGTGCGGGCAGGTACGCCAGCAGGGCCCGGACGGCCCGGTCCCCGAGGAACACCAGCCGGTCCTTACGTCCCTTGCCGTGCACGAGCATGCGCCCGCGGCCGATCTCGACATCGCGGAGATCCACCGCAGTGAGCTCCGCGAGTCGGCACCCGGTGGAGTAGAGGATCTCGAAAATGGCCCGGTCGCGCAGGCTCTTGAAGTCGTCGCCGGTGATTCCCAGAAGGTTCTCGACCTCCTCGTCGAAGAGAAAGCCCGGCAGGTCTCCCGAGCCCTTGAGGCTGCGGATCTCGGCGGCGGGAGAGGTCTCGAGCACGTTGTGCTTGACCAGGAACCGAAAAAAGCCCTTGAGCGCCGAGAGCATGCGGTTGATGCTGGCCCGGGAGAAGCCGTCGCGTGTGAGATGGGCGATGTAGGCACGGACGGTGTCACGGTCGATGTCGTCATCCTCATCCTGGTTCTGCCAGACCCACGCGAGGAAATCGCCGATGTCGCGACGGTAGGCGCGCACCGTCGAGCCGGTGAGGTTCCGCACGCTCTCGAGGTATGCAAGATACTCTTCGTCCCGCTCCGACCAGCGCAGTTCCAGCTCAGCCATGGTTGCCTCCCGCGAGCTCCGCCTCCAGCTCCAGTGCCAGTTGCGTGCCCACGGCGCCGGCGCGCCCCGCCATGCCGGCGGCGGTGTCCGCGCCTGCCGAACGGGGTGCGCCTGCCGCACGGGCACCGCCTGTTGCATGTGTGCTGCCCGTCCACCCCTCGGCAGCCAGCCCCCACTCCTGCATCACATCGGCCATGCCGGTGACCCCGGAGGCGCCATCCGCGAGAAGCCCCCTCGCACCTGCGCCCCGCGGGCTCCTCTCGGCCACCCGGTGTACGAAAAGGTCGCGGCCCTGTTCGAGGGCGTAGTCGGCGGTGATGAGCGCGCCGGAGCGTTCGGGCGCCTCCACAACGACGGTACCGCGGGAGAGGCCGCTGATGATTCGGTTGCGCTCGGGGAAATTGAACTGCCGGGGCGGGGTCCCCGGTGGATATTCGCTGATGATCGAGCCGCCGCGCTCGACTATCTCCTCGGCGAGCATCCGGTTCTGCGCCGGGTAGATGATGTCGATGCCGCAGCCGAGGACGGCGAGCGTCGGACCGCGCCCCTCGACGGCGCCGCGATGTGCGGCGGTATCGATTCCCCGGGCTAGACCCGAGACAAGCGGTACGCCGCCCTCGGCCGCCTCCCGCCCGAGGGCGTGGGCGGCGGTGCCGCCGTCATGGGTGGGCGTACGAGTTCCCACCACCGCAATCATGGTCTCGGTGCTCGGAACGGGGTTCCCCACCACGAAGAGCAGAAACGGTGGGTCATAGATCTCTGCGAGCCACGGCGGATAGGCCGGCTCGCCGAAGGTCAGGAGCGACACCCGGCGCTGTTCGAGGAAGGCGGCGTCGCGAGCGACACGCGGCCCCAGGCGCCCTGGATCCCATTCGCGCGTTTTCAGATGTCTGCCTATGATGTCGCCGATGTCGTCACGTGAGAGCTGCAACAGCGCATCGAGAGACGGCAGCGACCGATACAGGACGTGCTTTTCCTGTCCGCGAAGGAAGGTGAGGTGACTGACTGCAAGCGCACGTTCCGTATCCACTGTCTCCGTTCTCCTGCCCCTACTCTCCGAGAATGCGGCGACGGTTCTCCAGCGCCGCGTCCCGGATATTCTCCGACTCCGCGGTCTCTGCTGCGTTGCCGTAGGCCTCGGCCGCCGCTTCGGGACGTCCCAGCTCCAGAAGCACTCTGCCCTTCAGCATGAAGGGGCGCGCTCGCCCCGGTTCCACCGTCGTCGCCCGCTCGAGGAGGTCCAGCGCCTCCGCCGGTCGATCGAGCTCGAAGGTGTAGAGCACCGCGAGCCCGTAGAGCGCATCCACGTACTCCGGGTCGAGCTCGATGGCCCGCTCATAGTAACGCTCGGCGGTCTCGAAGTGCCTCCTCGCCTCGCTCTCGCCGCCGGCGGCGTTTC
>CAZVXU010000266.1:0-3470 GCA_964631585.1 uncultured Spirochaetaceae bacterium | reverse complement strand
ACCGTGATGCGATCCCCCGGGATGAGAGGAAAGTCCGACTGACCGTCGACCGTCATGATGACTCCGGTGCGCTGCTGCGACTCGACTTCCACCACGATGGACTCGTCGGAGGACATGACCAGCGGGCGATGCGACAGCGTGAACGGGCAGATGGGATTGAGAATCATCGCATCCATCTCCGGATGCAGGATGGGCCCACCTGCGGCGGCCGAGTATGCCGTCGATCCGGTCGGCGTTGCGACGATGACTCCGTCGGCACGGTAGTGCCCGAGGAAGGCGTCGGAGAGCCACACCGAGAGTTTCACGATCTTCGAAATCCCGCTCGCGGAGATCACCGCATCGTTGAGTCCGATGAACTCCCCGATGCGCCGCTCCTGACGCTCAACGGTAACCTGAATGAGGAGGCGCTCCCCCGCCTCGATCATGCCCGAGCGGTATCGCTCGAAGGCACCTACCCACTCCTCGCGTGTGACCTCGGTTATGAAGCCGAAGTTGCCGAGGTTCACCGGAAGGATGGGGATGCTGTGGGTGGAGAGTATCCGGCTGGAGAACAGGACGGTGCCGTCTCCGCCGAGGGATATGGCGAGGTCGTAGTTCTCGAGCACGGGCTGCGCCGGCTTGCCCCGAAAGGCAAACGTGACAACCTCGATACCCTGAGACTCGAGGTAGTTTCGTACATCCTCGGTGACCTCCATGGCCTCGTCCTTCTCGACGTTGGCAATGAGAAGCACCTTCCTGACGTTCACCTTCATGGTCACCGCCGCTTCACTATACCTACTGGGTTTTTCGATGTAAAGCTTGCAGAAATCGGAGGATTTTTTGCCGCGACGGCGCCTCCGTCAGGGAAGCGTGGAGAGCACCCGTGAGATCCGCTCCGACTCGCTGTTCTTCAGAAGTGGATACAGAGGAAAGCGCACGCAGCGCATGAGATATCCCCGTGCGTTCGGCACGCGCTCTTCCATGCCGGCGCGAAACGCGACCAGGCTGCCGGAGAACGCCGGCACCGCCTCCACGTCGTGCTTTCGCGCGTAGGCGATGACCTCGTTCATGCCCGTCTCGAGCGCGACCGGAAAGGAAAAGAACACGTTCTCCCCGTCGCCGGGTTGCGCCGGCATGCGGTGGCGTCCGCCGGAAAGTGAGCGGATGAAGCGGGGGGCAAGCTCGCGCCGCTTTTCGAGAAAACGGTCGAGCTCCTTTATCTGGGTGAGACCGAGGGCGCTATTCACGTCGGGAAGGAGCACCTCGGGCGGTAACTCCTCGCCGCGCCCCTTGAGCCAGGAGGACTCCTTGCGCCCCGCACCGATCACAACGGCGCCCCCGCCGGAGGTGACGATATGCTCCGGCTCCAGTCCGATGATCGTGAACCGGCCGAAGGTGCCGGCGAGGCGGTCGCCGGTGTGGGCGCCGAGGCCCTGCGAGATATCCTCTATGATAGGAATGCCGAGGGCGGAGAGACCCTCGAGGTTGGGACAGAATCCGAGGGCGGTATCGACGATGAGCGCGTCGGCGCCGGCGGCCGGGTCCGCAGTGGCCTGGTTCGCGTCGGCGGCGCCGTGGTTCGCGGTGGCGCCCTCGTCCGCGTCGGCGGCGCCGGTTGCCGCTGCGGCTGCGATCGCCTCCTGTACGGTCTGCGGTGTGATGACCGGTGCCGCCTCGGAGACGTCCGCCGGAACGAACTCGATACCGAGGGCCTCGAAGGCTTCGGCGTAGAGCGCCGGCAGGAGGGCCGAGCCGACCACCCGGCTTCCCGCACCGAGCCCGAGTCCTTCGAGGGCGAGCTCTACGGCCCGCGGGTACTCGCGCAGCGCCAGGCCGCCCTTTCGCTTCAGGTACTCTCCGATCGCATCCACGAGTTGCTTCGAGATCCGGTCCGGGCCGATAGTATCCGACACCATGCAGCTGAGCACGGAGTCCATGTCCTTGCGCTTGATGGAGGGTCGCGAGATAGGTATGCCCATGTGTCGTCAGTGTCCGATCTGTCCGAGTTGTTCGAGCTCGCGCATGTTGAAGAGCCGTCGCGCGTCGAGGATAATCAGATAATTGTCTTCGTTGTTTACCACGCCCTGAATATACTCCGCACCGATTCCGGATATCATCTGAGGCGGGGGTTGAATGTCGTCTCGATTCACCCTGACCACGCGGGAGACTTTGTCGATCATCACCGCGAGGTGCATGTCGTCGATGGCGAGGATGACCATACCCGACAGCAGCTTGTCCTCTTCGGAGAGATCCATCTGCTTGAGCCTGAAACGGCGATGCAAATTGATGACGGGTATGATCTCTCCCCGGAGATTGAAGATTCCCTCGACGTACTCCGGTGCATAGGGAATGGGGCGAATCTGCTGAACCTGCACGATGCCTTCGACCTGCATGATGTCGATGCCGTAGGTCTCGCCGCCCAGCTCGAAGGTGACAAGCTGCAAGTTATCAGCCATGTTAGCTCCTTACTCCCGCAGAATAAACGAGGGCGGGTCCTTTTGCAAGCTGCGCCGGCGCCGCCCGCCGGTGCAGCCGAGCCGCCGGAGGACCGCTCGACAACCCGGGACTCAGCCGCTACCCTGTGACCACAGGAGGCATCTCACCGTGGAGACACTCAACACTTCCAGGCGAAACGAAACCGCATTCAGCTATCCATGCACACACCGAGTCGACCTCGGGGGCATGAACATCCTCATCTTCGGCGGGGCCGGGAACCTCGGCGAGGCTTTCGCCTACGCGGCGACCTCCTGCGGCGCCCGTGTCGCGCTCGCCGACGTTGCATCGCAGGACCGAGCCAGGCGCGAATCCTTCATCGCGCACTTCGAGCAGATCATCGCAAACGTCACCGACCTCGCAGGAGGCACGGAGCCGCCGGCATTGCTCGGCTCCATCACCGACTACGCGGAGGCCGAGCGAGTCGTCCAGGCCGCGGATCAAGCGCTCGGCTCGATAGACGTCGGCATCGACTGCGCCGGCGTCCACCACCGCCCCTTCGACCTGCTCGCCGACGACCCCAAGGACCTCGCCGCCGACTTCAGGCGCGTCAACGAAATAAACCTCACCGGTGCCTTTATCGTCACGACCGCTCTCGCCCGTGCGATGGCACCACGGCGGGACGGGCACATCATCCACCTGTGCAGTAACGGAAGCCGCGCCTCTCTCTACGGCAGCTATGCGTACAACGCCGGAAAGCACGGCCTCGAGGGCCTGGTGAAGACCGCCGCCGCGCAACTCGCGCCCTTCGGCGTTCGCGTAAACGGCATTGCTCCCGGCACCGTCGAAACCAATCTCAACCGCGACCTCCTGCGTGAGCCCGACGGCACGCTCAAGCCGCGTGCAAAGAGCATCCTCGCCCACACCCCGTCGAAGCGTTTCATCTCACGCGAGGGTGTCGCGGCGTCTCTCGTTTCGATGTGCGTGCCCCAGCGCCACCTCACCGGCAACGTCATATTCGCCGACGACGGCTACAACATCGAGGGACATTCGTGGCC
>CAZVXU010000265.1:0-3487 GCA_964631585.1 uncultured Spirochaetaceae bacterium | reverse complement strand
AGTGATCCGGCGGTGGCGCCGGCGGGACAGGAGGCGGTCTACATCCTCGTGCCCGTCGCGCCCGGCCTCGAGGACACCCCGGAGCGTCGCGAGCGCTACTTCGACATGGTTATGGACCGTATGGAGGCACGCACCGGCGCCGCCCTGCGCGATCATGTCGTCTTCCGCCGCAGCTATTCGATTAACGATTTCCGAAGCGATTACAACGCCTATCGCGGCACGGCCTTCGGACTCGGGCAGACTCTTCTTCAGACGGCCTGGTTCCGCCCCGCGAACCGGTCAAAGAAGTTGACCAACCTCTACTACTGCGGCCACTACACGGTGCCGGGCACCGGTACGACCATGAGCACGATTTCGGGCATCATGGCGGCGCAGCGCATCGTCGAAGACCACGGGGGTAGTGCGACGATCACCGAGGGGCGGGCGCCGGTTCCGGCCTGACGCCGGCTCCCGCCGCCGGTCCGCGGCCCCGGTCCGCGGTCCCGTCGCCGGCCCGGCATTGCGGCTTGCGAGCGCCGGACCTACTCCAGCTCGTGTTGCGGCGCCGGCTGGCCGAGCAGACTCGCGATCTCACGAAGCTGCAACCACCACTGCTCGAGTGGGCGCTGGAGATCCCCATCGACCATCCTCGGAAACTGATCGATGGGATTGAACCGGATGGCCCCCTCGACGAGTCCCATGAAGGCGCTCTCGCCGCCCTCGCTCTCGATCTGCTCGAGCATGTAAGCAAGCGCGCGGCTCGCGAGGCGCGTCGCCTGAATTCGATCGAAGGGGGAGGGGTCGCCGCCGTTCTGCAGATGCCCGAGAATAGCCTGCCGTGCGTCGAAGAGACCCTCGCTCTCCTCCTCGAAGAGTGCGCGCATGAACTCGGTGGTATAGAAGCGGTTTGCGGCCTCGTTCCGTATCATGAGGCCGAGACGCTTGCCGCTCTCGAAGCCGTCCACGAGAAACTGAACGTCCGCCTGCAGTTCCCGAAGCGAGATCCCCTCTTCGTGGAGATAGACGCGCTCCGCGCCGCCGGCGATCCCGCTCATCAGCGCGAGGTAGCCGCAGTGGCGTCCCATGACCTCCACCACGAACACCCGGCGAGAGGCCACCGCGGACTGTTTGATCTTGTCCACCGCATCCATGATGTTGTTGAGTGCCGTGTCTGCTCCCACCGCGAGCTCGGAACCCGGCAGGTTATTGTTGATGGTGGCCGGCATGCAGATGATCGGTATATCGAGGGCCGGTAGCGTGTGGCGCTCCTCATGGATGAGATAGGCCGCCTCATAGCCGGCCCATCCACCGATCATCAGCAGTCCCTCGATCCCGAGCTCCTTAATGCGTTCGGCGAGGATCGGCACCTGGTCGCGCGAGGGTGTGTTGCGGTTGGTGCCGAGCTCCGCCCCGCCGCGAGAGGCGAAACCGGAAACGCTCATCCAGCCGAGCTCGGTCACATTTCCCTCGAGCAGTCCGGGAAAGCCGTTGTGAACCCCGAAGACCTCGTGCCCCTGATCTATTGCGAGCCGGGTGGCCGCCCTGACCGCGGTGTTCATGCCCGGCGCCGGCGACCCGGCGTGCAGTATCGCGATGCGGCGCCGCGTACGCCCCGGGTCGGGCTGATGCGGCTTCGCCCGTATGAGCGTGCGCAGGGTGCGGAAGGCGTCCTTGAAGCTCCCGCCCCGCAACTCCATCGCCTTCTCGTAGTTCCTCTCGGCGATAAAGTCGGCAACCGAGTGTGTGGCCTCGACGTTTTCCAGCAGCGAGGAGCGCTGCACGCGATTCTGGCGGATGCCGAGTAGCTGTGGTTCCTCATCCGCCTCTCCCCTGGTGACCGCCTGTACCGCCGCGTGCCCGAGAAGCGACCCGAGCAGCCGATCGTATGCGCTGGGTGCGCCCCCGCGCTGCACGTGGCCGAGAATGGTCACCCGCGTGTCGGCGCCGAGCCGCTCCTTGAGGACGGTTTTCACGTAGTCGGTTTCGATGGGATTCCCGTTGCGATCACAGGCGCCCTCGGCAACCACGACGATGCTGTGGCGCCGCCCGACCTCACGCCCCTTCTTGAGAACCTCGCACATGCGCTGCTCCCAGTCTTCGACGTCCGGGGGACTCTCGGGGATGAGCACCCAGTCGGCTCCCGAGGAGATCGACGCCATGAGCGCGAGGTAGCCGCAATTCCGCCCCATCACCTCGATTATGAAGGCGCGTTGATGACTGGCGGCCGTACTCGTTATGGAGTCTATGGCCTCGGTTATGCGGTGGAGCGCGGTGTCGGCGCCAATCGTCATATCGGTTCCGAACATGTCGTTGTCGATCGATCCCACCAGGCCGACCACGCGAAGATTCGATCGCCGTTCGGCCCGGTCGGGCTCGATATCACCCCGCTCGACGAGCTCGTCGAGGAGGCCCGGCCACTCTTTTCGGAAGACATCGGCTCCGGTGAGACTCCCGTCGCCGCCAATGATGATGAGGCTGTCTATCTCGCGCAGCACGAGGTTCAGCGCAGCCTTCCTCCGTCCCTCTCGGGTTCGAAACTCGTCCGAGCGCGCGGTCCCGATGACGGTGCCGCCCTGGTGCAGGATGCCGCCGACGTCCTCCCAGCTCATGGAGCGGATGTAGTCGCCGCCTTCCACCATTCCATGGTAGCCCTCGTAGATCGCGTACGTTTCAATTCCGAGGTCGAGAGAGGAGCGAACGACCGACCGCACGGCGGGGTTCATCCCCGGTGCGTCGCCGCCACTGGTCATTACTGCAATGCTTCCGACTGTGTTTTCCATGATACCGTCCCGACGACCGATGGTACCGCCTCACCGCCGTGTGTCAAGCGCCGCCCGCGCGTCCTCCGGGGCGGCGCCGCCTACGCGCCGCCCGCGCGGCGGGCCCGGGCCGAGCGGAAGATCGTGCTCGACTGGGAGGCGAGCATGCCGGCGAGCATGAGCGCGCAGCCGAGCAGGTCGCGCGGGGAGAGAAGCTCGCCGAGGACGATGAAGCCTCCGAGGGCGGCAAAGGCTCCCTCGAGGCTGAGGAGGATTGCCGCATGCGCCGGGTGGGCCTCGCGCTGGGCGATGATCTGCAGGGAGTAGGCGACGCCGACGGAGAAGACGCCCCCGTAGACGATGGGAAGCCAGGCCGCCCCGATGGAGGCGAGTGCCATGTTTTCGGTCGCCCCGGCGACGACGAGGCTCAACACCGCGGTGGTCAGGTACTGCACCGCCGCAAGCCTGAGGGGGTGCCATATTCTGGAGAACCGCGCAAGCACGAGGACATGGGCCGCGAAGAAGAAGGCGCAGAGGAAGACGAGGAAATCACCCCGACTGATTGTGAAGGAGGAGGTGATGCTCAGGAAGTACAGGCCCGCGACCGCGAGGGTCGCCCCGAGCCAGCGGCCGCGGTCGGTGCGCTGCCCGAGGAAGGCTGCCGCGATGGGAACAATCACGACGTACAGTCCCGTGATAAACCCCGCCTTGCCGGCGGTGGTGTAGACCAGCCCGACCTGCTGAAACGA
>CAZVXU010000264.1:0-3494 GCA_964631585.1 uncultured Spirochaetaceae bacterium | reverse complement strand
GCATCACCATTGTAGAGAAGCAGCGGAAAGACCGCCGAAAGCGCCCCGCCCACGCCGTGTTCGGTGGCGAAGCTCTGGTAGAACTCAGCAAGGTAGCGCAGAAACCGGATGGGCATGTGGCGGTCCACGGTGGACTGAAACTCGATGAGGATGAACAGATACAGCGGCCGCCCGGCAAACGATGCCTTCCAGATGATGTCGGACTCGCGGCGGGCGAACTCCTCGCCGACGAAGCTCGCGTTGACCCGCTCAAGGGTGGAATAGTCGAGCCCGGCGGTGAAAGGCTCCTGGACGAAGGACTCGAGCAACCGCTGCACGAACAGCGGATGCGAGAAGAGCATCTTGTAGCGGCTGTCGTGCTCTGCGGTCACGGTGCGGGAACCCTGCCGCGGGCTGCTGCGGCGGCGCGAATGTGTGTGTCCGCGGCGGCCACCACATGGCAGACCCCTGCGATTCGTATCTTTGACACTCTTCTCACACTCGGAGCTACTGGGAAAACAGGACTGTTGATTGCGATCGGCGCGAGCTTCTCTTGCTTTTCGTCGGACGCATGGAGGCGCCGCACACGAACCGGCTACTGGTTCCTCCGTCCCCACATCAGGGGCTCGTTCACCTCACCCGCCGGCCTCGATCGCCGCGAGACACTCATCGAGCTTCGGCAGCACCGCCGGGTCGAGCCATGGTCTCAGCACAAAGAACCCCGGAATGATCCGGCTCTCGATGCGCTCCTGCCCGTAGGAAAACTCCGTGAGGATCCCTTCGGTGTCCCGGCGGTAGAAGCGGTGTGCCAAGGTCTCGGGGTCGAGCACCCAGTACTCGCGTACGCCGTGCTGCTCGTACTCAGCGAACTTGGGTCCGACGTCCCGGTCCGCAGTGCGAGGACTCAAGGCCTCCACCACTAGATCCGGCGCACCGTCGGCGTAGCTTTCCTGGTACACATCTCCGCGCTCGGCAGCGTAGAAGGCCAGGTCGGGGAGGAACACGTTTCGCGAGCTCAAGCGCACGGCCACCACCTCCCGGTAAAGACGGCCAAGCTCATGACGGTCCACGTACATTCTGAGGAGCCCGTCGACGAAGTTCAGAAGATCGGCGTGGCGGATCGAAACCGGCGAATGCATGAACACCTCTCCGTCTATCAAGTCGGCATGACGACCCGGCTCGAGCCACTCGATGAAATCTTGGGCGGTCAAAAGCTCCCGCTCGAGGTCCGCGGCTACTGAGATTTTCGGGGGCATGTCCAAGCCTCCCTGGCGGCCGCGGCTGACTCCGCACCCGTCTCTCGCTCAACCTTAGTATAGCACCGAACCGCTGCCGGAGTCGCGTGCACAAGAAGTCGCGCACCCGAGAGTGCAATATGCCGATTGCCGGTCTCGATCACTTCTTGTCGCCGCGCCGTTTCCGGCTGTTGGAAACCAGGTTGCGGAGCGCAGCGTAGCCTTCGAGGGGAGCGAATTGCTCCAACCTCTCATCCTGGGGGTCCACACGTTTCCACATCTCGAGCCACCCAGCGGCGCCTTGGAGCTCCTTTTTCTCGATAAGGATGTAACACATGGCATGACAGAGCCCGGTAAATTCAGTCACGTGAAACTTCTTCCGTTCCACGATCGGTTGCAGGAGTTGCAGTGCCTTTCCCGCTCCACCCTTGGTTCCTGATAGCCGAATCGCCTCGGCGTACCGGCCGAACGCGTAGTCGGGAAACCGTCGGTGCGTCCGTTCCATCAGTTCCCGGGCTTCCCGTTGCTTCCCCTGGCGTTCGTACGCCGCGGCCAGATTCTGCAAGAGTGATGGATAATCATCGCGGATTTTGAGCGCCTTCAGGAATAACCGTTCCGCCTCTTCGGGCCGGTCCTCCTGGAGCAGGTGATACCCTTCTTCCGCAAGATCCCGGATTTCCTGCGGCGGCTCTTCCGTCGGCTCGAAGGAGATGTCATATCCGCGTACCGTTATTGTCTGGGGACCCTCGGCATCCCGGCCGGATGCACCGAGCCTGGATGCGGGTACTTCAATATTGCCGTGAATTTCGAGCAACCGGAACGCCTGCGTTTTTCGCTCCTGCCGAATTCGGCTTTCCTGAATGAGTTTTAGGACCGTACGAAGAGGCTTCTCGGTGCCGAGATGTCTGAGGATCGACAGGGCGATGAAGCGGCCGAGGTCATCTCCCTGGTTCAAGAGATAGGGAACCCAATCCTTGAGCTCGGGATGTCGTTCGAGCAGAGTGGAGGACCAGGCGTCGGGATCAACATCGTCCTCCTGCGAGGCTTGCAAATCATGCAAGGTATCCGCGAAACGGCTCGGCAGAAGCTCGCGGAGGCTGAAGTACCACGGTTCGTTTCGGTCGTCTTCCGGCCTGGACAACTCATCCATGCGCAGTGCTGCTTCTTCGGAGGTGCCGTTATTGCGAGCATACCGCCACCACCGGCGGGCTCCGGACGTATCGCCGGTCCGAGCGCATGCGGTGCCCGCGAGTAGCGAGGCGGCTCTGTCTAAAATAGCCGACCGCCCATCATCCCGGAGCTCGAGAGATTTGCTTAAACTCAACACCCTCGAATCGTCTTCCCGGAACGCCGCAATCTCCATAAAGGCGACCAGGTCGGCCGGCGAAGTGGCGGTAAGCGTTTGAGCGTGCTTAGCCCAGCGCTCGGCCTCGTCGTATCGGCCGGTCAACGTGCAGAATCGCACCATGTTTGCAAGGCCTGCGGGGCGATCGGGCTCCTGGTCCAGAGCTCGCCTCTGTTCGTTAACGGCCTCTTTGAGGGAACCCCGTTCCCAGAGTGACCGGGCGAGATTGTTTCTAACGGCGGTCTGCCCCGGTTGTGAGTCCAATACCTCCGTGGCTTTACGCGCCGACGCTTCATAGTCACCCCGTTCGAGCAACCGGCGTACCCGCTCCCCGGCAAGTGCAACGTCCCGATCGTCGGGCCAGGTCAGCCCCAGCGGTGCCACCGCTTGGGGGATTTCCGAGGCGATATTGGTTATGAGCCGGCGGAGCTCATCCTCATCGATATGTTCCCTCTCTCGACGGTGCAGACGTGCGAGGCAGGACTCGAACTCCACCAAAGCGAGAAGGAGATAGCCTTGATTAAGATAGGCCTGACCGCCGTTGTACCTGCTGACGGCGTCGTCGGGATGATGCTCGGCGCCCGCTTCCGCGGCGCGGAGGATCTCGGCCCGTTCCTTTCCCAGAGCGTTCGCCGCGGCGATCCGGAGTGCGAAGTAGTTCGGCGGCAATACGTACCTCGTTTCCATTTGCAGCAGATCTTCGTAGGCGGCAAGGAGTGCCTCACGGTCGGAGCTCTTGTCGATGACCACGTTTTCGATGGATCGCAGGCGGCGCTCGGCCATCGAAACCGGAAGACGTTTTCTGCGATTTTTCTTCTTCCCCATATCTTGGAAACTATGACGCATATCACGGAGCCTTATCAACGGGGCAGGACCATGACGGCCTCTCCACGTGGCCCTCTGCGTACAGTGGTGGGGACGGAGGCGGAATAGCG
>CAZVXU010000263.1:0-3497 GCA_964631585.1 uncultured Spirochaetaceae bacterium | reverse complement strand
ACTGATTCGAAGAGAATCTCAGGAGGACGTATGTCGGAAAGAGACGCAACCCCGCGTCTTCCGTTCAAACTCAAACCGCGAATGATTGTGATCATCGTTATCGTCGCCCTCGTTATTGCGACGGTGATGAGTAGCTTCTTCATAGTCGACCAGACCGAGCAAGGTGTGGTCCTGCGGTTCGGAGAGTACAGCAGAACGGTTCCGCCGGGGCTCAATTTCAAAGTGCCATTTGGTATCGAACAAAACCTGAATGTACCGACCCAGGTCATCCAGAACATGGCCTTCGGGTTTCGGGTGAGCGAGGCCGGAATCAACACCCGCCAGTCGAACGTGGATTACCCCGAGGAATCCATCATGTTGACGGGAGACCTAAACATCGTTGATGTGGAGTGGATTATCCAGTACCGCATCACCGAACCGGTGAACTGGCTCTTCAACGTGCAAAACCAGGAGAAAACGATTCGAGACATCTCCCAGTCGGTCATCAATAGACTTGTCGGTGACCGTGCCATCGTGGATGTGATCGGCGCCGAGCGCGCGAGAATCGAGACCGACGGCCGACAGGAAATGAACGAGACCCTTGACAGCTACGGGCTCGGCATCAACATTACCCAGGTCAGACTGCAGAACATCGTTCCGCCCGCGGGACGCGTTCAGGACGCCTTCGAAGACGTAAACAAGGCCGTACAGGACCTGAACCGCCTCATAAATGAGGGGCGGGAGCAGTACAACCGTGAGATCCCGCGAGCCGACGGTCAGGGACAGCGCATCGTCCAGGAAGCCAGAGGATACGCGGCGGAGCGTGTAAACCGGGCGCAGGGTGACGCGGCCCGCTTCAACGAGGTCCTCACCGAGTATCAGGCCGACCCCCAGACCACGCGAACGCGCCTGTACTACGAAATGGTGGAGAGTGCGTTCAGCGAAGCCGAGGGCTCGGAGCTCGTCGACAGAAACCTCGACAACTTCCTGCCGCTTCTCAACCTGCAGCGAGATGGCGCCACGCAGGCCTCCACGGGCCAGGCCCAGGGAGGTGGCTCACAATGAACAAAGTCATAACTATTCTCGTCGTCATAGCCGTCGTGGTCGTCGTGTTCTTCATGCTCGGCCCCCTCTACGTACTCGACGAGGGCGAGCAGGCGGTAGTCATCCGCTTCGGCGAAATCGTCGACGTACAGCGCGATGCCGGGCTAAAGTTCAAAACGCCCGTCATAGACAACGTTGTCAGGTATCCCAAGCGTATCCAGTCATGGGACGGAGATCCGCGGCGTATACCCACCGAGGAGAACCAGTTCATCTGGGTGGACATGACAGCCCGCTGGCAGATCACCGATCCGGAGCTTTTCTACGCCTCGCTGACGACCCTGGAAGCGGGTTACTCCCGCCTCGACGACGTCATAGAGAGCTCGCTTCGGCGGGTCATCACCAACAACCGTCTCCACGAGGCGGTGCGGGACACCAATCTGATCAACCAGATCGATCGAAGCGACGCGGTGGAAGCCGACGTCGAAGAGCTCGACGACGAGGGCGTGGAGCAGATCGAAGAGCTCATAACCACCACCTCGACGCAGCGCGAAGTAGCCCGGGGCCGGCAGGAGCTCTCGGTTGAAATGCTCGAATCCGCAGCGGAGGTCACGCCCGACTTCGGCGTCAGGCTGATCGACACCGTCATCCGGCAGATCCGCTACTCGGACGACCTCACGGAGAGCGTCTACGACCGCATGGTGTCGGAGCGAAACCGTATAGCGCAGGCCTACCGCTCCTTCGGCGAGGGCCGCAAAGAGCAAATTCTCGGTGAGCTCGAGAACGAGCGCCAGCAGATAATCTCGAGCGCAGAGCGCGAGGCGCAGGAAATCCGCGGTGATGCGGACGCGCAGGCCGCGCGCATCTACTCCGCGGCCTATCAGCAGGACCCGAATTTCTTCGAGTTCTGGCGGGCGATCTCCTCCTACGAGCAGACACTCCCGCGGTTCAGAAAGACCCTGACCACCGATATGGACTACTTTAACTTCCTCTACAGCGAGGACGGACAGTAGCAAGTCCGGCAGTATACGCAATCGGCCCGACCGCTTCCCAGTGGTCGGGCTTTTTTTTCGGCAGCGGCGGGAGGATCGGCGCGCGGATCGGCGGCCGGAGCGCCGTCAGTCCCGGGACCGGCGCTGTAGCAGCTCCCTGAGCTCTCCCACGCCGGCAGCAACTCCGTCGAACCACGCAGGATGCTCGCGGCAGGCTACCTCGATTTCCCCGGCTGTCTCCTCGAACTCGGTCTCGTATTTGCGGTAGGCAAACTTGCGGAGCACCTGAAGGAGTCGCCTGCGGTGCTGTTCGAGGGCCCGGCCGTCGAGTACGCCCCCTCCCCCTCGGATGAGCTCCACCAGTACTCGCGCCTCCTCCTGGCGGTCGACGCACCGGGCAACCGACAGACGGTCGCGGAGGTCTTCCAGGGCACCCGCGGCAAGCTCCCCCACCACCGAAGGCGCCACGCTGAAGCGGTGGAGCTGCGGCATGGGCAGCTTGCGTCCGCCGGGGAGGACGACGCTCTCGCCCGACACGGCGAACGCATCGCGCACCCGAGCGGGCACATAGGCCGCCTGCAGGAGGGAGGCAACTTCGCGGGCGAGGAGAAAACAAGTGATCTCCTCTCGGCCGGAAGCGACGGGTGCAGAGGCCGGCGGCGCCACGGCAGGTTCGACGGCCACGCCCGCCCGGCCATGGCGCTCCCTCGTGGTAACCGCCAGCGCAAACTCCACATTGGAGGTAGCACGAGAGATGCTTTGCCGCCCGCCACGGTACTGCGTGTAGTCGGTGGCGAAAAGCTCGACGTCTCCCCTCTCGGAGAGCATATCCACAATCCGCTCGACAGGTACGATGCCGTCGCTCGAATAGCTCAACACCAGAAACCGCGCGTCCACGGCGTCGAGAACCTCGCGGAATGCCGATCCGGCGCCTCCCTTCGAGCAGAAATCCGAGCGGGTCCGGCGCCAGTCTTCGCGGATACCGGCCTTGTGAAGAAGCCTCCCGTCGGGGTCGCGGTCGTCGGGCACCGGCGGCCTATCCCAGCGGGCAATTGTGTTGAGCATGAAGTAGTTACTCCCGTACTGGTGGGAGTTATAGGGCGGGTCGAGGTACACGAGGTCGGCGGGATGCCGTGAGAGAAACTCCGCCGCGTCGGCCTCCTCCGCCCGCGACGGCGCCCCGTCGATGAGCTCCGGCGCCTCGATGCGCATCGGCGCCATGATGCGCCCGAGCGCGTCCCGGCCGTGCCCGCCGAAGCCCTTGTGGTAGGCCTTGAAGACCCCTGAGGTGTTGGCGTGGGTGGAGGCCTCGTAGAGGAGCGCGGCAAGGAGCAGGAGGCGTTCGCGGCACACGGCGATTCCGCCCGAGAGCTCGGCCTGATAACGCTCCTCGATCGCGTCGCGCACCGCGTCGATGTAGCGGGCGTTCTCCGCGGTGTAGAACAGTCGCTCGGTGCGGAAGTCGGCTGTTTCGGTGTTCCGCGG
>CAZVXU010000262.1:0-3499 GCA_964631585.1 uncultured Spirochaetaceae bacterium | reverse complement strand
GCAAAAAAAACGCCGGGCGTCTCCGCGTTTCGGAGCTACCCGGCGACGTTCTCATGAACGATCCGTCCTTACATGAGGTCCTTGGGACGACGACCCTGATTACCGGTCTTTTCACAGACCGCGTAGTGCTTCATCTTTCCGTTCTGGAAGACCGACTTCATGATAATCTTGCCGCCCCAGCGGCTCATAAGTGCGTGGGCACCTTCGCGACGAGCGTTCTTGGAGATGTTTGCAGCCATTCTCGACTCCTCTTATGTCCGGGCTATTTTCTGGTTTGAACTTGGCTCAACTTAGTACACTGAACGGTCGGTGTCAAGCGGAATGCTTGCCCGCCGCCGAAGCTCAGTCGCGGGCCCAGGTTA
Source organism: uncultured Spirochaetaceae bacterium (assembly GCA_964631585.1). GTDB lineage: Bacteria > Spirochaetota > Spirochaetia > DSM-27196 > PWMO01 > JAAAOH01. Next base: position 3,137 of record CAZVXU010000262.1, on the reverse strand, counting down.
CACGCGCCAAGGCGCAGGCGGCGTCGGGAAGGGCGCCGGGCTTGCGGCATTCGACGGTGAGGCCAACCACGCGCTCATCCCGCAGGAGCTCCTCCGCCACCGCTCGCGCGAGGGTCTCCAGGAGCACGTAGCGGCCCGTTCGCGCGATCCCGCGGACGCGGTCGGCGGCGTCGGCGTAGTTAACGGCGGCCTCGAGGTCATCCGTCGCCGGGCCGCCCGGGCCGTACTCGATCTCGAAAGAGATCAGGACCTCCTGCTCACGATCGCGCTCGTCCGCGTTCGCGCCGATGACGCAGGCGACCTCCAGGTCCGATACTCCCACCCTGGTGCGAAAGCTCACCGGTCACCCTCGTCGATGAACACGATGTCCTCGGGGCGGGCCACGATATCGCGGGAGCCGGGGCCGAATCTCTCGGCGATCTGTTCGGAACGCTGGCCTACCACCTGCGCGAGGTCTCGGCTGTTGAGCCCGGCGACGAGCTTGATCTCTACATCGCCGCAACCGAAGCAGCGCACCTCCACGACCTCGCCCGCCTGGAACACCCCCTCGACATCGGTGATACCGGTCGGCAGCAGGCTGTTGCGCTTTCGGATGGCCGCGAGGGCCCCGGCGTCGATGGTGATGACACCCTGCGGCTCGGCGTTCATGATCCAGCGGGTGCGGTTCTTGAGCTTGCGCCCCGCTCGGAACAGCGTGCCGAGCTCCTCCCCCGCGAGTACCCGCGGAAGCACCCGCTCCTCGCGCCCGTGGGCAAGGATCACCTGACATCCGGCCTTCTCGGCGATGGCGCAGGCCGCCAGCTTGGTGCGCATGCCGCCGGTGGCGAAGGTGCTCCCCGCAGCACCCGCCATCTCCTCGATGTCTTCAGTGAGTTTCTCAACGGTGCGGACCGGTCGTGCATCCGGGTTCTTTCGCGGATCGCTGTCGTAGAGTGCGTCGATGTCGGTGAGCATGACGAGGAGCTCGGCATCGACCTTGCTCGCGACGAGGGCGCTCAACCTGTCGTTGTCGCCGAAGGCCGTACCGATCTCCTCGGTAGAGATACTGTCGTTTTCGTTGAAGATGGGCACCACCCCGAGGGAGAGTAGCGACTCGACGGCATTCCTGAGATTCACGTAGCTCTTTCTGCGGTCCAGCACCTCGCGGGTCAGCAGCACCTGCGCAACCTCCATGTTCCGTGAGGCGAAGGCGCGGCGGTAACTGTTCATCAGAAGCGGCTGGCCGATGGCCGCACAGGCCTGGCGCATCGTGACGGTGGACACTTTGTGCTCGAGCCCAAGCTCCCGGGCCCCCATGCCGATGGCACCGGAGCTCACCAGGAGCACCTGTCGCCCGCCGGCGACGAGCTCCGCCACCTGAGAGGCCACCGTGTCGATGTAGTCGTCGTCGAGCGCGCCGGCAGCGGTGAGGACATTCGTGCCGATCTTCACCACGAGGCGACGGACGCCGGAGAGGTCACGCATGATCGGTCGCGATGGGCCTGTGGGTGTAGCTTCGGCCGTTCTCGCCTGAGTATCGGGCGACGAGCTGCCCCGAGCCGTAGAGGAGCCACTTGTACGTCACCAGGCCCTCGAGGCCGACCGGGCCCCGCGCGTGGATCTTACTCGTGGAGATCCCCACCTCGGCTCCAAGGCCGTAACGGAAGCCGTCGGCAAAGCGGGTCGAGGCGTTCCACATCACGCTCGCCGAGTCCACCCGATCCATGAAGACCGAGGCCGCCCCCTCGTCGGCGGCGAGGATGAGGTCGGTGTGATGGGAGCCGTAGCCGTTGATGTGGGAGATCGCCTCCTCCATGGAGTCCACCACGCGGACGGCCAGGATGTAGTCGAGGTACTCCGCGCTCCAGTCGTCCTCCCCGGCCGCTGCGACATCGGGCAGAATCTCGCGCGTTCGTGCGCAGCCGCGGAGCTCCACGCCCTTCTCCCGCATGGCGTCCGCCATGGACGGCAGGAAGGCAGCCGCGGCGTCTGCGTGTACGAGGAGCGTCTCGATGGCGTTACACACGGCGACGTACTGCGTCTTCGAATCCACCGCGACCTCGACCGCCTGCGCCACGTCGGCGTCGGGATGGACGTAGGCGTGACAGACCCCGTCGGCATGCCCGAGCACCGGAATCGTCGTATGCTCCATGATGTACCTGACGAACTCGTTCGATCCGCGCGGCACGATGAGGTCGATGTACTCGGTGAGATCGAGCATCGCCGTCACGTCCTCCCGCGTTTCGAGGAGGTGAATCCACGCGGCATCGAGGCCGGCGCGCCGGGTCGCCTCGCCGATGACACGCGCGAGCACGCGGTTCGTCTCCAGCGCCTCGCGTCCGCCCTTGAGGAGCACGGCGTTCCCGCTCTTGAGACAGAGGCCCGCCATCTGCACCAGAGCATCGGGTCGCGATTCGAAAATCATCCCGATGACGCCGAGCGGATAGGACCTCTGGTAGAGCTCGAGGCCCTCATCGAGCTCCCGGGCCGAGAGCGTGCGCCCGACCGGATCCGGCAGGCGGGCGATATCCTCGAGGCCCCGCACAACCTGCGCGAGCTTCTTCTCACTGAAGGCAAGCCGCTTCACCAGCGGCGCGGCAACACCCTCGGCCTCGGCCCGCTCGAGGTCGCGTGCGTTTGCCTCGGCGATCTCGCCGGCGGCCGCCTCGAGGGCCCGCGCGACCGCGTCGAGATAGCGGTTCTTCGAATCGGTATCGAGGGCCGAGAGCATCGATGCCGCCTCGCGGGCGCCGGCGGCCTTTTCACGAAGGGGAACGGTGTCGGTTGCGTGTACTGCCATGACGGGTACGAACATATCGCGAAGCGCGACGGCTGGGCAAGCTCGGTCGGCGGTCCGGAACGCGGGGTCAGTCCGCGGCGCGGGGTTGAATCGCTCCCGTAGGGCAACTATCATGAGGCTGAGGAGTATTACAGATGAGCGCACAAGCAGACGTCGGCCTCATAGGCCTGGCCGTAATGGGACAGAATCTCGTAATGAATATGAACGATCGCGGCTACACCGTGGCCGTCTACAACCGGACCACGTCCAAGGTAGACGATTTTCTCGAAGATGCCGCCGCGGGTCGCGACACGATCATCGGCACCCGCAGCGTCGAGGAGTTCGTTTCGAGCCTGAAGCGCCCCCGCCGCATCATTCT
>CAZVXU010000261.1:0-3514 GCA_964631585.1 uncultured Spirochaetaceae bacterium | reverse complement strand
GGATTCGTATACTCGTTCGGATGTATCAGATACCCCTTGCCCGCGCGCACACCGAGGTCCTCGTTCTCGAGCAGGATCGGATCATCATAGCTGCCGGACTCATCCAACAAATGCCCGGTGTACTCGCCCTCGGGAATCGTCGCGCCGAAAAGTCCGGCAACGTCCGCCTCACTCTGCACCGCCGCGTCGGTGAGAGGCAGATCATCCACCTTCAGCTGCATCCGGTCGTCGTAAAACTCTTCGGTGGAGTTGTTGCGCGTGATTTCGATGCGGGATTTCTCCCTCAGGGTGCGATTGTCTGTGGTCAAATAGCGATCGGTGCGCTCGTCGTATCCCAGGCCGGGGCCGACGGTCACGAAAAGGCCGTTCGGATCGGTGCGGTTGATCGGATCACCGTCGACGTAGCTGTACCAGTTGGTTCCATCCTTGACCGGATCGACGGTGGTGAATCGGCCGAGTGCGGGGTCGTAGTCGCGGTAGCCGAAGTCGTAGAGGCCCGTCAGCGGGTCGCGCAACTTACCGGCATAGGCGATACCGGAACCGGTCGTCTCGCCGAATGCACCGTAGCGGATGCGTTCACTTGCTCTGCCGTCACTGTCGAAGGTCACGACTGCCGATCCCCGTTCGTCCAGGCCGAAGTACGTAGTATCATCGTCGAAAGGTTGGTGCTGCGCAAGGAGTTCGTCGCGGGCGCGAAGGTGAACAAGTGCAGGCTTGCCCCCGCCGGTGCGTGCGGCCTGCTGCAGACCGAGATACCGGTAGCGTCCTACATCGGTCGAGCTGCGCTTTCCATTGTCAGCCGGCGGTCTCGCGCCGGGACGTACCGGTATTTCGGCGAGCACGTCCACCCCGAATCCGTCGTGGAGGTAGTGCCCGGCCACCGGTGTCGTCCGCGCTGAGACGCTGTCGCGCGTGTGCAGAGCCGACTCCGAGCGCGATATCTCGCGGGAGACACGGCGACCGAGCGCGTCATATTGGTAGAGGATCCGGGTGACCGAGGCCGGTTCCGGCCGTCCTGTGGGAATCAGGCTCGCGCTTTTCGTGCGGCCGGAAGGACCATACGCGAACTCGACGGTGCGTGCGTCGTCCCGGGAGCGCAGGAGATTACCGGCAGCATCGTAGTCAAACGAGAGCCCTCCGCGGGACTGAAGGCGGCCCGCGGCATCATAGTCGATCGCTATAGCGCCTTTCGAGTTTGTAACGCCGGTCCGGTTACCCCTCGCGTCATATTTGAACGTCGTGGTTCGCGACGGCTGCACTGCCCCGAGAAGGGCTTTTCGCTCGGGCATAGTCTCGGTCAGGACCTCTCGCAGGCTGTCCATTTCCGCGCGAGACAGTGTGAGAAGGGCCGGTGCTCCGGTGCGGCCGGCCCGGGCCGCGCGGATTATCGTGAGGCGGCCGTCTGCGTCATATTCGTAGGCCGTTACCTTGCCGTTCTCATCCACGCGGAGGCTTCGTCTGCCTGACGGGTCATATACGTAGGCCTCACCCGAAGCGACGCCCGAGCGGGGCGAGCGATGGACGATCCCGGCGACGCGGCCGGTCGGGGTGTAGGTGGTTTCGGTTGTAACGCCGTTGGGAAGCAGACGTCGGGTTTCGCGTCCCCGCTCATCGTAGGTGAATTTCGTTGCTCTCCCTCGATCGTCCTCGACGGAGCTCAGATTTCCGCGCGCGTCGTAATCGTAGACGTAGGACGGGCCCGTGGGTCTGAAGCGGAGGGCAACCCGATTACCAACCTGGTCGTAACGGTGCTCAACCTCGATTCCGGTGGCCGCCGAGATAGTCCGGGTGAGGCGCCCGGCGGCATCATAGAGAAAAGACAACCCCTCGGCTGCGTTTACCGCCCTGGTCAGGCGGCCGTCGGCGTCATAGGCGTAGCGGCTCGCCGCCCCGTCTTCGTGGCGAAGCTCCGTGAGTCTGCCGAGCTCATCGCGGAGGTAGCGTGTGCGTCCCCCGTTGAATCCGATCCGCTCTGCAAGATTGCCGACGGCGTCGTAGCTCATCTCGCGGCGAGCGCCCACGCGGTTGATTTCGGCTGAGGGGTTGCCGAGGGCATCGTACTCCCACCGATGGGCGGCGCCGTCCGGCGCGAACTCCGCAGTCAGATTACCTGCAGGATCATACTCATAGCGGGTCGTAGCCCCACCGGGTGCTGTGCGAGAGACTATTCGCCCGGCGGCGTCGCGCTCTACCCCCCAGGTCTCTCCGCGGGGATCAGTGTAGGATTCGAGTCGGCCGGCTGCGTCGTACCCGAGCCGCGTGAGGGCACCGCGCTCGTCGCGAATCGTGGTGAGCCGGCCTGCCCCGTCGTATGCACGCTCCTCCCTCGTGCCGTCCGGGTAGTCGACGGCCGTCACCGCTCCGCGGGCATCGAGCTCGAAGCGTGTCGTGAATCCGGCGGCGTCCGTGGCCGCCACAAGCCGCCCGGCGGCGTCATACTCATAGCGCGATGAGTTGCCGCGGGGGTCGGTCCGCTCGATGATATTCCCGACCGGGTCATAGGATCGCCGCTCCACTGCGCCGAGGGGGTCGGTCAGTGTAACCGGCCTCCCGAACCCGTCATACGTGATACTCCACGCGGCGCCGGTTCGTCGGATGTGGCTCGCCACGCGGCCGGCCGCATCGTAGGTCCAACGCTCAATCTCACCGCTCGCGTCGGTGCGGGCGACCGGACGCCGCCGAGCGTCGAACTCGAGCACCGTCTCGTGGCCGAGCGCATCGGCGACGGTCACCCGACGGCGGGTATCGGCGTAACGGAGCTGTCTGCGATAGCCGTCGGGTCCGCGGACTTCGATCGTCCGCCCGAGCGGGTCGTGAGTAAACGACCACCTGAACCCTCGCTCATCGACGATGCTCTCGAGATTCCCCTCCGCGTCATAGGAGAACGTTCTCTGAGCGCCGGTCGGCCCCTCCTCGAGAATCCGACGGCCGGCGGGAGAATAGGCGAGCTCGGTCACCGCACCCGACGAATCGAGTCTCCTCACAAGGTTACCGGCGGCATCGTAGCTCACCCGGGTCGTACGATCCGATGCGAGGCGGCGCCTCGACACCGGCCTCCCCCGCGAATCGTATTCGAACACGATAGTCGATTGCGCTGCGTCGGTGCGCTCGGCGAGCCTGCCGTCGGCCCGGTAGCGATAACGGGTAATCTCTCCGAGCGGGTTCTCGAGCTCAACAAGCTTGTGGCGCCTATCATAACGATACCTCGTGGTGGCGCCCCGCGCACCCGTACGCGCAATCCGGTCCTTGCGCTCGTCATAGCGGTAGGAGATCCGGTGCTCCTCCCCATCGTCCGCGGAGATACGGGCCCGTGCAGCAAGGAGGCCGTCCGGCCTGTACTCGTAGATCGTTTCCGTGCCGGCCTCGTCGATGCGGCGGGTGAGCCTTCCGAGCACGTCGTGCTCGAAGCGCTCGGTCGCGCCGTCGGGATGGCGAATGCGGGAGAGAGACCCGTAACGGTCGTAGGAGAACCTCGTCGTGGCCCCGCTCCGCTCGGTTACCGAGCGCAGGCGCC
>CAZVXU010000260.1:0-3514 GCA_964631585.1 uncultured Spirochaetaceae bacterium | reverse complement strand
CGACGCCGGGGGATTGCCCGGGAAATCGTGGAGCGCGGTATTGCCGAGGGTACGGACGCGATCGCATTCTTTGACACGGTACTGTCCCCGTTGTGGCGGGTGTACCCTTCCGGGGATTTGTATCGTCGCGCGGTGGAGATACAGGTGCGCTACCGTTTCGGCTTCTACGACTCGCTGATCGTTGCCGCTGCTCTCGAGGGCGGATGTACCCGGCTTCTGTCCGAAGACCTGCAGGCGGGGCAATCGATCGAGACGCTCACGGTCGAGAATCCGTTTGTATAGGGAGTATAGGAGAGCGCTCGGCGGTGGAACATCAACCTACTCTTAAGGCTGATGGGGTCAGTCGTGTGCTCCCGGCGCGCGCCATGAATGCGAGAGCTCTTCATTGCGCGAACGGGTTCACCACCGTTACATTCGCGTATTTTTGGCCGGCGTTCAGGTCTTCCGAATACAATGTGGTGCAACCCGCGGTTTCCGCGGCGGCAACGATAGCGGCGTCCCAGTACGAGATCTCATGCATCTGCTGCAGGCGCAGGGCGTCGTAAAACAGGGCTACATCGAGATCCACTACGCTCATAAGGGCAAACAACTCTGTTTCCTGCCGAGCTATCGAGAGGGAGAGGGGTTTGCGGATCTTACGCGTGACGGTAACCCAGAATTCGCTCAGGACCTGAACCGAGATAACCCCGTTTTCTCTACGTAACGCGTCCGTGATAAGCGTTCTGGCGGTGTGTTGCTTTTCAGGCTCTGCTGAGTCGTTGGCGTAGACCAGGATATTGGAGTCGAGAAAGATGCTACCGTTCATGAAGGTCATCGCGCGTCCAGATAACAGGGCCGACAATTGCGGTGCTTTCCTCAAAGAGCCGGTCCAGCTCTTCTATTTGAAGTTCCCGTCGCCGCTCTTCCCGGGCCACAAGAGATTCAACATATTCGCGCACCAAGCCGTTGAAGCTGGTATCGCGATCGATCGCGATCTTTTTGGCGCGTTTCAGTACGTTGTCATCGATAGATATTGTTACGTTCGCCATGATACACTCCCTCCTGACACCCGCTCCTGTGCTGCACAGGTTTCTAGGCTACACATGTTACACAGCTTTTTCAAGAGGCGTTCTTCGGCGCAAGCAACACGCATCGCGCCGGCCGGGCTCTCCGCATGCGAAGGTGCCGGTTACGGTGCCGGCGTTTGAGTGAGTGGGGTTGGTGCGATGTGCGAGGCGCCGCCGGCTATTACGGCCACATCTTCGCGCCCGCGTCGCTGAATAATGACAACTTCTCGATCCTCGGTGACCGAATCCAATAAAGAAGCCAGGTCCGCACGAGCTTGCGTACATGCTCGCAGGAAGATAGTTGATTATTCCGGGTGCGCCGCGCGCACCATGAGCGAGTTCGTTCAGGAGGCGCTCAGAGAGCGGTTGGGTCGGCTGCGGCGTGATGAGATTCGCCGTCGTATCGAGTCCGCGGCCGGGGACCCGCTCTTCGTTGAGGATGTCCGGGAGACGACGCAGGCATACGGCCCGATCGACGAAGAGGGGCTCGACTAACAGATGGAGCAGTTACAGTGGAGCATCGTGTACGTCTTCCTCGATCCCTCGCTCGGCCGTGAGCAGGCCGGGAACCGCCTCGCGCTCGTCGTGAGCGATGAAGCGTTCAACCGGCAGATGGAGGTGGTCACGGTCCTGCCCATCACCTCCCGCAAGGAAGGCCGCAGCGTGTATCCAAACGAGGTGCTCCTCGGCGCAGAGGAAACAAAGCTCGAATCCGAATCCATCATCATGGCACATCAGATTCGCACGATCTCCCGCCGCAGGATCAAACGCCGCGTTGCGAGGATCGAGTCACCGGTTCTGCAGCAAGCCTGTCTCGAGGCAATCCGGATTCATCTGGGGATGTATTAGCCCCACGTCTTGACATTTGGAACATACCTGACTAACCTTAGTCAGGATGAAACGGGTTAACATCCTGGAAGCCAAGACGCATCTCTCACGGCTGATCGCCGATATCGAGCAACATCGCGAGGATGAGATCGTCATCGCCCGCAACGGACATCCTGTTGCCCGTCTACAGGCCGCTGAACAACCGAACTATGAAACGGCGGCAAAGCGGATCGGTGCCGCCCGGAATGCATTTACGGTACCTGACGACATCGACACACCTTACGGCGATCTCGGAGGCCTTTTCGCTGGGATAGGCGGGCCGGATCAACCGGAGGAAGATGGTGACGACAGCCAACGTCCGGGTTCCGAATGAGAATCCTCCTTGACACACACATTGCTCTTTGGGCGGTTACCGATTCCCCTCGTCTTCCGCAGACGGCACGAGCCCTTCTTACCGACCCCGGAAATGAGATATGGGTGAGCGCAGCGTCGATCTGGGAAATCTCGATCAAACACGCGCTTCGTCGCGAGTCGATGCCGGTTTCCGGCACTGAAGCGGTACACTGGTTCACCGTATCCGGATATCGGGACCTCCCGGTAACATTCGACCACGCCGCGTCCGTTGACACCCTGCCCGCGATTCACAGTGACCCCTTCGACCGCATTCTCATCGCGCAGGCGAGCACGGAACCACTGCGGCTGTTGACCCATGACGAGGTGATATCACGCTATTCCGACGTGGTGGTGCTCGTGTAACCCCGCCTAACCGACAGCAGGAAGCGTAACGTTTCAGGGAATCGCCCGCCCTTGCGCCGCACCGCCCGAGCGCCTACCATCACCCCATGCAAAAGATAATCACCTTTCCCACCCACACGCGGGAAGCTCTCTACGACATCACCGACGGTGTGGCAGGCGTGGTGGCGGACAGCGGCATTGGCACCGGGCTGTGTGGCGTCTACGCCCAGGGCGCAACGGCGGCGATCATGATCCAGGAGAACTGGGACGAGAGCGTGCCAAACGATGTGGTCGCGCTTCTGAGGAAGCTTGCCCCGCGTGGCGTCTGGGAGCACGACCGGCAGGACGGCAACGCCGACAGCCACCTGAAGTCCGGGCTCGTCGGCCCGAGCGAAACGATCCCGGTCATCGACGGGCGGCTCGGCCTCTCGAGGTGGCAGAGCATTTTCTTCTGCGAGTTCGATGGCCCCCGGCAGGAGCGCTCGGCGGTAGTGACCGTGATCGCAGACGCGCGCGCCTGAGACGTCCACATTCTTGCCCGAGAGCTTTTCTTATTAAATTATACAATCAGCAGCTCGGTTTAACCCGTACTACCCTTATGAGGGCTAAACTCATATAATAGGGGAGATGGCGGAAGGCATGAGCGACATTGTCGAGATACTCGAATCCGAGCTCGAAAAAGCATTCGAGGTGAAGAACCCCGAATCGCTGCACCGCTACGTGGTCATGATGGTCGAGCGCTTCACATCGAAAGCACTCGCTGAGCGGCAGGACGCACGCTTCGATGACGTTCTTACGTCGTTGCGCGACGGCTTCGAGCGCATGGACCAGCGCTTCGAAGAGACACAGCGGCAGATGGACCAGCGCTTTGAGGCCGTCCACGAACGTTTCGAGGCCTTGCAGAC
>CAZVXU010000259.1:0-3524 GCA_964631585.1 uncultured Spirochaetaceae bacterium | reverse complement strand
TCCGTGCGGGTACGATCCGCCGACAAGGAGCAGCGGCAGAAGCCACACGGCCCACAGCAGGCTGAGGATGATCGAGGCTTGGAAGAAGCTGTAGCGACTGCGAAGCCCTTCGAAGGCGTAGCCTCGCCATCCCAGCTCCCCGGCGGTCGCCGCTATAAGGAGGGCGACCACGGCCGGAGCCCGCCGGCCGGCCCCGGTCGGGTGAGCGGCAAGCTCAAACTGGGTTACCGGCTCTCCGAGGAGAATCGATATCAGTACCGACGCGAGAACTACCATCGGCATGAACAGCAGAACAGCGGGGGCGTTCCCGGGCTGAATCAGTTTCGGGTTCAACGCTTGGTGCACGTAGGAGCGGATGAGCTTGCGTTCGCCCGATGCGAGAATCAGCGAGATCCAGATCAGAACGGGCACGGCGAGCCCGGAGAACATCGCAGCGGTGCAGAGGGCCGGGTAGGGAGCTCCCGGCGAGTGTCGGGAGCTCATGTATGCGCCGGCCAACCAGAAAGGAAGTGTGCCCCCGTAGGCAAGCGAGACGAACAGCTTCAGCTTGTACTCAGAATGAGCCTGCATCACTTTCTCCGTTCTTACCGCAAGCTGTAGAAGGCTTCGAGCATGACGACCGTCTGAAACTGTCCGCGGGTGTAGGGACTGTCGGCGGCGTCGCCGAGCATCACCATCTCGCCAGCGGTCAGAGACAGCCCGAAGTGGTCGGCAAACATGTAGGAGCCCTCTATCGCCAGCTGGGCGGCCCGCAGGCCGGCCTCCGCCTCGAAGGCGTCGAGAGACGCAGTCGGCTCCTCGACGGTAAACCACGCGTCGGCGTAGTCGGCGTCCATGAGCTCGAGGCTCAACACCGCCATCACACTCAACCGTTCAGTCACCGGCATTCCAATCAGGTAGAAGAGCGAGCCCACAAACGCCTGGTAGGTTGTGTCGGTGCCGCCCCCGCCGCTCGGGCCGCTCGCGCCGTTGTACTCGACCACGCTCGGTCTGTATCCGATCGTAGTTCCGAGCACCCCGACGGGAGTGAGGACGCCGAGCGTGGCATCCGCCGCGACGACGGTGCGCACCGTCGGCGTGTCCTCGAGGAGTTTCCGCGTGCGCTTGTCGTGGTCGACCTGGGTTGCGAGGAAGGAGTAGCCTTCGCTGTCGCGCTCCTCTCCGAAGTTGACCGACACGCTACCGAGGATCCCGAGGCCTTCATGCATGTAGCTCACCCCGAGCCCGTCGAGAATCGATGCCGAAATCGACACCGTGCCGGTCGTGTAAGAAACGTCCACCGCGGGGAACGGCGACATGAAATAGGATTCCGATCCTTCATATACCGGGGTCTGCGCGACCCCCGCTCCAACAGACAGGTCCCATCCATCCTGTGCTGCTGCGAAGGGGGCACAGCAGCCTGCGATCAATACCAGTAGCATCAGGGTTCGGTTCATCTTCGTATTCCTCCTCGTCGTGTTTCGACTATGCAGAACACTACGGCGAATACGAGAAGTGCGGTATCGAACGTTTGTCGTGATTGCCCGTAAATCGCCTACGATATTGTTCGTAGACGGGCGTGGAGGGGGCGGGCCCGGGCGCGCGGACCCACGTTCGGGATGCCGCAGGGCCTGGTCGGGCGCCTCTCAACCTCTCACGATGTTGAGAAGCTCGACCCGGCTTCGGGCGCCGGCTTTCTGGTAGAGATTGTAGATATGGGTGCGGACCGTCGCCGGCGAGATGTGCAGCTCATCGGCGATCTCCTTGTTCGCGAGACCGCGGGCGATCATGACCGCCATTTCCGCCTCGCGGGGCGATAGCCCGAGAGCCTCGATCCGTTCCCGTGGCACCGACTCGAACATCGCGGCGCCGTTCTCAGCAGGCCTGAATAGCTGTATCGCCGCGCTCATGGAGACGATGTTCCACGCAAGATAGAAGAGCTGCTCGAGCGATAGGGAGGCGAGCCACGGGATACCGGTAGCCTGTACGGCGAACTCGACGAGCCCGATCGGCGCAAACACGATTGCGACGAGCCCGTAGGCCCGCACGAGCGGCCTGAGGGCCCGCGGCTCGGCCGGAGAGAGAGGGCGCCGCGCGATGATCCCGAAGGTCAGCATAGCAAAGAGGCTGAGAATGTGAGGACTAATCTGCCATATCGGTGCGCCGGCGAGCGTCGCTGCAGCCTCGGAGCCGGCGTACGATCCGACCACGACATAAATGTTGGCGAGACTCCTCGCTGCCGCCAACGCCGAGAAGATATGGGCTGCGACGTAGAGTGGTGTGCCGCGCGCCGATGCGGGGGCGACGCGACGGATGATGAGGATAACCATCCAGTAGACGGCCGCGTTTATGCCCATGAGGATGACGAGGATGTTCCTCGATACTGTCGGGGTGAGCCCTCCGGGGAGATTCTCCAGATAGACGTAGACGATGATGAGCCCCATCCCGATGAGAAACAGGAGCTGGAAGCTCAGAAGCGGTTTGAGGAGGCGGCTACGTACCCGCATGTCGAACAGCAGCAGCGCAGCCCCGCCCATGAACCCGGTGGCAAAAAAGAGGACGTAGAACACCAGTATGAAGTGCTGCATTGTGTGATCTCCAGGTTTTGGCGAGGATGCGGAGACGGCGTCCTCGTGGCGAGGTGATTGTAGACGCGCGGTGCCGCCCGGTCAACGAAAAAGGCCGCGCACGAAGAAGGCCACACCGAGAAAGCTACACAGAAAGAGCCGCACGCCGGTCCGCGCGTAGGAGCCGGAGGTTACCGGATTCTCTGCACGAAGTCGGCGTCGAGCGCCGGTGCAGGTCCTCCCCTGAGGTGCCTCTGCACGAAACTGCGGGCGGTCCTGCGCTGGAAGGCGGCGAAAGCTGCAGGATCGACCGACCCGAGGAACCCGATCCACCGCGCCGCCGGTGCATACATGTAGAGCATGGTGAATTGCTCGTGTGTGGTGCCCTGCGTCTGGTAGAGCTCCGCGTTCTTTGCGTGATCCACGAATCGACGCAGGTACTCATTGTTGGGGTGTCCCGTCCATTCTTCGCTTCGCAGGAAGAGGGCCGGTGTTTCGAACGGGCCCCTCGTGAGTCGCTCACTGCCGATCGGCTCCACCCAGGCGTCCAGCCCGAGAACGGCATCAACGCGCGAGTCGGTGAGGGCGAGATAGACCGCCGCACCGCCACCTGTTGAATGGCCGACCGCCGCCGTGCGTGTAAGGTCGATGCGGCCCTCGAGGGTCGAGAGAAACGGTGGGCCCTGGCCGGCGCGGCCCGCGTCAACGCGCTCGAGGTGGTCGAGGATGAAACGATCGTCCTCGGCGAAGGTTCTCACCAACTGCTCCGCGTACTCGAGGAAACGGTCGGTGGACTCCCGGTCCGGCAGAATATCGGGTCGCGAGCTCAGCACCCGCCCGTCGTCGAGGACGACCGCGGCGGCGCCGTAGCTGTGGTCCGCTGCGGCAACGAGATACCCGGCACTCGCCAGTTCCTCCGCGATGTCGGCATGCAGCCCGCGGTAGCCCCGCCACCCGTGTGAAATGATGACGACCGGA
>CAZVXU010000258.1:0-3539 GCA_964631585.1 uncultured Spirochaetaceae bacterium | reverse complement strand
GACCGAATGGCCGAGCGAGGCTTGTTCGACCCCGACGACGTGAGAATCATTTTCGAGACCGACCCCTTTCCCACGACTTCATACGGACACGCCCACGACCTCGACCCGGATCTGGTGGAGAAGGTCAAGGAAGCGTTTCTTTCATATGAGTTTGCGGGAACTCCCCTGGGTGAAGAGTTCCAGGTTGACGGATTCATCGAAATCAACTACGAAGATCAGTGGGCTCAGATCCGCAGGATTCAAGAGCACAACGGAGTCGAATACACCTTCGAAGGGTTGGACTAAGAACCAAGCGGCGTGAAGACTAAGACCGGTGTCCCGTGAGAACGGGACACCGGTTTCTCAAATCGCGAGCCTTGTGAGGAACTGTGCTTGAAATAAGAGACCTTGTGAAGAGCTACGGCGACGGACAGCCGGTCTTGAAGGGGCTCAACTTCTCCACTGCAGACAAAAAGCTCACCGCGGTCATCGGATCCTCAGGTGCCGGGAAGAGCACGATGCTGCGCTGCATCAACCGCCTCATAACTGCCGATTCCGGGCAGATTCTGCTGGACGGGGTAGACCTGTTGAAGCTGCGCGGAAAAGCCCTGCAGAACGCGCGCAGACAGATTGGAATGGTCTTTCAAGCCTATAACCTGGTGGACCGTCTCACCGTCATGGAGAACGTGCTCTCCGGCCGTCTGGGCTATGTTCCGTTTTTGCGGGGCGCGTTACGACGCTTTCCTCAGGAGGACATCGACCACGCCTATCAATTGCTCAAACGTGTGGGGCTGTCGCAGTACGTGAACCGCAGGTGTGACGAGCTCTCGGGTGGCGAGCGACAGCGTGTGGGTGTGGCGCGGGCACTGATGCAGGACCCGCGTGTACTTCTCGCTGACGAGCCGACAGCCTCCCTCGATCCGAAGACGTCGGAGAGAATAATGGAGCTCATCGGGAAACTGACCGACGAGCTGCATCTACCGGTCCTCATAAACCTTCACAATGTGGCTCAGGCAAAGCACTACGCAGCCAGGATCGTCGGTTTGAGAGATGGGGTTATGGTCTTCGACGGCAAACCGGATGAGCTGACCGACGAGCATCTGGAGCTCATCTACACCGGAAAGGAAGAGCTGAGCGAACAATTGCAGCCGGAAGGAGTGCCGGCGGAATGAGTGATTTCGGAACTCCTTCGAATTCCGGCGGCGATGCCTTCAACTGGAAAAGGCCTCATTTCATACCGAATCCTCTCTTGCGCTACGGACTGCTGGCGGTCGCCGTGGTGTACCTCATGTACGCCTTCGGGACTCTCGAAATAGACCTTCAGCGGGTTGTACGAGGAATCCCTCGGGCGGCGCAGATCTTCTCGGGTGCGTTCCCGCCTGACTTCACCGCCCGGGGGAGTCTCATCGTAACGGGCTTCATCGAGAGTATTCAGATCACACTTCTGGCTACTGCGGTCGGGGTGTTGTTGAGTATCCCGTTCGGGTTTATGGCCGCGCGAAACATCACCATACTCCCGGTTTACTGGCTTGGAAGGGGAATCGTCATCGTCGCTCGCAGCCTCCATCCGGTAGTACTCGGCGTGCTCTTCGTGAAGGCGGTTGGTTTCGGCGCTTTTGCCGGTATCCTGACTCTGATCGTGTATACGCTCGGTTTCGTGGGCAAGCTCATCGCCGAGGCAGTCGAGGAAATCAAGTACGGGCAGATCGAGGCGATTCGGTCCACCGGGGCGGGGTATTTTACCATTCTGATCTATGCGGTCTTTCCCCAGATCATGCCCCGCTTGATCGGTCTGACGATGTATCAGTTGGACATCAACCTTCGCGCGTCGACGGTAATCGGCCTGGTCGGTGCCGGCGGCATCGGCAGCACCCTCAATTCCGCCTTCGGGCGCTACGACTACGGAACCGCTTCCGCAATTCTCCTGGTTATGATCGCTATCATTCTGGTCGCTGAAACGATCAGCGGAAAGCTACGGAGGTTTACGAAATAGGCTCGCTGACATCCGGACCGCTGAAAGACTTGGGAAAAGAAAGCTATCACTGGCAGCGTTACACCTTGAGGCAGCGGGTGGGGCGTTATTCGGCTTTTGTCGGTGTCGCCGTTCTCCTCTACTGGACCATAAGCACGGTCGATGTGTTCTGGCCGTGGGTATGGTCCGCTCCGGCGGAGATCAACGATATGCTCTACCGAATGATGCCCCCGAATCCGCACGCCATTCTCGACATCGTTCCGGTGCTGATCGAGACGATCAACATTGCAACCATTGGGACCCTGTTCGCCATAATCCTGTCCCTGCCCATAGCCTACTTCGGAGCGAGAAATGTTTCGCCGAACAAAGCTACGCTCGCCGTTGCCCGGGTCATCATCGTGGCGTCCCGATCGATCAACACGCTGATCTGGGCACTCCTCTTCGTGGCCATCCTCGGCCCCGGTCCCATGGCCGGCGTGGTCGCGATCGCGTTTCGATCGATCGGATTCATGGGCAAGCTCGTCGGCGAAAGCATCGAAGAGATGGACTGGGGGCCGGTGGAAGCGCTTCAAGCATCCGGCGCATCGAAGGGGCACATCACGACCTACGCGATCATACCGCAGGTGATGCCTACCTTCTGGGCCGTGGCCATCCTCAGGTGGGACATCAACATCCGGGAGTCGACCGTACTCGGTATGGTCGGCGCGGGAGGGATCGGCATGCTCTTCCAGGTTGCCATCGATACGTTCCGATGGAACACCGTTTCGATGGTACTGGTCTCCATTATCCTTGTCGTCCTGTTCGGGGAAGTCGTCACCGGAGCAGTGAGACGAAAGTTGATCTGATCATCCTCAACGAGGCCCGATCCGGGTGGTGGACAACGGATTGCCGGATCGGACAGCACTGAACGGGGACCTCCCTTGCCGGGCCCCTCGCCCTCGACTATCCTGATGACTACATGCTGAGATTCTTCAAACGCATATTCTCACGACGCTCAGCTGCATTGAGCCCTGAGGCCCGGGCGGCCGGCCGTGGCGCCGACAGGGCCATCGAAGGGCAGCTCGGGCCAAAAGCCGACGATACAGGGCGACGATCGGGCGATACGCAGGCGACGGTTAGCATCGTCTTGCGGGGCGAGCACGACGACGGAGGCGAGCTCACTCTCCAGGGGTCGATCCAGGCGGACCTCGTCGCCGAAGCGCTCGCGCGCGAGACCGTCGACGCGGTGCTCGCCTGTCCGACCGCGGGCTGCCGGTCGACCGCCGAGCGCATCGCCGAGGGGCGCGAGTCGGGCGAAGTAGGGGAGTTCGCCGTGCCCGATGATCCGGACGGAGCCCGCTCGGCGCTTGCCGACCTGCAGCAGGCTCACGCCGGAGGCTCCGTGGTTCTGGTTTCCGACGAGCGCCTGCTTCACCGGATGCTCACCGCCCTCGATGGTCTAGCTCCAGACGAGGGCACACCGCCGCGCGTGGACCCGGGAAGCATCACGCGGCTCAGGCTGCGCCCGGATCTCTCGTACAGTCTCCGCCTCAACGATACCGATCATCTCGACGAAGTAACGAACAGCGATCGGTTCAGGATGCTGTGA
>CAZVXU010000257.1:0-3555 GCA_964631585.1 uncultured Spirochaetaceae bacterium | reverse complement strand
CCGCTACTATTGCGGCCACGGGCGGTTTTGCCAACCCGTTTCTGCTTCGCGATATGCTGATACCTGAGTGCTTGACCGTCAATTACTGCATCCATATACTGCACGGCAGTTTACCTATCAAAAGGAGGGAGTTCATGAGACAACGAACATTGCAAGTCTCTGTACTCACGGTGCTGGTACTGGTTCTATTCGGTATCGGTACTGCATTCGCTGGCGGCGAGCAAGAGGCAGCGGAGCAGGTAGAGCGCGACACGCTCACCATCGCTATCGGTGCTGAGCCCGAGTCTCTCGACCCGGTTCGGATGACGTCCGCACCGGCGGCCACGGTGGGAGAGCACGTGGTCGAGCGCCTGATCTACATGGAAGAGGATGGATCCCTGACTCCGATGCTTGCCACGGGCTGGGATTCGAATGATGAGGGCACCGTTTGGACCTTCGACATCCGCGAAGGTGTTGAGTTCCACGACGGAGAGCCGCTGAACGCAGAGGCGGTCGCGACCAACCTGCGCCGGTTCGTGAACCCGGACGTTGGTGCGGCCTACGCATTCCTGCTCGGCACCGTCGAGGAGATCGAGGCGGTAAGCGAGTACGAGCTGCAGCTCAGCCTCTCTCAGCCATTCGCACCGATTCTCTCGCACCTCTCGCACAGCTTTATCGGTATCGTCAGCCCTGCCCAGCTCGAGGGCCTCGCTCCGGAAGACACCATCGAGATGCCGATCGGCACCGGCCCGTATACCATGGTCGAATGGAGCCGCGGCGACAGCATCTCGCTCGAGGTCAATGACAACTTCTACGGCGACACGCCGGACATCCCGAATGTGCGCTTCGAGTTCATCCCCGAGTCCTCGGCGCAGATCGTCGCGCTGGAGACCGGAGAGGTTGACGCGATGATGCGCGTTCCCCCGCAGGAAGTCGATCGTCTCGAGGACGCATCGGACATCGAGGTCGTTCGTGAGTCGAGTGTGCGCACGATCTACATCGGATTCAACAATCAGCAGGAGCCCTTCGACGATCCACTCGTGCGACGCGCGCTCAACCACGCGGTGAACAAGCAGGAGATCGTGGACGGTCTCTTCGAAGGATTCACCGTAGCCGACGCTCCGGTGGTACCGGCGGTGTTCGGCCATGAGTCCGTGGGTCCCTACGAGTACGACCCTGAGCGCGCTCAGGAGCTGCTTGCCGAAGCCGGCTATCCCGACGGATTTGAAATGACGATCCACCATCCCACCGGTCGCTATCCCCTTGATGCAACGGTGGCGGAGGTCGTCCAGGACCAGCTGTCGGACGTCGGCATCGACGTTACGCTCGAGACCCGCGAGTGGTCGAGCTACCTCGACTTCACGAGCCAGCCCCCCGACCAGGCCGAGTACGACGCGTTCATGCTCGGATGGGGTACGGTTACGCTGGATGCCGACTACGGCCTCTACGCGCTGCTTCACAGCAGACAGTGGAATCCGAACGGCAACAACCGCGGCTTCTACAAAAACGATGAGGTCGACTCGCTGCTCGACGAGGCGCGCGTGACCACCGATCAGGCCGCCCGCGAGGAGCTCTACGCCGAGGCAATCGAGCTTATCTGGAACGATGCACCCTGGATCTTTCTCTACAACCAGGGCCAGATCAACGCCAACCGCACCTACGTGGAAGGCCTGATTCATCACCCGCTCGAGAACCTGAGCGCGTGGGACGCCTCGTTCAGCGAGTAACACTTGGTCTTTCCTGCCGCCCCTTCGGGGGCGGCAGGCTATTTCAGGAAAAAGGCGCCACGTATGTATCAGTACATCCTGCGACGGCTTCTGCTCACCATTCCGGTCGTTATCGGCGTTTCCGTCATCGTATTTGGCATCATTCGACTCCTGCCCGGCGATCCCGCGCGGGCGCTTGCAGGTGTACAGGCGACACCCCAGTACATCGAGCAGGTTCGCGAGCGCTACGGGCTCGACCAGCCGGTCTACGTGCAGTACTGGAACTTCGTGTCGGGTGCTGTCCAGGGAGACCTGGGAAGATCCACCTTCAGCAACAGACCGGTGACCACGGAAATCAGGGAACGCTTTCCGCGAACACTCCTTCTGGCGAGCGTATCGCTCGCGATCGCAACCGTCCTCGGAGTGTCGGCGGGAATCGTTTCGGCAACGCGACGGAACTCCGTCTTCGACAACGCAAGTATGTTTGCCGCCCTTGTGGGTGTGGCGGCTCCCGTGTTCTGGCTCGCGCTCATGCTGCAGCTTCTGTTTTCGGTGCAGTTGCGCCTGTTACCACCGACAGGTATGGGCTCGATACGGCACATCATTCTTCCGAGCATTACGCTCGGATTGGCGAGCGCAGCCCTGATGGCGCGCATTACCCGCTCGAGCATGCTCGATGTGCTGCGGCAGGACTTCGTGACTACCGCACGCGCGAAGGGCCTCTCCGAGCGCGTGGTCGTGTACAAGCATGCGCTGAAGAACGCCCTCATTCCGGTGGTCACCGTCCTCGGCCTTCAGTTCGGCATCCTGCTTGGCGGTGCGGTACTCACGGAGACTGTGTTCGCCTGGCCGGGAGTAGGCCGCCTGCTCGTGGACTCCATCCTCAGGCGGGACTACCCCGTGGTGCAGGGGACGGTCATGCTGCTCGCGTTTCTCTTTGTAATCATCAATCTCGTGGTGGACATTATCTACGCCTTTCTCGACCCGCGTATTCACTACCAGGGTCAGGACGAGGCATAACGGGGGACGGATATGAGCGAGGCGCAGATACCTCAGCGCGGAGCAGCGGCTCAGTACGAACCGGCCGTCGAAGGCGAGGGGGGCGACGCCCCGTCGGGGGAACAGGAGCGCCGAAAGCGCCAGAGCGAGATCCGTGCCGTCCTCCGTCATCTCGTGCGAAACAGGGGCGCGGTCATCGGACTCGTCATCATCGGCTCCTTTGTCGCGGCTGCCATTCTGGCCCCCGTCATCGCGACGCATAGCCCCACCGACACCTCCGTCGTCACCCGGCTGCAACCGGCCAGCGGGGAGCACTGGCTCGGAACCGATGAGGTAGGCCGCGACCTCTTCAGCCGTATGGTGTACGGGGGGCGCATTTCGCTCAATATCGGTATCATCTCGGTCGTTATCGGTATCGTGATCGGTGTACCCGTAGGTGCGATAAGCGGGTACTACGGAGGCCGCCTCGACATCATCACCCAGCGCTTCATAGATATCATGATCGCGTTTCCGGGCATCCTCCTTGCGATCGTCGTAGTGACGGTGCTCGGCGTCGGGGTGACGAACGTGATGATTGCAACCGGCATCGCGAGCGTTCCCATCTACGCACGCCTCGTGCGCGGGTCGGTGCTTGCGGCAAAGGAGCAGAGCTACGTCGCTGCGGCCAGAGCCGCCGGCATCGGGGACCTCAGCATCATCTTCAGGCATATCCTGCCCAACAGCCTCGCACCGGTTATCGTGCAGAGCACCTTTCAGATCGCGACATCGATACTGTGGGCGGCCGGACTGGGCTTCCTCGGCCTCGGCGCCCAGGCACCCACGCCCGAGTGGGGCGCGATTCTCTCCAACGGTCGGGAGTACATCCGCACCG
>CAZVXU010000256.1:1964-3558 GCA_964631585.1 uncultured Spirochaetaceae bacterium | reverse complement strand
ATGGGTGCTCTCGTTCTGCTGCCTCGCGGGGCTCGTTGTGGTGGTGGCGCCGATCCCGGCCGATACCGAGCTCCGGCGGACCGCGGAGTCCACCGCTACCACGATTGCCTCTATCGATTTCGAGGGGAACCGGCGCACGAAGGAGGTGGTCCTCCGACGTGCCGTACAAGCCGAGCCCGGCGATCACTTCGACGCCGCAACCGCCGAGGAAATCGAGGACGACCTAAAATCGCTCGGGCTTTTCTCCAACGTCGAAGTCGAATCGAGACCGTATCGCGGTGGCCCGGGCGATGCGGGCGTTCCCCCGGACCCCGCCGGCCCCGGCGGCCCCGGCCCGGGCGGCCCCCGCGAGGTCGAGGTCCTCGTCACCGTCGAGGAGCGATGGACTCTCGTGCCCATCCCCTTTTTCGCGGCGGGCTCGGCCGGGTTCTCGGGCGGGCTGTTCGTGTTTGAAAGCAATCTCCTCGGCTACAACAAGCAACTCATCGCCGGCGGAACCTATGCAGATGACGGCTTCGGCGGGCTTCTCGTTTACAGCGACCCCGCGGTCATCAACTCCAACTGGCTGCTCGTGACCTCGCTCAACGCGGGACGCGAGGACGTGCTGACAGCCGATCCCGCCTTCCGGGACAGGTGGACCTACGCCGCTAACCAGGTCAGCGCCGGAGGCTCCGTCGGATATCGGTTTGCAGAGGAGTTCTCGGTCCGCGCCGGTGCCGACTACCGGTATCTGGAGGTAACGGATACCGAGGAGCCGGATATCCTGGCCGCGGCCGGCTACGAGTTTGTGACCTACCGTGCCGAGATCGGATTCACCCGAACCGAGCCGGAGGAGTTCTTCGATAGTGGGTACAGTCTTCGCGCCTCGGTGGAGACGACGCCGAGCGAGTCCGGCTGGGGCGTTACCGCCGCCGGAACGAACAACACCCTCGTCGCCGGCTCGCATCGCTTCGGACTCGGCCTCCAGACCGGATACGGTGACAGACCTTTCCTGCTTACCCCGCGCCTCGGCGGCCGGCCGACCCAGCGCACGCTCACTCCCGGCACTATCGCGGAGGACAGTTACATCTCACAGGAGGCGCTCTACGAGCTTCCGCTGTTTCGACTCTCATGGGGTACCATCACCCTTCTCGGCTTCTACGAGGGCGGCTATCTCGGCGAGGCCGATGTGATCTACCACGGAGGTGGCGGGGGCGCGCGCCTCTACCTGAGCCAGGTCACCTTTCCGGCGGTGGGCTTCGACCTTGCGTGGAACGCCGTTTACAACTACCCGGTCTTCAGTTTTTCACTGGGTGGGCGGATCTGAGCTTTGTGTGCGGCCGCCGGGTCAGTGGCGTGCGACATCTTCACTTGACTTAGTCATATGGTCAGACTAATCTAAAGATATGAAAACGGTTACGGTACACGAGGCGAAAACTCATCTCTCCCGACTGCTCCGGGAAGTTGAGACCGGTGAAACGCTTATTGTTGCCCGGGGTGGTGAACCGGTTGCTCGGTTGGTTCCTTATCGTACGCAGCAGCGTGAATTCGATGCGCTCCCGGACCTCGTGATACATATGGATGCCACCTTTGGAGAGCCATTGGAGGATTTTGC
>CAZVXU010000256.1:0-1864 GCA_964631585.1 uncultured Spirochaetaceae bacterium | reverse complement strand
CATCAAGGTGAGCATCGGCAAGCTCACACTTGCAGACAACTGGTACAACGTGATTCCACGTCACATGCATCAAAACGGGATCACCTGGCTGCACGTGCTTCCCGAACACGTCCACAGGGTGTCGGCCCTTCCGTGGATTCATCGTGACCCCTTCGATCGCCTAATTATTGCGCAGGCGCAGGAAGAATCTCTCTCGATCGTGACAAGCGATCGAACGTTTTCTGAGTACGAGGTTGCTACGTTGTGGTAGCGCTCTCCTGAGAGAGCGCAATCTGCTAACAGACCTCAGAAGCGGCGCCGAAGGCATTCCGGGCCCCGATGCGGTTCACCAGCAGCCGCACAAAGCTTATCTTTTAGGTCAAGGAGATGCCCCTCATGAGAATACCGACAGAACCGATCGGCAGTGTACCCCGACCCCGAGAGTTGCAGGACGCAATGGCGGAGCATGCCGCCGGAACGCTCCCCAAGGAGAAATTGGACGAGGTCCTCGACAAGGCGGTGGAAGAGACGATTCGTCGATTCGAAGCAACCGGCTCTCCGATCATAACCGACGGCGAGCAGGCCAAGCCGAGCTTCGCGACGTACCCCCTCGAGGGGCTCGGGAATCTCGCGCCGGACGGGGTGGAGATTCCCTTCGAGGACGGCCACGCCCGCCAGTTGCCGCGGCTGACTGGAGGACCGTTTCGCTACGGCGTCTACGCCGGCTCGTATCTGCCCCGCGCGAGGCAGTACACGGATAGGGCTCTGAAGCAATCGGTGATCTCCGCCTCGGCATTGTCGCTTCTGTATCCGGCCGACGGTATCGACGGCTACTCACGCGAGGCGTTTCTGGAAGATTTAGTTTCCCATGCGGTGGCGGATATCCGCAGTTGCCTGAGCAACGGGGCCCATCACGTCCAGATCGATTTCACCGAAGGACGCCTTGCGATCAAGCTCGACCCGAGTAAAGGCCTGCTTCGGCAATTCGTCGAACTGAACAACCGCGTTCTGTCCCACTTCAGCGCCGAGGAGCGAGCACGGATCGGGCTGCATACCTGCCCCGGCGGGGACTGGGACTCCACCCACAGCGGCGATGTGCCCTACAGCGAGTTGATCCCGCTCCTGATGACGCATGAGGTGGGGAGCTTCTACATGGAGATGGCCGCCGAGCCCGACCCTGAGCCCGTGCTCCAACTCGTTTCGGATCACTTGAATGATGACCAGATGGTGTACGTCGGCGTGATCGACGTGAACGATCCGCAGGTGGAATCCGCCGAGACGGTTCGCGATCGCGTTCTCACGGCGGCTCGCCATATCCCGCATGCGCGGCTTGGTACGACCGACGATTGCGGCTTCGCGCCGTTCGGCGACGATACCGGTACCTCGCGCGACATCGCGTTCGCGAAGATCGAGGCGCGCGTGCGTGGAACGGAGTTGGCGGCCGCGGAGCTCGGGTAGCCCGGCGTTCGTACTGCCGCGCGGCTCATCTCTTGCCTGTGGCGCGGTCCGCCGCCGCTCAGCGAAGCGCGTCCACAAACCCCGCTACAACTTCCTCGAAGTGCCGCCAGTTCGCACTGCCCATCGTCTGCTCGCAGACCGCGAGGTGTCTGGTGCCGCGTGCGGCGCTGTCCGGCTCCAGCAGAACGAGACGGCTCTCGGCGAGGCGCTTTTCGGCGATCAGGTGTTCGATTCCCCGCCGGGAGATGAGCTCGTCGCGAGGGTGCATGACGATGGTGGAAGGGACCCGAACGCTGCCGTCTCGCAGTCTGCTTCGCACCTCCCGGTAGGATATATACAGTGCGCGGTAAGCCGCCGCCGGGAGTCGCGGGTAGAGCCTGTCCTCCGGCGAGGAGGCGCTCGGGATGGGCAGTCTGCGGGTGAGGGC
>CAZVXU010000255.1:1657-3568 GCA_964631585.1 uncultured Spirochaetaceae bacterium | reverse complement strand
TTCTCGAACTCGGCGAACATTGTCTGGCGGAAGAGGGTGCCGACGATCTGGTCGATCTGGTGATTGAGCAGGTAGGCGCGCATGCGCTCGTCGTCGGACGCGTCGAGCAGATGATGGAAGAGCAGCTGCTCGTTGAAGGTGGAGGCGACCTCGGCCTCAAAAATCGTGTAGTCGTAGTGCTGAAAAGGATTGGCGGCGGCCGAGTACCAGCTGTGCATCGCGTGTCCGCCCTCATGGGCGAGGGTGAACACATCGCGAAGATCATCGTCTTTGAAGTTCATGAGGATGAAGGGATGAGCGACATAACTGCCGGCGGAAAAGGCGCCGGAGCGCTTGCCCTTGTTCTCGTAGCGATCAACCCAGCCGTCGAGCATCCCCTCGCGCAGTGTCGTCACATACTCGTCTCCGAGGGGCGAGAGCGCCTCGCTGACCCTCTCCACGGCCCGCTCGAACGTGTGATGAACGCTGAGATCATCCACCAGCGGCACCTTCGCATCGTAGATGTGGAACTCCTCGAGTCCGAGTACGCGTTTTTTCAACCTGTAGTAGCGCTGCAGGGGCTCGAGGTTGCGACCGACCACGTCGAGAAGGTTGTCGTAGACCTCCTCGGGGACGTCGTCGGGGAAAAGCGCGGCCGCGCGGGCGGAGGGAAAGTTCCGTACCCGCGCCTTGTAGACATCGAGATGCACACTTCCTGCGTAGAGGTTGGTGAGGGTGTTCTTGTGCTGCTCGTAGACGTCGTGAAACTGGAGGTAGGCCTGTCTGCGCACGTCCCTGTCACGGTGCAGAAGCAGGGACCCGAGGCTCGACTGGCTCAGGGGTTTGCGCCCCTCGGGGGTGTCAACATCGCCGAAGTCCATGTCTGCGTCGGTCAGAGCTCCGAAGCTGCGGGATGCGGTCTGGTTCGCCTCCTGCTGCATCGAGAGGATGCGCTCCTCGGCTTCGGAGAGTACATGCGGTTTGTAGCGTCTGAGTTTCTGCAGATAGACGCGAAAGTCGGCGAGGGCATCCGAGGCGAGAAACCGTTCCATCGTCGAGTCTTCGATAGCCTGGATCTCCGGCGTAATGAAGCTCGCGTTGGTATCGGCCTCGGTCGCCACACGCATGAAGCGTCCCATGCGCTCCTGGTTCGTGCTGTCGGAGACGTCCTCACTCATGCGCAGATGGGCGTAATATCCGAGCCGTTCTTCGAGCATGCCGACCTCGTTCATGTACTCCAGGCAGGCGGCGAGCTTCTCCGGTGACTCAGCGAGGGTTCCTTTGAACTCCGGGATACGCTTCGCGCGCTCGGAGAGCTCCTCGAATCCCTTCTCCCATTCCGCGTGGGAGGGGTAGAGGACCGAAAGGTCCCAGGCGTGCTCCGGCGGAACTTCACTGCGGGCGGGTATGCGGGACGTGTCTGCGTTGCTCATCTATTCCTCCACGATGTATTGATCTGGAAGCTATGCAGAGCCGCCGTCGTCGTCAAGTCGGCCCTCGGCCTCGAGCGCGGCGAGAATCGTGGCGAGATCGCGGGCGGCCTTGCCGCGGTGGGAGATACGGTTCTTGCGTTCGGGAGCGATTTCGGAAACGGTAAGCCCCTCCTCGGGTAGCGTAAAGATCGGATCGTATCCGAACCCGTGGCGCCCCTCGGACGGCGCGTAGGCGATTTCCCCGTGCCATGTCTCCTGGCAGAGATAGTACCGGTCCGGCTCGAGCACGAGGGCCATACAGCAGGTGTAGTGTGCGCGGCGATCGCTCACGCCCTCGAGCTCACCGAGGAGCAGGGCGTTGCGCTGACTGTCGCTGAGTTCGGGGCCGCCCGGTTTCGATCCGTAGCGGGCGGAGTAAATGCCCGGGCGCCCGCCGAGCGCCGCCACCGATAGCCCCGAATCGTCGGCGATGACGCCGGCCCCCGCTGCCGCGCCGGCC
>CAZVXU010000255.1:0-1557 GCA_964631585.1 uncultured Spirochaetaceae bacterium | reverse complement strand
CCGCGGCATCATCACCCCGCGTGCCGTCGCCGGCTACCATCCGGTAGAGGGCAATCGCCTTGCCGAGCGCGTTGTCGTGGAAGGTGTCTCCGGTCTCCTCGTGGCTGAAACGCACGCCGAGGTCGGCCGGCAGAAGCAGCTCGTGATCGGAGAGAATGCCCTCGAGCTCGCGACGTTTGTGATCATTGTTCGTTGCCAGTATCAGTCTCACGGCGCCCAGCCTACCGGATTCGCGGACCTTCGGCCACCGGCTATTCCGCGCTTCCGCTCTGCCACGTTCGGAGTCTGCGTTTCATGTAGTGGAGCGCTGAGTCAATGGTTCCTTTCGGGATGCCGAGTACCGCCGAAATCTCGCCGTTGGTCGGTACTGCGGGGACCCGGGCAAGCTCTCTGCGGGCGTTGAGAAGTCTTCGGTTCTGCCGCTCGAGCTCCCGTCGGATGGCGGCGCGCCGATGCTCTTCGGGCGTCATGGCGAGCTCGTCCTGTGCGAGCCTCACCTGGAAGAACGCATTGTTACGTCTTTCCCGGAGCTCGGTGCGGCGCCCTTCGCGACGAGCGACGAGCTGTTCGAGCTCGTCCCGGCATTCCCGTAACCATTCCTCCGAATAGCCGGTGATCCGGGCCAGCTCACTGAGCTGTGCGTCGCTCACCAGAACGGCGGCCTTCAGTGCGAGGATCACCATGCGACGTGAGGCGCTTCCCTGCGGTGCCCCCGGGCGTCGAGCGCCGGCGAGTCGCGCGGTCGCCGTCTCAGCGACACGGGAGGCGCCGGCGCTGCTTTCTGCCACTCCTATCAGCCCGTCCCAAATATCCGGGGCTCGCGTGAGCTCGTGCATGCGCGAGCGACGCCGGCGCACCCGCGCGAAGGAGCGTAACTGCCACCGGAGCGTCCGGGCGAGATAATGCTCGAAGGAACGGCCGCAGTGCGTGTACTTGTACACGAGCGCCGGGACCTTCCCCCGGAAGTAGAGCAGAAACTCGGCGCAGTCTTCCTGGGAAAACCCCGGTCGAGTTACGGGGTAGTAGTACACCCATTGCTCCACTTCTCGGCGGACCGTCTCGTATCCCGTGCCGGTCTCCTGATAGCCGACAACCAGTTCTGTGAGCTTCGTCATGCCTCCTCCTTTTCTGACCATTCTGCAGAGGAAAAGAGGAGCAAACTGCGTGCCGAGAACACCCACGCGAAACGGGGGTAATCTCCACTGTGAGTGGAACTGTTTACATTCGTTTACAACTCAAGCAGGAGACCGGCTCTGAGCGTACCTGTGCAGGAGGAAAAAGAGGACGTGTGCTGGGGCGCACGCGCCGGAAGGGTTTCGTTGGGGCTGGCGGGGGCGGAGGTTAGCCGCCGGGGTCAGCGTGATGTGTCCGGGGCCTCGCACTGTCGTTGACGAGATCGAGGAGGGCGTCTCGCACGCGCTCGTAGGTCTCGGTGAGGGTCTCCTCAATCATGAATCCGGCGGCGCGCTTGTGGCCGCCGCCACCGAAGCTCTTGGCGACGCGGGAGACATCGGTGTCGTCGCTCGAGCGAAGGCTTCCGGTGCAGGTTCGCTCGTC
>CAZVXU010000254.1:0-3577 GCA_964631585.1 uncultured Spirochaetaceae bacterium | reverse complement strand
CCGGTCGACTTCGAGAACGGTATCGTGCTCGAGACGCCGAACCTGGGACTGGAGAACTTTCCCATTCGCGACCGGCTCTCCGCGGAGCTCGAGGTCCCGGTGTTTCTTGAAAACGACGTGAATGCGGGCACCTACGGCGAGTACGTCTCCGGCGCCGGCCAAGGATTCAGTCACATCGTCGGACTCTTTCCCGGCACGGGGCTCGGCGGCGGTCTCATCCTCGACGGGAGGCTCTTCAGGGGGGCAACCGGCGGGGCCGGCGAGATCGGACACATGATCATTCAGGTTGATGGGAGACGCTGCGGCTGCGGACAGTACGGATGCCTGGAGGCCATGGCCTCGAAGACTGCCATCGCCAAGGACCTCGTAGCGCTGGCAACCACGGGCAGCGCCCCGGCGGTATACAAGAAGGCGGGATCGGACTTCGCGGCCATCAAGAGCAGCGTCATCGAGAAGGGTTGGCGCGAGGGCGAGCCTGCGGTGGTCGAGCTCGTCGACCGGGCGGCTCGTCACCTCGGTATCGGGATGGCGAACTGCGTGAACATCTTCAACCCCGAGCTCATCATCATCGGCGGCGGCCTTGTTGAAAAGCTGGGCGCTCCGTATATTGAAAAGGCGGAGGACGCCATGCGCCGGCATGCGATGAGCCGCCTCGTCTCCATTGTCAGCGTGAAGCAGGCCGAGCTCGGTGACGATTCCACCGTCATCGGCGCCGCGGCGCTTGCCCGGGAACATCAATCATGAGCACAACCGAAGAGATCAGTCGTACGAAGACGAAAACAGTGGCCGTCATAGACATGGGCTCCTCCGCCATCCGCATGGTCATCGCCGAGATCGATGACGCGGGTCACTGGCGTCGCCTCGACCGGGCCGGCAAGCCCGTCGGTCTCGGGCGTGACGTGTTCGTCGACGGCTATCTTTCCGGTGACTCCATGCGGCAGGCGATAAAGATCCTTTCGGGGTTTCGGGAGATGCTCGAGGGCTGGCAGATCGCCGAGGACGACGTGCGCGTCATCGCTACGAGCGCCATTCGAGAGGCAAAGAACCGGGATACCTTTCTCGACCGGGTGTACATGCGCACGGGTTTTCGCATCGACATCGTCGAGGGAGTCGAGGAGAACCACCTCACCTACCTCGCGGTGCAGCACGCGGTCGATCACATGCGCCCGCAGTTCTCCCGCGCGAACTCGCTCATCATCGAGGTGGGCGGTGGGACCACAGAGGTCATGATGCTTCGCCGCGGCAAGATGGTTGCCGCGCACTCACTCAGGCTCGGGACCATCCGCCTCGAGCAGCAGGTGCGCGCGAGCTGGGAGTCCACCGAGGATCTCGAGACCTTTCTGCGGGAGAACATCCGAGTGACCCAGGAGATCCTCAACGCCGAGATGCGCATGGACTCTATCCGCTTTTTCGTCGCCGTCGGAGGAGACGCACGTCTTGCGGCGGCCCGCGCCGGACGGAAGGAGCAGGCGGGATTCAGCGTGGTCGAGCGGGAGGATTTCAACGAGCTCATCGCCGCGTTGCAGGGATACTCCCTCGATGAGATCGTCTCCGAGCTCGAGGTCACCTACAACGAAGCCGAGGGACTCGTCCCCGCGCTTCTCATCCTCAAGATGTTTCTCGATTCGACGCAGGCAAAGCAACTCATCGTTCCCGATGTGAGCATCCGCGAAGGCGTGCTCTTGAGCTTTGCCCTCGGCGCCAGCAAAGAAGTGGAGCACGAGTTTTACACCCAGGTCGTTGCATCGGCGGCGAATCTCGGCAAGAAGTACCGCTTTGACGAGGCGCATGCGATGCATGTGCGAAAGCTCGCCCTCTCCCTCTTTGATCAGTTCGAGGACGACCACGGGATGGATCAGCATGCGCGCATGCTCCTCGAGGTTGCGGCCATTCTCCACGATACCGGCAACTACATCCGCGCGAGCGGACACCACAAGCACGGGCAGTACATCGTGGCCAACTCGGAGATCTTCGGGCTCTCGCGATCGGACATCGCCATCGTATCTCACATCGTGCGCTACCACCGAAAGGCCATGCCGAACTCCTCGCATACGAGTTTCATCTCCCTGCGCCGGGAGCAGCGTATCCGCGTGATGAAGCTCTCCGCGATCCTGCGCGTTGCGGACGCGCTCGACCGCGGGCATAACCAGCGCATCCGTGACTTCCGGGTCGAGAAAGACGAGGATCTCGTTACCCTCTACTGCGATTACGCGGGGGATATCTCGGCGGAGAAGCACGGGCTCGAGCTCAAGGCGGAGATGTTCGAAGAGGTGTTCGGCTACCAGGTGGTTGCGGTCTGAGAAGGGAAAGGGGATTGCATGACAGGCAGTGAGGCGCCGCGCTACTTCAGCCGCGACTTGAGTTGGCTCGAGTTCAACGCCCGCGTACTCGAGGAGGGACTCGACGATTCCAACCCGCTTCTCGAGCGGTGGAAGTTCCTCTGTATCGTCGCGTCGAACTTCGATGAGTTCTTCATGATTCGGGTCGCCAGTCTCAAGCGCCAGCAGGCCAAGGGCGTCTCGGCGGGGGATCCCTCCGGTCTGAGTCCCGACACCCAGCTTGCCCGAATTGCCGAGCGTTCGAAAGAGATCATTGCCGCCAAGTACGACTGCCTGTGGAACGATATTCTTCCCGCTCTCGAGGGTGAGGGTATCGTCTGGGCGCGGTCCGGAGAGTACACCGGAAGCCAGCGCAGCTTTGTCAGAGACTTCTTCACGAAACAGGTGTTTCCGGTGCTGACGCCGGTGCGCCACGAGCCACGGACTCCGCTTCCCGTTGCCGGGAACAACCGGCTGCATATCGCCTTTCTGCTGGAGCCCGATGAGCAGCCCGACATGCAGCGTCTCGATGGCGACGCGGAAGGGCGGGAGCTTCTGGCCGTCGTTCAGCTTCCGCCGGCGCTCGAGCGCATCGTGTATCTGCCGGCGAAGGAGCACGGGGTGACGTTCACGCTGCTCGAGGACGTGATCGTCGAAAACGCCGACCAGCTCTTTCCCGGATATCGGATCATCGGCGAAGGGTGCTTTCGGGTTACTCGTGATGCCGACCTCGGTGTCGATGAAGAGCGTGATGAGGATTTCGTGGAGGCCATGGAGCAGGTGCTCGAGAGCCGCGAGCACTCGGAGGCGGTTCGTCTTACGGTGGCGCAGAACTCCGAGGCGGTCGGCGAGCGTCTGAGTGAGGCGTTGGGGCTGGAGAGCCGCGACGTATACGCCAAGGGAAGCCCGCTGGCCCTCGGCGATCTCATGGCCCTTTCCAATCTCACCGGGTCCGATCGTCTGCGAAACGAAAGTATGCCGCCGATGCCCCCGCGCGATCTCGCCGAGGAGGAGTCCTTCTTCGCCATTCTCAAGCGGCGCGACGCGTTCTTGCACCAGCCCTATGAGTCTTTCGAGCCGGTCATTCGCCTGGTGCAGCAGGCCGCCGGCGATCCGCAGGTGCTCGCCATAAAGATGACCCTCTACCGAACGAGCGGAGACTCGCCGATCGTGCGGGCCCTCGAGGAGGCGGCCGAGAACGGCAAGCAGGTAACCGCCCTTGTCGAGCTCAAGGCAAGATTCGACGAGCAGCGAAACAT
>CAZVXU010000253.1:0-3602 GCA_964631585.1 uncultured Spirochaetaceae bacterium | reverse complement strand
GAGGCCCTCGCCGGCGGGAAGGCGCTCTCCATCGAGGGCGGCGCGGTGACCCATGAGCGTCCCGCGGGGCGACATCGTGGCCGCGGCCCACACCGCGGTGGAGGGCACGGCCGCGGCCACGGCGGCTCCGGGTATGACCCCGGAGGCGCGAAGGAGGAATCATGAAGGTAGTGGTATCAGCTGAAGGTAGAGACCTCGACAGTCGGGTGGACGAGCGGTTCGGCCGCGCGGCCTATCTGCTTCTTGTGGACACGGAGTCGCTCGAGCTCGAGGTGATCGACAACGCGCCGAATACCGCGGCGGCCCAGGGCGCCGGCATTCAGGCGGCGAGCGCGATCGCGGCAACACCCTGCGAGGCGGTCATCTCGGGGAACGTCGGCCCCAAGGCCTTTGCCACGCTCGAGAAGGCCGGGATCGCGGTCCACCGCACCGGTGAGGCCACGGTCAGAGAGGCGGTTGAGGCGTTCACCCGCGGCGAGCTCGAGCGGCAGAAGGGCGCGAGCGTCCGGGGGCACTGGTAATGCGCACCGGCCTCGACTGTGTGCCCTGCTTCGTCCGTCAGGCGCTCGATGCCGCGCGGTTCGTCACCGCGGACACCACGTTCCACGAGCGGGTCCTTCGTCGTGTGCTCGCCGAGCTATCCGACCTGGACTACGCGGCCTCGCCGCCCGAGGTCGGCGCCCGAGTGCACAGACTGGTGCGTGAGCTCTCCGGCTCGGCCGATCCCTACGCAGAGGCCAAGCAACGCTTCACCGAGCGGGCGCTCGCCGTCTACCCGAAGCTCCGCGGGCGAGTCGCCGAGAGTGACGACCCCTTTGTGGCCGCACTCAGACTGGCCGCCGCCGGAAACATCATCGACCTGGGCGCGAACGGATCACTGCAGGACTCTGACGTGGAGGCGGCGCTCGAGCGGGCGTCCTCCGTCCCCGTCGACGACCGGGCGGTCGAGTCGCTTCGAGCCGCCTGCCGGCGCGCGGACTCCATTCTCTATCTCGCCGACAACGCCGGGGAGCTCGTCTTCGACCGCTTGCTTCTCGAGCAGCTTCGCGCCGGCAGGGTGCAGGTGGCGGTGAAAGGCGGCGCGGTTATAAATGACGCGACCCGCGACGACGCGGAACAGGCCGGCATTGGGGAGCCTGTGGAGATCATCGACACCGGCAGCGACACGCCGGGGGTTGTGCTCTCCGAGGTAAGTGATGAGTTTCGTTCGGCCTTCGACGCGGCCGACGTTGTGATAGCAAAGGGGCAGGGGAACTACGAGGCGCTGAGTATGGCGCCGCGTGAGGTCTTCTTCCTGCTCATCGTCAAATGTGGCGTGGTTGCCGAGGATATCGGCACGCACGCTGGAACACTGTACGTAGGGCATCGCCGTCCCGAACGCGAGGCGGAATCGAGGCGGGCGGTGCCGGAGGAGGTTTGAAATGCCGGGTGGAGATAGAAGAGGCCCCGAGGGCTTCGGACCGATGAGTGGACGAGGATACGGGTACTGCGCGGGCTACGAGGCGCCGGGATATGCGGCACCGGCGCCGGGCCGGGGCATAGGCCGCGGCATGGGGCGCGGCGGACGCGGTCGCGCGAGGGGCTATGGCGGAGGCTACGACCCCGGTTATGGCCGCGGTCTGGCGTGGCGCCGCGGATGGGGCTCTGGTCAGTTCGGCGGGCCCGGACCGTGGGGCTCCGGAGCCTGGTCCGCAGGCGCCGGCGGCCCGGGGTTCGAGCCGCCGCAACCGGATCGCGGGCAGGAGCTCGAGGCCCTCAAGCGACAGGCCAAGTACTTCGAGCGCGGTCTGGACCATGTGAGATCGAGGATCGACGAGCTCGAAAGCCAATCCGAAGAAGAATGAGTGCCGACAAGACCCTCGCCGGCGACGTGCGCGCCGCCGGCCGCCCGTTGACGATTGCGGTCGCGAGCGGCAAAGGCGGCACCGGGAAGACGACCGTCTCGACGAACCTCGCCGAGACGGCTGCCGCAACGGGAATGCTGGTTCATCTACTCGACACCGACGTGGAGGAGCCGAACTGCCACATCTTCGTATCCCCGCACGTGGAATCCCGCCGGACGGTGACGACACAGGTGCCCGTGGTCGATGAGTCGGCGTGCACCGGCTGCGGCGCCTGCGCGGAGATCTGTCAGTACTCGGCGATCGCCATGGCCGGAAACGTACCCATCACCTTCCCCGATCTGTGCCACTCCTGCACAGGCTGCGCCCTTGTCTGCCCGACCGGTGCGATTACCCTGCATGACCGCGGGATCGGCACGCTCGAGTGCGGCCGCGGTGGTGCGGGCGGGTTTGCCTTCACCCAGGGAAGCCTCAACGTCGGCGAATCGGTGAGCTCGCCGGTGATCCACGCGGTCAAGGCGGCGAATGGCGAGGCCGAACTTACGCTGATCGACGCGCCGCCGGGCACAGCCTGCCCGGTGGTGGAGGCGGTCCACGGAGCGGACTACATCATTCTCGTGACCGAGCCGACACCCTTTGGGCTCAACGACCTCGAGCTTGCCGTGGAGATGGTGAAGAAGCTCGGGATCCCCTTCGGCGTGATGATAAACCGCGCGGACGTGGGAAACGCCGGCGTGCGGGATTTCTGCTGCCGCGAGCGGATCCGAGTACTGACCGAGATCGAGGACGACCGCCGTGTCGCGGAGGCCTACTCCCGCGGCGAGCTTGCCGTAGACGCCGTGCCGGAGTTTCGCGCCCGCTACCAGGCGCTGCTCATCGAGGTACTGGACGCCGCACGCGCCGCCGGCGCCGCCGGGAGTGACGCCCCATGAAAGAGCTCGTCGTGCTCAGCGGAAAGGGCGGTACGGGGAAGACCAGTGTGGTCTCCTCGTTTGCCGCGCTTGCAGCGTGTGGCGAAAACGCCGTCTTTGCCGACTGTGATGTCGACGCCGCCGACCTTCACATCATCCTCGAGCCTGAGGTCCGGGAGCAGGGGGCCTTCTCGGGCGGGAAGCTCGCATCGGTGCGCGAGGGCGACTGTGTCGCCTGCGGCCTGTGCGCGGAGCTCTGCGCGTTCGGCGCGATCCCGCAAACGGGCCCGGCCGCAACCGCGGTGATCAATCCGCTTGCCTGCGAGGGATGCGGCGTCTGCGCGCACTTTTGCCCGGTCGGAGCGATCGATTTCGGGCCCGTGGAAAACGGGCGATGGTATGTCTCCGACACCCGCTTCGGCCCTCTTGCCCATGCGAAGCTTGGGATCGCTGAGGAGAACTCGGGAAAGCTCGCGGCCCTCGTGCGGGAGAAGGCTCGAGCGCTCGCGCGCGAACAGAGCCGCGAGATCATTATCACCGACGGACCTCCGGGAGTCGGCTGCCCCGTCATCTCCTCGGTCACCGGGGCCGACCTGATTCTTGTCGTCACCGAGCCCACGCGTTCGGGCCTCCATGACCTCGACCGGGTGCTCGACCTTGCCGCGCACTTCGACATTCCGGCGCTCGTCGCCATAAACAAGGCAGACCTCAACGCCGAGCTGGCCGAGGAGATCGAGCGACGCGCCGGCGAAAATCGCCTCGTCGGGCGGATCCCCTACGACCGCGCGGTCACAGCCGCGCAGGTGGAGAAGAAGGCAGTCGTCGAGTACGATGCCGCGCCGGCGGCCGC
>CAZVXU010000252.1:0-3623 GCA_964631585.1 uncultured Spirochaetaceae bacterium | reverse complement strand
CGGCAAGGCCGGAGGTGCCGGCCCCGAGGGCGAAGGCAACCGACTGGAACCGAAGCGCCCCCTCATTTGCGAAGGCGAGGAAGGCCGCAACGATGATCACGAAGGGGATGAGCACGCGGTACTCCCGGGACAGGAAGGCCATCGCCCCCTCGTAGACATAACCACCGATGCGTTTCAGCTCCTCGTTCTCCACCGGTTGGCGGTAGATCCATCGTGTTCGCACGACGGCATAGATCAGTGCGATAAGACTTCCGGCAAGTGCGACTCCCAATGCGATGACGAACATGTCTTATATACCTCTGTTTCCGTTGGCGGCCGATTCGGTGTTCACCCGCGCTATTCTACTGAGGGCGTGTCGGAATGACAACAAAAAAGCTCATAGCCGACGCAGTCGCCGCGCCACGGGAAGCAGATAGAGAGCGGCGCAAAGGATCGCGAGAGCGGCGAACCCAACAGCCTGCCCCGCGGCTCCGCCGGCAGGGCTGCCGGCGGAGCCGGAGCCGGCAGCGCCGGACAGATACACCCGAGTCGCCCAGTACGAGGCGAGCGGCCAGCCGGCAGCGCCGGCCGCGGACGGCAGGACCTGCACCAGGGGGCCGACGAAGAGGAACCCCACGAGCTTCCAGACCGCAAGCCCCTCGACCTTGTCCGTTGCAAGAGTGGCGAGAAGCAGAGCCGAAACCGGCGCAAGTGGTGCCGACGCTGCCGCCGCGAGGAGCAGGGCGATCGGCTCCGGCCGGTGCAGCCCGGCGAGCGGAACGACGATGAGCGCGCCGACGACCGCGAGCAGCGCCGGAAAGAGCAACCGCGATGCCAGATAGCCCGCGCGTCCGATCGGGGTAACCGCCATCGCCGAAAGGATACCCTCGTCGCGATCCTCGAGGATCGAAAACCCCGTGACACCACCCGCGAAGAGGCCAGGCAGCTGCAGCAGGAAAGCCGAGATCACCGGGTAGTAATCACTCAGGCGAAACGTTGCGGGGTCGATCACCCCTGCCAGGGCTGCGTCCGCCGCAGGCACCCCCACTCGAAACACCAGTGCCACGACAAAGGGCAGGAGCGCCATCAGCCGCAGGAAGGGATCCCGAAGGAGGATGCGAAGTGAGAGCCGTCCCACAGCCGAGGCATTCATCACAGTCGCCCCCCGAGGATGTAGCGACCGAACCGCCGTCGCGCCCACGCCGCAGCCGCGACACAGGCCGCGGGGAGCACGACGGCCGCGTACATCATCTCCACGGGGCTCTGCGGCAGACCGCCGAGGCCGGCTTCGAGCAGTCGAATCGAGGCACGCGTGGGAACGAGCCACAGAAGCGGGCTCTCGAGACCGAGGAAGCGCAGGGCCGGGAGCATCGGGATGACGGCAATCGGTATGGTCGCGAGCAGATAGCCGTTGACGGTGCGTACCCGCGCAACCACCGCGAGCCCGAGCATTATGAAGAGCACGGATGTCGCTATGACGCCGAGGACGAGGGGGATGGGACGGAGCGGAAGGCCGCTTGCGAGGGCGACCACAAGGGCGGAGCCGGTCGCGAGGGCGGTGAGGCCCACCGCCTTCGATACGAAGTACTCGGTGAGCGTGAGCGGCGTTACGAATGCTGCAGTAAGGCTTCCCTGCTGCTTCTCGAGCAGCACGAGCCCCCCGACAAAGAAGGCGCCGAGGGTTGCGGGATCGGTGAAGATGAGGGTGGCGGCCACCGCGCGCAGCGTTTCGGTGCCTGCCACACGGGCAAGCTGGTGGAGCGCGACGGCATAGATGGCCGTGACGACTGCGTAGGCGGCGTAGAAGCCGTGGCGCAGCTGCAGGCGCAGGTCCGTGAGACAGACAGCTCTGAGGCGGAGCAACGACCCTTTCACCGGTCCTCCATGAGTCCGCGGCCGGTGACCGTCAGAAAGACATCCTCGAGGCTCGCCTCCAGGCTATGTATCGACTCCACCGGCCGGGAGCGCAGAAGAGAGAGGAACTCCTCGTTCTCACCCGCCGTCTCGAGCGGGAACTCCGTAGCACCGAGGTGTCCGTCCTCCCGGTACTCCACGCGCACACGTCGGCTGCCGTGGGCGAGCTTCAGCACTCTCGGCTCCTCGATGACACTGACGGCGCCGTCGACGATGAATCCCACGCGGTCACAGAGCTGATCGGCGACCGTCATATTGTGCGTGGTGATAAAGACGGTGGCCCCCGCCTCGCACTTTTCGCGAATGAGGTCCTTCACCCCGGCCGCCGTCCCCGGATCGAGACCGGCGGTCGGCTCGTCGAGGAACACCAGGGTAGGATTGTTCAGGAAGGCACGGGCGAGACCGAGGCGGGAGCGCATCCCCTTGGACATCCGCTCGGCCCGCTCGTCGGCCGCGTCGACGAGCCCAACCGCCTCGAGAAGCTCTCCCGGCGCTGCCACCGGCCCGCGATAGAGGCGTGCAAAGAACTCCAGGTTTTCCCGGGCGGTGAGCTTTCCGAAGACGTTCGGTACCTCGAAGCCGACGCCGAGGCGCTCGTAGATCTCGCGTCCGCTTCGGCGTACGTCGTGGCCCGCCACGAGTGCCACACCGTCGAACCCCTTCAGTACCCCGGTCAGCACCTTCTGCGTGGTGCTCTTCCCGGCGCCCGAGGGACCGAGAAACCCGAAGATCTCGCCCTCCTCGACTGCGAAGGACACATCCGTCACGGCGTCTCGGGTGGCTCCGGGGTAACGGACGCGGAGATCGGTGACATCTACCATCTTCATCTCGATTCTCCTCTCAGCTCTCGGGCAAGCCCGTCCGCCACGTAGCGCGACAGGCGCTCACGCACGGCGGGGAACACCGAGGGGCCGATCATGCCCTCGAGGGTGGGCAGGAGGGCGAGCACCTTGATGACGCCGGTTGCCACTTCGGCCGAGAGAAATCCGGAGGACGTGTCCGCGGTCGTGACCGTCCCAGGCGACTCGTCCCCCCGTGCCGGCTCCGCCGCCCCCGCACGCGCGTCCTCGAGGAGGTCGCCCAGGATTCGCTCGAAGTAGGCGACATCAGCCATCGAGTGCTGCGCCAGGCGCTCGGGAGGAAGGGCCCGGGCGAGATAGGCGAGCTCTTCGGGATCGGTGAGCACCTGGAGAAACGGCCGCCCGCTGAGCACACTCGTTGCACTTTCAATCACGACTCGTATGCGCGCCTCGGGCTCCGGCCCGGCCTCCTTCAACGCCTCCTCGATTTCGGCCCGGATACCCTCCTCGGCCCGCTCGAGAAGGTCGAAGAAGAACTCTTCCTTCGAGCTCGCAAATCGGTAAAAGGAGCCCTTGGCGATACCGGCCGCCTCGGCAATCTCGGCGATCGTGGTTCGACGGATGCCGCGAGCCGCAGCGAGGCGCTCGGCCTCGGTGTAGAGTCGTTCGCGGATGCGGTGCTGTTCGCCTTCCGTAAATCCCCTCGGCATGTTGCTCCTCCGTCCCCGCCGTCGGTCC
Source organism: uncultured Spirochaetaceae bacterium (assembly GCA_964631585.1). Lineage (GTDB taxonomy): Bacteria > Spirochaetota > Spirochaetia > DSM-27196 > PWMO01 > JAAAOH01. The sequence continues at coordinate 192 of CAZVXU010000252.1, read as the reverse complement.
CGGCCCCGCCCTCTCCCGGCCCGGCCTTTGTGACCATTAAGTCGTAACTGGTCATATGTTCACACAAACCCGTGGCCCTGTCAACACATCAGATGGTACTTTCTAACTCGCCGGCGGTACGGTACAATTTGCTCGAGCAAAGGAGGAAGAGATGCTTCTCGATGAGTTCGACCCACTCTCCGACGATATGGT
>CAZVXU010000251.1:0-3649 GCA_964631585.1 uncultured Spirochaetaceae bacterium | reverse complement strand
TCGCGCATTTCCGCTATCATCCTGCCACATGGAACGCTACCCATTCAGCTCGATCGAGAAGAAGTGGCAACGCTTCTGGGAAGAGAACCGGACCTTCAAAGCAGTCGAGGACCCGTCGGTGCCGCCGGAGAAGCGGAAGTACGTGCTCGACATGTTCCCCTACCCCTCGGCAAGCGGCCTGCACGTGGGGCATCCCGAGGGCTACACCGCCACCGACATCTACTGCCGCTATCTTCGCATGAATGGGTATCAGGTGCTCCATCCGATGGGCTTCGACAGCTTCGGTCTGCCGGCCGAGAACTACGCGATCCAGACCGGCACCCATCCGAAGGCCACCACCGAGGCCAACATCGACAAGTTTCGCGAGCAGATCAAGGCGCTGGGCTTCTCCTACGACTGGGACCGTGAGGTCTCCACCCATCGCGCGGAGTACTACAGATGGACGCAGTGGATCTTCCTCAAGCTCTACGAGCAGGGCCTCGCCTACATGGAAGAGATCCCGGTCTGGTACTGTGCGGAGCTCGGCACCGTGCTCGCCAATGAGGAAGTCATCACCACGCCCGACGGACCGCGCTCGGAGCGGGGCAACCACCCGGTCGAGCGAAAACCGCTGAAGCAGTGGATGCTGCGCATCACCCACTATGCCGACCGTCTTCTCGAAGATCTGGAGAAGCTCGACTGGCCGGAGTCCATCAAAACGATGCAGCGCAACTGGATCGGCCGAAGCGAAGGCGCCAACGTGTTCTTTCCCCTCGCCGACCACGAAGAGTCGCTCGAGGTCTTCACCACGCGGCCGGACACGCTCTTCGGTGCCACCTACATGGTCCTCGCCCCCGAGCATCCGCTCGTCGACACGCTTACAACCTCCGAGCAGCAGAAGGCGGTCGCGGAGTACATCGAAACGGCCAAGCTCAAATCGGATCTCGAGCGCACCGACCTTGCCAAGGAAAAGAGCGGCGTGTTCACCGGCTCCTACGCGATCAACCCGGTCAACGACGAGCAGATCCCGATCTGGGTTTCCGACTATGTCCTGCTCTCCTACGGGACCGGCGCCATCATGGCGGTCCCAGCTCACGACGAGCGTGACTGGGAGTTTGCCGAGAAGTTCGACCTGCCCATCATCAAGGTCGTCGCCACGCTGGAGGAGGATGTCTCCGATCCCCACGCCTCCGTGACGGCGGAAATGCCCGAGGCGTTCAGCGGCGAAGGCACCGCGGTGAACTCCGGACAGTTTTCGGGAATGCCGACCACGGAAGCCAAACAGAAGATCACCGATTGGCTCGAATCCGAGGGTAAGGGCACCCGCGCGGTGAACTACAAACTGCGGGACTGGATCTTCTCCCGACAGCGCTACTGGGGCGAGCCCATCCCGCTGGTCCACTGTGAGAGCGGTGAGATTGTGCCGATCGACGCCGCCGAATTGCCCCTCGAGCTCCCGGAGGTGGAAAGCTACAAACCCTCGGGCACCGGTGAGTCACCGCTTGCCAAGGTGGAGGAGTGGGTCCGAACCGAATGCCCCGACGGCTCGGGAGCCGGCGCCCGGCGGGAGACGAACACGATGCCCCAGTGGGCGGGCTCCTGCTGGTATTACCTGCGCTATCTCGATCCGAAAAACGATACCGAGCTCGTCTCCCGGGAGAAAGAGCAGTACTGGATGCCGGTTGATCTTTACGTCGGCGGCGCCGAGCACGCGGTCCTGCATCTGCTCTACGCGCGCTTCTGGCACAAGGTGCTCTACGACGTCGGGGTGGTGACCACCGACGAGCCCTTCATGCGGCTCGTGAATCAGGGCATGATCCTCGGCGAAAGCGGCGAGAAGATGTCGAAGTCGAAGGGCAACGTCATAAACCCCGACGACATCGTCCGCGACTACGGCGCCGACACGATGCGCGTGTACGAGATGTTCATGGGCCCGCTGGAAACGGCAAAGCCCTGGTCAACGAACGGGCTCGTGGGCGTCCACCGCTTCCTCGACCGCGTGTGGCGAGTCTCCGAGCGCAAGCTCGTCGAGGATGAGCCGCCGCTGGAGCTCCAGCGTGTGCTGCACAAGACGATCCGGAAGGTGACTCACGACACCGAGAAGCTCCAGTTCAACACGGCGATCGCCCAGATGATGATCTTCGTCAATGAGGCCTTCAAGCAGGACGTCCTCCATCGCGCGCTGTGGGAGCCGTTCGTGCTCCTCCTCGCCCCTTACGCACCCCACATCGCCGAGGAGATGTGGGAGAAACTCGGACACAGTGAGAGCCTCGTCTACCACGACTGGCCGAGCTACGACGAGGAGCTGACCAAAGACGAGCAGGTCGAGATCGTCGTCCAGGTAAACGGAAAGATCCGCGCACGGCTGACCATGCCGGCGGACACCGGTGATGCGGAGCTGAAGGAATCGGCCCTCGCGAACGAGCGCGTCAAGGAATACACCGAGGGCAAGGACATCCGAAAGGTCATCACCGTCCCGAACAAGCTCGTCAACGTCGTCGTGGGCTGAGGCCTGCGGCGGGTCCGGCTCCGGCGGTGGCGCCGGGTCCGCGCAGGCCGCGGCTCATCGCCGGAACACCCGGTAATTCCCGTCATCCGCCACCACGATTGACAGGACGTCGCCATTCTCAGAGTGGATCAGGTGATGGTGCCCCGGCGGGAGCCGCGTGCGCAACACGGGCCCGCTGGGCGTGTCCGTCGCGGTAAGCACACCAGCGAGCGGGTTGTCCCGCACCCAGACGCCGGAGGCTGAGCCGTTTCCCGCGGCGGCGTCATCCCGGCCCCCCGGTTCCGCCTCGACTGCGACCTCGACCTCGAACACATCCCGCGGGCGAAGGTAGATAGTCGAAAACCTCCGGTCGGCGAGTTTCTCCACCACCCGCTCGAGGTCGAAGAGCCAGGGGTTTCCGTCGCTTCGCCCCCGCACCTCCTCTATCAGCCGTCCACTGTTTACCGACGGGAGGGCGAACAGCACGCGATGGAGCACGAGACCGGTGAAGCCGCGCTCGTATGACACTTCGAAGCCGGCCTCGACGGCGGCATCGTGGGGGTAGACCGCAGCAGCCGGCCGCGGCAGAAAGGCGCCCCCTGCGAACGACGGATACGCGAGCACTGCAACCCCGGGCCGTTTCGGTATGGCCACCTCCACCCGCGACGCCCCGCCCGCCACCGTTATCTTTCGCAGCTTCCCGGCCTCACCGCGCCACATCACCCGGTATTCCTCCACCGTTAGCGATTCGGGCCAGTGCTCCGGCGCGCCCGGCAGCTCGAGGCTCACCGTCTTCTCCGTTCCGAGCAGATTGCAGCCGGCGAGTAACAGGCAGATCCCGCCGGTCGCAGCACCCACGAGTGCGTATCGTAATCCCTTCACACCCCGTGGTACGCGCAAAATGGAGCTGCTGCTTCACGCGTGCGCGGAATCGGCCTCGAGCTGTTGCTTGTAACGGGCCCGCAGATCCAGGAGCACCTCGTTGTAGGCCGCGCTTCTGTAATCGGGATAGGTCCAGGGGAGCGGCTCAAACGCCCCCTTACGGTAGAGCAGGGTAATCTCGGCGTAGATCCCGTCGCGAAGGGGGATTCGCTGCGCGTTGTCCTTGGTCGAGGCGAGGATGAGCCTTCCGAGGGTAAGCATGCCGGGGTCGAGGTTGACGCTGCGCCGCCGGGCGCCGGC
>CAZVXU010000250.1:0-3685 GCA_964631585.1 uncultured Spirochaetaceae bacterium | reverse complement strand
GCTGCCATTGCCCAAGCATAGGCGAGCGGGTACACGGGGTCAACGGCGCGGGCGTCAGACGCGCTGCCAGCGGCACAGGCGTCGCTGTGCGAGGTCCAGCGCCGAGAAGAGCAGCAACCCCAACAACCCGATTGCGACGATCCCCGCGGTCATGTCGACGTAGGCGGACTTCATCCAGCTGTCGACAATGAAGAATCCGAGCCCGCGGTCGGTGAAGAAGGTCTCCGCGAAGAAGAGCACGGCGAGAGCCGTGCCCGAGCCGATGCGAAGGGCGGTGAGAAGCGCCGGGAGTATTGCCGGAAGGAGCACGAATCGAAGGTGGGCACGGCGGCCGCCGCCGAGAGCGGTGAGCGCAGTCTGATACGCGCGCGGGACGCGGGCGGCGGCGTCGCGCACGGCGACCACTACCTGGAAGAAGAGTACCAGCCACACCAGAGCCACCCGCGCGGGCTCCCCGACACCGATAAAGAGGAATACGAGGGGAAGGAGGGCGATCTTGGGGACGGGGTAGAGAAGGTACACCAGCGGGGTCAGTCCTTCTCGCATGACACGAATCCGACCGATGGCGATACCGAGGGGCAGTGCCAGGGCGGTTGCCGCTGCGAGGGCGATGAGTACACGGCCGAGGCTCGCGAAGGCGTGTCCCGCCAGCACGGGCCCTGCAAGCGAGGCGAAGCGCGCCGCTACCTCGCCGGGGGGCGGTAACACCGGGGAGTCGAGCACTGCGGCGAGCGCCGCCCACAGGGCGACGAACAGAACGGGCGCCGCGGCCCCGAGGAGCCGGCGCCCATGAGCCTCCGCACGGAGAGGCCGCCGCGCGCTATGCGCCATCGCTGAGCCCCTCGAAGTCGCGACGCAGGGCCGCGACGGCGGCGCTGAACTCAGCCGTGGTCCGATCAGCATGCGACCGGTCGGGCCGTGGGGTCCGCCAGGGGTTGTCTCTCACGGAGAGGGCGGCGGGCCGGCCGTACATGATGCCGATGCGGTCGGCGGTGAACACCGCTTCCTCGAGACTGTGCGTGACGAGCAGGGTGGCGCGGCGGTGGATGTCCTGCAGTCGGAGCAGCTCCTCCTGCAATGCTTCGCGCGTGAAGGCGTCGAGGGAGGAGAAAGGCTCGTCGAGGAGCAGAACCTCGGGCTCGAGAGCGGTGGTTCGGGCGAGGGCAACACGCTGCTGCTCGCCGCCTGAGAGCTCGGCCGGAAAGCGACCGGCCGCATCGGCAAGCCCGAGCTCTCCGAGGGCCTGCATCGCACGGCGACGGCGCGCGTTTCGGCCGACCCCCCGCAGGCGCAGCCCGAGCTCGACGTTCCCGCCGGCGGTAAACCAGGGAAAGAGGCCGTAGTGCTGCTGCACGAACCCCACGCGGTGATCGCCCGCGGCGAGGGGCCGCCCGTCGAGTGAGACCCTCCCGGCAGTGGGGAGTGCGAGTGCAGCCGCGACGTGTACGAGTGTCGTCTTGCCGCAGCCCGAGCGTCCGACAACCGCCACGATCTCCGCCGGTGCGACCGAGAGGGAGAGTTCCTCGAACACGCGTAGCGGCCCGTAGGCGGCGCTGCAGCGCTCGAGTCTCAGCAGCGGCTTCGGCTCGGTGTCCATATCAGCATCAGAACAAGCCCGGTCCGGCGATGACCTCGTCGTATTCCGGGTGCTCGTCGATGAGACCTTTCGACATCATCCAGTTAACGACATCGTCGAACTCCGGGGCGCTCGGACGGCGGGCGGGGCTGTACTCGGGGATCACCATGCTGTCCTGTACAATCGGCGGGAACTCGCCGAGTCGCACAATCGCCGGCCTCAGTTTGTCGGCGCGAGCATTCAGATCGGCTACGGCCCGGTCGTAGGCGCGGTACAGCGCCCGGATTGCCGCGCGCTTTTCGCGCAGTGCCTCGCCGGTGAAGATGAGCACGCCCGGAGTCTGCTCCATGACGTCGGTTTCCACGAGCACGTTCGCGCCGCGTTCCACCGCCACACGGCTGATCGGCTCGGGGAGCAGCGCCGCTTCGATGCGCCCGGTCACCAGCATCTCCAGGCGGGTGGGGACCTGCATCGTCGTCACGACCTCGATACGCCCCGGAGAGCCGCCGGCTGCCTCGATCATGCGCTCGGCCACGTAGTAGATGATGCTGTTCTCCAGGAGGCCGACGCCCACGCTGTCGGCGCCCTCCCAGTCGGCGATGGAGCGAATCGTGGAGTCCGGCGACGTGAGCAGCGCGAAATGCCCGTCGGTGATCGACCCGACGCGGAGGCCCGTGCCGTTTCGCCAGGCGAACACCGCGTTCACGAGGTCGGAGACGCTCCCGTCGATCTCGTTGGTTTGCAGGGCGGTCTCGCGGTAGAGTTGGTTGCGGAACATCCTCAGATCAACCGATACGCCCTCCTCGGCGAAATACCCCTTCTCATGCGCGATGAGGAGCGGAAGTGAGTCAACGGCAGGCATGAGCCCGATGGTCAGCGACTGGCCGTAGCCGGCCGCGAGAATGGTCAGGCCGAGGATCGCGGCCATGAGCGCTCGTTTCAGCATAATCGTATTCTACCGGGCGCGGCCGCCCATGTCAGGGGCGTGAGGCGGCGCCCACGGAACGGTGTCACGATGGCGGTTGAAGCTTTCGGCGAAGGCCGCTAGGCTTTACCGATGGCAGATAACGAACGTGTAAACGCAACTCGCAACTACTACGACAGTAAAGGCGCCGAGGGCTTCTACTCCACGATATGGGGCGGCGAGGACCTGCACATCGGCATATACGAAGCGGGAGCCGAATCGATCCGCGATGCAAGCCGGCGAACGGTTGCCACCATGGCCGAAAAGGTCCCGATCGAGGTGGGAACGCGGGTGCTCGACGTCGGCGCCGGCTACGGCGGGTCGGCGCGGTTTCTTGCGCGAAGCTTCGGGTGCCCGGTGACCTGCCTGAACCTCTCGGCGGTGCAGAACGAGCGAAACCGCCGTCTGACGGCGGAGCAGGGTCTCGACGGACTCGTTTCGGTGGTGGAGGGGAACTTCGAGGAGCTTCCCTTCGAGAAGGCACACTTCGACCTCGTGTGGTCGCAGGACGCCATCCTCCACAGCTCGAATCGCCGTCGGGTGCTCGCCGAGGTGTCGCGTGTGCTCACCCCGGGCGGCCACTTCGTCTGCACCGATCCGATGCAGGCCGACGACGCCGACACCTCGCTGCTCGCGCCGGTACTCGAGCGGCTCGACCTCGAGTCCCTGGCCTCGCCCGGGTTCTACCGAGACGCCGCAGGCGAGGTCGGTATACCCATGACAGCGTTCGACGACCGCTCACCCCACCTGTGGCGCCATTATGCGCGGGTGCTCGAGGAGCTCGAGCGGAACGAGGAACTCGTGCGACGTACCTCCGGCGATGACTACGTCGAGCGCATGAAGCGGGGGCTCGCAAACTGGGTATCCGCGGGGCGGGCAGGCTCGCTCGTGTGGGGTATTATTGTGTTCCACAGGGAAGAGTAAGCATGAAAGCGCCGGAAATTTGAGGTGAGTTGATCATCCTCGTCGTGCTCATCCGCCCGTTCGCCTCCGGGCTTCGGCTGACTCCTCCGCGGCCGTGGCCTGCGCCCCCTACACGCCGTTTCGCGGTATGCGCTCGTCCCACGTGCGGCTTACGACCCGCTCCTCGCCGTCGAAGGCCTCGAGCTCCGCGTGAATGTAGTAGAACTCCCTGTCGGCGCTGA
>CAZVXU010000249.1:0-3717 GCA_964631585.1 uncultured Spirochaetaceae bacterium | reverse complement strand
CTCAATTGCCGCTTCTACGACCCGAGCGCCCACTGGCAGTGCCGTGAGACCATCCCGGAAGAGGTGCGAGACAAGGAGAAAGCTAACTTCTGCGAGTATTTTCAGCTTCGTCCCTCCTCCGCCGGTGGCGCGGAGGGACCAGGGGGCGTCGAGGAGAAGGCGCAGGAGGCGCGGAAGAAGCTGGATAACCTCTTCGGCAATGAATAAGACCGCGATCGTCTTTCTGGACTCCGGCATGGGCGGGCTTCCCTACCTGGAGGCAACCCGCGCGGTTCTTCCGGAGAGAGCATACATATACGTCGCCGACACGGCTCATTTCCCCTACGGACCCCGCAGCGAGGACGACCTTCGCGCGATTCTCGCGGCCCTTGCGGAGCGGGTGATAGCCCGATTCGATCCTGCAGTCGTCGTCCTCGCCTGCAATACGGCGAGTGTGGTTGCGCTTTCGGATCTGCGGGAACGCTTCGAGGTTCCGTTGGTGGGGGTCGTTCCGGCCGTGAAGCCGGCGGCCCGGGCGGCAGGCGCAGGCGGAATCGTCATTCTGTCGACGGCGCGCACCGCGGACGGCGACTACCTGGCCGGACTCGTCGAGGATTTCGCCGCGGGCACGCCGGTCTCGATCGTTCCCGCAGGCGGTCTGGTCGACTTCGTCGAGCACCGTCTCACATCGGACAGCGCGGACGAGACCCGCTCCGCGGTCCGCGAAGCGGTATCGGGAATCGACGTCGCAGCCTCCGACGCGGTCGTGCTCGGCTGTACCCACTTTACCCACCTTGCAGCGCAGATACAGCGCGAGCTCGGCCCCTCCGTCCGGGTCATCGATTCGCGCGCGGGCGTTGCACGCCGGGTGGCGGAGCTCGCCGGGGCGGACAACGGGCCGCCCGGCGGAGGCAGCGAAGGTGGCGGCGGTGACGGCGGCGCCCCAGGCCCTGCCGGCGGCCGGCTCTACGTTACCGGCTCCGGCGAGGGGGCCGGGATGGATGAGACGACGGCGCGCTATCAGGCTCTTTCGGCCCACTACGGCCTTACTTTCGAAGGACGGTTGGCATGAACGCTCACGCGCTGAGACTCCTCGAGTTCGACATCGTGCGCGACAGAGTTGCCTCCCTCACCCTCGGGGCGAGCGGTGAGCGGGTGGTGCGCTCCTCTGAGGTTCTCACCGATCGCAATCTGATCGACGTGCGCCTTGATCTCGTCGCCGACTGGCGTGTAGTCCTCGCCGCCGAGGAGCGCGTCCCCGACGCCCCCTTCCCCGACATCGAGCCGCTGTTTGCAGTGCTCGAGAAGGAGGGGACCGTCCTCGACGAGGAGCAGCTGGCCGCGATTTCGGTTTTCATAGCCGCCGCACTGGGGTTTGCGAAGAGTGGTGGAGATCTCGATGCGGATCGCCCACTGCGCGGTCGCCTGGAGGCACTCCCGAACCTCTCGGGCATACGACGGCAGGTGAGCGTGTACGTCTCCGATGTCGGCGAGATAAAGGACGACGCGATACCGGAGCTCCGGCGCCTGCGCGCGCGAATCCGCACGACGGAGGGCCGCATAGAGAAACAGGCGGTCGCCTACCTGCGTGACCCGGACCGGGCCCAATTCTGGACCTCGGACGCCCCGACGCAGCGAAATGGCCGCACGGTGCTGCCGCTGAGCGCGAATTACCGAAACCGCGTCAAGGGAATCGTTCACGAAGTGTCGCAGACCGGCGCCACGCTCTTCGTCGAGCCATCCGATCTCGTCGATCTCAACAACGAGCTGCGGGAGGCCCAGGCGGCCTACGACCAGGAGATTCAGCGCATCTTGCGGGAGTTGACCGCCGCCGCACGGGCGGAGCTGCCGGCGCTTCGCACCCTCGAGGCGGAGACCGCCGACCTCGACGCCCTGCTGGCTCGCGCGCGCTACGGGGTGCAGCACGAGTGCTTCCGCGCGGAGACCCGCACGGAGGGGGTGAGTCTCACCGGCGCCCGGCATCCCCTGCTGCGTGGACCCGTCGTACCCATCGAGGTCAGAATCGATCCCCCCTTCCGCGGGTTGATCGTGACCGGCCCCAACACCGGCGGAAAGACCGTGGCGCTGAAGACCGCCGGCCTCCTCGCTCTCATGAACCAGTTCGGCATGGAGATCCCTGCCGACGAGGGAAGTGCGTTACCTCTCTTCGACGACATATTCGCGGACATCGGCGACGAGCAATCCCTCGAACAATCGCTGTCCACGTTCTCCGGGCATATGACGACCATCGCCGATGTCCTGAAGCATGCGGGCCGGCAGAGCCTGGTGCTCCTCGATGAGCTCGGGGCCGGCACCGACCCCGAGGAGGGTTCGGCTCTGGCGATGTCCATCCTCGACCAGATCGACCGAATCGGGGCGACGGCCGTGGTCACCACGCATCACGGTGCGCTGAAGAACTACGCCTACGGGTCGGGGTTCTTCGAGAACGCCTCCGTGGAATTCGACCCGCAGCGCCTCGCGCCGACCTTCCACGTGCTGATCGGCGTGCCCGGTACGAGCCATGCGCTCGACATCGCCGAGCGCAACGGCCTCCCGGCGGAGGTGGTCCGCCGCGCTGCGGGCTACGTCGAGGAAGGGCAGGGCGATGAAGCCCGCATCATTCGGGATCTCACCGAGAAACAGGTCGAGCTCCACCGTTCGACCCGGGCCAGGGACGCCGAGCTCGAGGGCCTGAAGCGGCAACGGGCCGAGCTCGAGGAGCAGTCCCGGCGCCTCGCCGACCGGGAGCTCTCGCTGCGCAAGGAGGGCCTGCAGGAGTTCGAGCGCCTCTCCCGAGAGACTCGGCGTCGCCTCGAAAACCTCGTGCGCGAGATCCGTGAGGGAGAGCTTACCCGCGAGAAGACGGCCCGGGTGAGAGAGTTTCTCGACGAGCTGACTGAGACCGCGGACGAGGAGCGACAGCGGGTCTCCGAGCAGGAGCAGGAGCGAGCCCGGACGCGGGCACCGGCGGAGCCGAAGGAGCTTGCCCCGGGCATGGAGGTCGCCGTGGGCGAGAGCGGCCGCCGTGGCGTCATCAGAAGAAAGGGCAAGGGTGATTCATGGGTAGTCGAGACCGAAAGTGTCCGCCTGGAGCTCCCCGCCGAGCAGCTGCGCCCGGCGGGCGGTGTTTCAGGCGCCGGCGGTCGGACCGGCGGCACCCGGGACACTGGCGGCGTCGGCGGCGGGTCCGACCCCGGGGCGGTGTCGCTCAGTTACGAGAGTGCGCGCAGCCCCGCACCGGAGCTCGAGCTCGATGTGCGCGGGTATCGGCTGCCCGAGGCGGTTGCCGAGGTGGACCGGCGCATCGATGACTGCCTTCTCTCCGGTGTGAATCAGTTTTCCGTCATCCACGGGAAGGGAGAGGGCATCTTGCAGAAGGGGATTCGGGATCATCTGGCCTCGCGAGACGAGGTTTCCTCCTACGACTTCGCGCGACCCGAGGAGGGGGGCTACGGCAAGACGGTTGTGCACTTGCGCGAGGCGTGATTTGCGGCTACGATCAGCGCACGTGAACGCTATCGCAAGGTCCGCGCTTACAGCCGCAGTGGTTGTCCTGCTCGGTTCCTGTCTAAACGTCGAGACACACATAGACCTCGATTCGGACCACTCGGGTCGCGTGACGGTTTCTTATGAGATCGAGACCGAGCTGTGGGAGCTCGGCGTCTTCGACTCCGACAGCAGCATCCGCGCGATTCCCGTCTCGGAGGCGGACTTTCGCCGCACCGCCCGGCGTGTGGA
>CAZVXU010000248.1:1699-3747 GCA_964631585.1 uncultured Spirochaetaceae bacterium | reverse complement strand
GTCATCATCGGCGCAACGACCATGCAGAAGTGGAGCATCAAGCTCGATTTTGACCACGAGGAGATTCACTACCGCAAGACGGCGGTGAGGTTACGGGTGTAAAGAAAGCGCGGCGCTACGTGCTCATCGCTTCCCCGCCCCGCACCCGGCCCATCACCGCAAGCGCTGCCAACATGACCACGGCGGCAAAGACGAACATGAAGCGGAAGCCCGTCAGGTCGACGATCAGACCGGTAATCGGCGGGGTGACGATGGCGGCGGCCTGGGTGAAGACGTAGTACACGCCGGTGTAGGCGCCCATCGTGTCGAGGTCGGCCATCTGCCACAGCATGGGGAAGCTGTTGGTGTTGGCCGCACCCCAGCACATCCCGAAGAGAAAGAGCAGTCCCCAGAAGGTTCCGACGGCGAGGGTCTGCGACGCGCCGACGCGAAGCGTCCACGCCTGGTGGCTGAACATCAGAAGCCCGAGCAGCGCCATGCCGCCCAGTGCGATGCGAATGGTGCGCCGTCGCCCGATGCGGTGGGCAAGCATGCCGCTCGGAACCGCAAACGCCAGGTAGGCGATCGCGACCATCCCCGTGGAGAGGCCCGCAATCCCCTCGCTCAGGCCCAGATACTCGATCACGTAGAGCGTCATGAAGGGCCGCATGCCCCAGTAGGCGGAGAACCACAGGAAGAGCGCGATGAGAATGTACACCGCTCCCCGGTCCTCCTGCGCGAAGACCGCGCGCAGTGAGCGCAGGAGGGGCGTCCGTGCGGTTGAGGTCTCCTCGAAACGACGTTCTCTCACCGTGAGCCGCAGAAGCAGCGCTGCGAGGACGATGAGTACCGCGGCAATGAGGAACGGCAGGCGCCGTGAGGTATCGCCCACCACCGGAAGCACGAGCCGAAGGTCCATGAGGGGGGCAAGCACCACCGTCCCCACCACCGCGGCGATGCCGCCCATCATGTTGATAACTCCGTTCGCCTCGCTTCGGTACTCGTTAGGGATCGAATCGGGCATGAGGGCGACCACGGGGCCGCGGGCGGACTGCTTGAAGAGGTTGAAGCCCACGAGCGCGATCACGAAGGCCGCCAGCGTGGCGGTCCCCGCATAGGGCAGCAGCGCGAAGCCGACCGCGCTCAGCGGCAACAGCACCGTCACGAACGGCATGCGCCGCCCGATCGGGGTGCGTGTGTTGTCGCTCCACGCGGTTACGACCGGAATCAGCAGCACCGCCATGATGTTGTCGATGGTCATGAGCGAGCCGATGAGCGCCCGCGAGGCAACGAAGCCGTTTAAGAACACCGGCACATAGTTGTCGTAGAGCGGGTCCATCAGGCCCATGGTGAAAAACCCGATGCCGATCATGAACGTGGTCTTGTAAAAACCCGGCGGAAGCTGCTGTTTCTCGCGTGTCATAGCGTGGGGTACTGTAGCGCGATTTAGGAGAGCGGCACCACCTCCTCGAGCAGTATGCGGCGAAACTTTTCGGGCTCCTGAAAGCATGCTTCATGGCCGGACTTCTCGAACCAGTAATGTCGCTTTACCGGGGCCTCGAGGATCTGGAAGTGCTCGTAGGTCATGTCTGCGACGCAGGTGCGGTCGTAGCGGCCGGTAATGAAAAAGACGGGCACTTCCAGGCGCGGAACGTCCCGCGGGAAATCGAGCCCCACCAGTTGAGGATACACGGTGGTCACGCCCCGGTAAAGGCCACGGACCATGTTGATCGTATCGATGGCGGTATACTCCTCGGGCGTGAAGATGCTCATCTCGTTTATGTGGGGCGCATCCGGCGCTTCGGGGCTATAGCGAAACACACGCTGGAAGAGGTACATGTACTTCGTTCCCTCCTCGGCGGTGTAGGGCGGTGGGCCGTTCTTTGTCAGCTTCGAGACGGTTTGCTCATCGCCGGCGGCTTCCGCCGCCTCGAGCACCATCTCGTACCCGATGATGTCGTTCTCCACGAAATCGACCTGCTGACCTACGCCGATGTAGGCGGCGTAGAGGTCCGGCCGGCGCTCTGCGGCAAGCAGCCCGATGATGCTTCCCCAGGAGTGGCCGACGA
>CAZVXU010000248.1:0-1599 GCA_964631585.1 uncultured Spirochaetaceae bacterium | reverse complement strand
CCTCCCGGACCGCCGGCAAGCCACAGGAGTACCGGCGCGGTCCTGTCATGCCCCCGCATGAGAAGCCACTGTTCCGTGCCGAGTATCTCCACGCGCTCGAGGGACGCGATACTCCCGGGCACCGGCCGGCCCTCATCCGTGGTGATCGGCTCGGTGCCGGCGCACGAGCCGAGCGCCAGAAGCGCGGCCGCCCCACCGAGTATTACTGCGATCTGTCGTCGAACGTTCATTCTTTTTCCTTCCATATGTGTATCTGGAGGAAGACTACGCGCCCCGCCGGAAGAGGAGTATCGGACGATCGTACGAATCAGTGCCGGAGCGCCGCGCAGGGGCGCGGTCAGACGTTAGTATGAGGGGCCGCCGTCACTCCCTGAATCCGCTTGCGAGCCGAAGAAGGTCCACCCGGCTCCCTGCGCCGGTCTTCTGAAAGACGTTGTAGATGTGGGTGCGCACCGTGGCAAGAGAAACATGAAGGCGATCGGCGATCTCCTGGTTCGAAAGTCCCTGACTGATGAGACTCACGACTTCGCTCTCACGCTGGGTGATGCCGAATGCACTGCGAAACGCGCCGCTCACCTCGCCCTCCTCGAGGAAGGCGCTCGGGCGCGAAGACGACCAGCAGAATGCCGAATCGCCGCAGAAGCCGTTCCACCGCACCGTTTTCCTCCGGCCCCGAAGCACGGATGAGAACGATGCCCACGTACAAGAGATACAGAGAAACCAGCGCGATGCCCGGTATATGAATGAGCTCGGTCAGGGCACTGTCCAAAAACAGGTGGGCGAGCGTGCGGCCGAGCTGCACGACGATGACCCCGACAGTTGCCCCGATGGCGGCCGCTTTAGAGGTGCTGCCGAGGGTCAGGAGCATCCGAAGTATTCCGAGATAGATGGCGATGCCGATCGCAACGCCGATCACGTGCCGTACGGGGGCCACCCCGGCGGAGTACAGGAGAATCGCCTGCAGGTAGTAGCCGAGGAGGGTGAGAAAGAGGGATGCGAGAAAGCAGGCCATGACGAAGAGCATCGCCCCAGGGTCGGCGTGCCGGCAACAACAAAGGCGGCGCCACAGTCTACCGCAGCGCCGCCGGGAAGCTCGAGCCGCTTGGCCGTCGCGCCGATGCGGGCGGCCTCGTGTCGCGGACTGTCTACCGCTACCCGCTACCCGCTACCGGATGCTGTAGGTCAACCCTGCTCGCGCGTAGGGACCGAGCAGGGCGTCGTCCTCCATGAGCGGGGTTTCGAGATAGCCGGTCGCCCGGTACCCGCCCTCGCCATAGAGACTGAGGTTGGTGCCGAGCCCGACGCGAATGTCGGTGCCGGCCGAGTACATCACAAAACTCACGCGGTCGAGCATCTCCTCGGTCCAGGTCATCTCGTCGCGGTACTCGTGCTCATAGCGGAACTGCAGCAGTCCGTTGCCCACTCCGAGAAGCAGACCGACGTCCACCCGATCGCCGAGCACCAGCTTAGGCCGCAGCATGGCCTGTATCTGCGCGACCTCCGCCTGATAGGCCCGCCCCTCGTCGTCCTTGTAGGACCGCTCGAGGGTGTGAACGGCGCCGACGCGCACGCCGACATCGACCCATCGCGCCGCCTCCG
>CAZVXU010000247.1:0-3750 GCA_964631585.1 uncultured Spirochaetaceae bacterium | reverse complement strand
TCAGGACACCAGTTGCCACGTTCGCGCTCCTCTGCAACAATACGCCGGCATCTGTAAGAAACATCGTGGAGGCATTCTCATGAGCAAACGGATCGCGGTTGTCGGCAGCAGTGGCGGTAATCTCTACAGCATCGGGGGCAAAGAGCCCTACAAGCTTCTCGAAGAGATCCGACAACAGGCGGAGTCAGCGGACATCGAGCTGGTCGACGTCGTTTTCGTGGCGGCGAAACAGTCCATGGATTCCGCCGGCGACCGGACGCAGGCGGAGCTCATCTCCTGGGACGCGGAGGCGGGAGAGCCTGCCGGCCGGGGACAGGACGTCCTCCCGGAGGTCAACAAGCAGGCGGCCGCGGCGGACCAGGAGCTTGCCGGCGCTATCGAGCGCGGCGAGATCGACGGACTGGTACTGGTCAGCGCGGACCCCAAGGGCACGAACGCGGCCTCGGTTGCCGCGGCCGCAGAGAAGAATCTGCCGGTCGCCGGGACCGGCGGCTCCTCGATGGCCTACACCAAGGCCCTCGGCGCGAACGTCATCGCCACCTCGGGAACGACGGGCACCACCAATCGCACGCGCGCCGTTGCCGCCATCTCGGCATTCAGCAGGCTCTGGGGCCTCAAATACCGCCCGGTCATCGGGCGCAAGACGGCCGGCGCGGAGGGCGGAGACAACGTGTTCTCCCGCATCAGCCTCCGCGGCATCATGATTGCGAGCCTACCCGGCTTCATCGCGATGGCCCTGGTGCTCGCGCTCAGTAAGATCCCCGGCACCGAGGGGCTGAGCTCCGCCTTCGACCTCCTCATCGGCGCCCTGCCCGTGGTCGTTGCGGCTATGGCCGCGAAACAGGTCTCGGGGCTCGACGAGGTCGGCATCGTCGCCGGTATCGTGGCCGGCGTCCTGTCCACCGACGGCGGCGTCATCGGGGGTCTGGTCGGAGGCGTGCTTGCCGGCATACTCGCCTACTACCTGGTGCGATGGACCTTCCGGATGAACTTCCCGGCAACCACGGTCAATATCGTCGCCGGCGGTGTCTCGGGCCTGCTGGCCGGTTTCTTCGTCTTCTTTCTCATCGCGCCGGGCGCGCTGTGGCTCGGCGAGAGCATCCGCGGGCTCATTGAATCGGCTCTCGACTACAACGCCATGCTCGCCGGGGCTGTGGCGGGACTGCTCATCTGGCCGGCCATCATATTCGGCGTCTACCACGCGGCAATCCTTCCCATCGTGCTTCTGGAGATGGAGCAGGCGGGCAACAGCTTCCTCGGCGCAGTGGATATGACGGGGCTCGTCATGGTCTCCGCCGGCATCACCCTGGCGAACATCCTGTTTCCGCGGGAGAAGAGCGAGGCGACGCTCGCCGCACCCGGGTTCCTCATCAACGTGGGCTTCGGGACCTTCGTGGAGGCCGCCTACCCCTTCATGTTCTCGGACAAGCTGGTGATGATCGGGGCGATCCTCTCTGCCGGCGTCTCCGGCCTCGTGGTCGGCCTCTTCGGCGTGCGGGGCACCGCCTACGTGCCGTCAGTGGTGGCGCCCACGGTCTCGAACTCGCCCTGGGGCTTCGTGTTGAGCATGCTGGTCGCCCTCGTCGCGGCCTTCCTCTTTACGACGGCCGCCAACCGGATCGCGAAGCGGCGGAGCGCAACCGGCTGACATGTCTTCGACGACGCACCGGGTGCTCGCTCGCCCGGCGGACGCTCTCGGCGAGCTCGACGATGAGTCGGTAGATCTCGTCGTCACCTCGCCTCCATACCCCATGATCGAGATGTGGGACGGGTCGTTCGCCGAGCAGGATCCGGCAATAGCCACCTCCCTCGCCGCGGGGCGGGGGACGGAGGCCTTCGCGCGCATGCACGCAATCCTTGCCCGCGTGTGGGAGGAGTGCTTCCGGGTTCTCAAGCCCGGGTGTCTTGCCTGCATCAACGTGGGCGATGCCACGCGCTCGCTCGCAGGCCGCTTTCGCCTCTACTCCAACCATTCACGCATTATCACCGACTGTGAGGCGATCGGCTTCGAGACGCTTCCCCTCGTCCTCTGGCGAAAGCAGACCAACGCCCCGAACAAGTTCATGGGCTCCGGCATGCTCCCCGGCGGAGCCTATGTCACGCTCGAGCACGAGTACATCCTCGTCCTGCGAAAGGGCGGTAAACGGGAGGTCCCGGCCGAAGAGCGCGCACGCCGCCGTGAGAGCGCCTTCTTCTGGGAGGAGCGAAACCGCTGGTTCTCCGACGTGTGGGATTTCAAAGGGGTGCGGCAGGTCATGAGCTCCGCCGCCGACGGCGGAAGCGGGCGGCCGGGACACACAACCCGCGAGCGCACCGGCGCCTTTCCCTTCGAGCTCGCCTACCGCCTCATCAATATGTACTCCATGCGTTACGACACCGTGCTCGACCCCTTCCTCGGCACGGGAACGACGACTGTCGCCGCCATTGCCGCGGCACGGAACAGCGTGGGTGCCGAGATCGACCCCAACGTGGCGGAGACCGTCCCCGACACCGTCGCGGATGCCGCCGGCGGTCTCAACGTCCGTGTATGGGAGCGCCTCACCGATCATCTCGCGTTCGTCCGGCGCTACGAGACCGACCACGGCAAGCCGCCCGGCCACCTCAGCCGCGCCTTCGGCTGTCCCGTCATGACGGGACAGGAGGAGGATCTGATTCTGAGCTCGGTCGAGTCGATCGAACGTGATGGGGACACCGGGATGCGCGCGGCCCATCGCGACTTAGACGCCGAAGACCTGGAGCGCGGGGCACCTGCGCCACCGGAGCTCACCGGTTTCGGCCGGCTGTTTTGACGCGGGTCTTCACCCGCCGCGGCGGGGCGCGGCGGGGCGCGGCGGCGGGTGGCGACGGCCCTCCCGCCTAACTACCCAACAGCCTCCGAAGAAAGCTTTCGCAGCGGGCAAGATCGCCGCGGGTGATGTACTCATCGGGCTTGTGCGCCTGCTCGATGTTCCCCGGGCCGCAGAGAACCGCCGGAATCCCCGCCAGCTGAAAGCGCCCCGCCTCGGTGGCATAGGGCATCCGCACCGGCGCCTGTGCGCTGCCCGCCGCCTCGGCAGCCGCCGCAGCCATGACTCGCCTCACCGCAGGATCATCATCGGCCATGTCGAGTCCGGGCCCCTCCACGTCCACCGCCCAGTCGATGTTCGCCGCGGGGGCCCGCCGCCTGAGTGCCGGCAGCACCTCCCGCTCCCCGAACCCGCGAACTTCGTCGAGGAGCTCGCGGGCATCCTCTCCGGGAATGCAGCGAAACTCGAAGCCGAAGCGCGCTGTGCGCGGGACGATGTTCAACGCGATTCCGGCCTCGACCACTGCCGCCTGTACGGTCGAGTGCGGCACCCCGTAGCTCGGGTCGAACGGCCCCCCGGTTTCCCGGGCGATCTCCATGTCCTCGAGCCGGGTGATGAGCCGCGCGGCACCGTAGAGGGCGTTTGCCGCTTCCGGCTCGAGCGAGGAGTGGGCCTCGCTGCCTGTCACCGTGCAGGTCCCCTGCAGGATACTCTTGTGTCCGGCGCCGACCTGCATGCGGGTCGGCTCCCCGACCACGCAGAGCTCGGCCGAATAGCCGAGCTCCCCGAACTGGGCGATCAATCCGAGCACACCACGCGTGCCGATCTCCTCGTCGTAGGAGAACGCGAGGTAGAGCGGGCCCGGCAGGCTCTCGAGCCCCGCGGTCCGCGCGAGGGTCTCGACGACCGTGACCATGCACGCAAGGTACCCCTTCATGTCACAGGCGCCGCGCCCGTAGAGACG
>CAZVXU010000246.1:0-3770 GCA_964631585.1 uncultured Spirochaetaceae bacterium | reverse complement strand
GAGGCGAAGGAGTCACTGCGCGGCTGGTACCACGATCGTGCACTGATTCGCGTGTCCTCCGATCGCTACGCCCCCGCATGGAAGATGCGCGACTCGAGCGCCTACCGCTCCCTTACGGAGGAAGAGCGGCAGCGCCTCGATGAGCTCATCGCCCACGCGCGGCGCATCTCCGAGGAGATGTGGGAGGAGCAGGGCCGGCGCATTCTTTCGCTGGTAAACGGATCCGCTGCGATGCTCCCCTGCGCGGAGGACCTCGGCGTGGTTCCCGAGAGTGTGCCCCGGGTTCTCTCCGAGCTCGGCATCCTTGGACTGCGGATTCCTCGCTGGACCCGTCGCTGGGACGAGCCGAGTGACCCCTACATACCTCTTGAGAAGTATCCCTACCTTACCGTCTGCGCTCCCTCGGTGCACGACACCTCGACGCTTCGCGAGTGGTGGGAGCAGGAGGAGGGCGTGGATGAGTTCTGGAGTGCACTCGGCTTCAAGGGCGAGCGTCCGACCGAGCTGAGCCCGGATCTCGCGCAGAAGGTCATCTCCCGGATTCTCGATACCAACTCGGCCATCTGCATGTTTCAGATCCAGGATTTCTTCGCCCTTTCCGAGGACCTGCGGTCCGCCGATCCCGCCGACGAGCGGGTGAATATTCCCGGCACCACCACCGAGTTCAACTGGAGCTACCGGCTTCCCCGGACCATCGAGTCTCTCATGGAGGAGACCGAGCTCAACACAAGGATCCGGGACCTGGTAGAGGCGCGCCGCAGTGCCGTCCCCAACACCGACATCACCGAGACGTAAGGAGCCCGTCATGAGCATTCACCAAAGCAAACCCCTGGATATCGTCGACGTGCGCGAGTTCCACGTCTCGGCACAGGCTCGGGATGAGTACGGCTTTGACGAGACCCTTTTCGCAATCAGCGGAAACGTGGTTTTCGCCGACTTCCAGGCTGCCCGCGACTTTGCCCAGGTGATGAACCGCAAACGCGACCTCGTGCGCCATCCCGAGCAGGCGGTCCGCGCCGGTGATGTGAACGCCATGGGCCTGATCCACGAGATCATGCATCACCTTGTCTCGGAATACCTCGAGCAGACAGGGCCCGGTCTCTTCAATGAGGCGCTCTCCCACCTCAAGAAAGCACACGGCGAGACAGCAGTCGAGGAGCTTCTCGAGCGCTTCGTCAGCGAGTTTCCGCCGCGCAGCGTGCGCGCCGGAGAGAAGACGCCGCGGGAGCATCTCGACGGCGAGATCGAGGGGCAGAGCGGATGGGAAGTTGCCGCCGAGGAGCTTCTGCTGCTCTATCTCGAGAATGAGAATCCCGCCTTCGACCCGTTCGAGGAGCTCTTCGATGACTCCGAGCTCGAGGAGGAGACGCACTACGAGGACTTCATCGAGGGGCTTCAGAGCTTCTTCTCCTCCCAGCCGGCGTTCGGGCCCGAAGGGCTTTCTCTTTTCGAGCTGCTGCGTGCGCCGATAAAGGCCCATCCCGAATCTCTCGAGGCTCAACTGACCTACATGCGCGAGCGCTGGGGCGGGTTCATCGGGACCTACCTCATGCGGCTGCTCCGGGGCATGGATCTCATCCGGGAGGAGCAGAAAGCGACCTTTGCCGGTCCCGGCCCCCAGCGTCCCTACGAGTTCGGCGTGGGAGCCGAGGAGGAAGTGGAGCGCTTCAGCCCGGATCAGGACTGGATGCCGAACGTGGTGCTGCTGGCAAAGAGCACCCTCGTGTGGCTCGATCAGCTTTCGAGGTACTACGGCACGGAGATCCGTCGCCTCGACCAGGTGCCCGACGAAGAGCTCGACCGGATTGCCGCCCGGGGGTTCAACAGCCTCTGGCTCATCGGCATCTGGCGCCGCAGCCTTGCCTCCAAACAGATAAAGCGCATGTGCGGGAACCCCGAGGCCGAGGCATCTGCGTATTCGCTGCTGGAGTACGAAATGTCGGAGGATCTCGGCGGGTGGCCGGCGCTCGAGAATCTGCGTCAGCGCTGCCTGCAGCGCGGCGTGCTTCTTGCAAGCGACATGGTTCCCAACCACACGGCCATCGACTCGACCTGGATCTACGATAACCCCGACCGTTTCGTGCAGCTCGACCACTCCCCCTTTCCCGGCTACACCTTCAACGGTGTAAACCTCTCCCAGCGTCCGGGGATCGGTATCTACCTTGAGGACCACTACTACGACAGAAGCGACGCCGCGGTGGTCTTCAAGCGCGTGGACTTCGAGAACGGAGACGTGCGCTACATCTACCACGGCAACGACGGCACGAGCATGCCGTGGAACGACACCGCGCAGCTCGACTTCCTCAACCCCGACACGCGGGAGGCCGTCATCCAGGCCATCCTCCACGTTGCCCGCAACTTCCGCGTCATCCGCTTCGATGCGGCCATGATCCTCGCAAAGCGCCACTACCAGCGGCTGTGGTACCCCGAGCCGGGCTCCGGCGGGGACATCGCCTCCCGCGCCGAGCACGGGCTCACCGCTGAGGACTTCAACAAGGCGGTGCCGGTGGAGTTCTGGCGGGAGGTGGTCGACCGCTGCGCCGAGGAGGCGCCGAATACGCTCCTCCTCGCCGAGGCCTTCTGGATGATGGAGGGCTACTTCGTACGCACCCTCGGGATGCACCGCGTCTACAACAGCGCCTTCATGAATATGCTCAAAGACGAGGAGAACGCGAAGTACCGCCAGACCATCAAGAACACCATCGAGTTCGACAAGGAGATCCTCAAGCGTTTCGTGAACTTCATGAACAACCCCGACGAGGATACCGCGGTCGAACAGTTCGGGAAGGGAGACAAGTACTTCGGCATCGCCACTCTCATGGTGACGATGCCCGGCCTGCCGATGTTCGGTCACGGACAGGTCGAGGGCTACGCCGAGAAGTACGGGATGGAGTACAGCCGCGCCTACTGGGACGAGAGCCCCGATGAGGAGCTTGTCCGCCGCCACGAGCGCGAGATCTTCCCGCTCATGCGCCGACGCTGGGCATTCTCCGGCGTCGAGAACTTCCTGCTTTTCGACCTCTACGCCGACGACGGCCGAGTCAACGAGGACGTCTACGTCTACACCAATCGCATGGCCGAGGAGCGAACCCTCGTCATCTTCAACAATGCCTACGAGCGGGCCTGGGGATGGATCAGGGAATCGGCAGGCTACGTCGAGAAGATGGCCGACGGCTCGAAGGAGCTTCGCCGTGGCACTCTCGCCGGTGCCCTCGGGCTTACCGACGATCACCGTCACTTCTGCCTCCTCTACGAGCAGCGAAGCGGGCTGTGGTACATACGGAACAGCCACGAGCTCCACGCACAGGGCATGTACGTCGCCATCAACGGCTTTGAGAATCAGGTCTTCCTCGACATCCACGAGGTCGTCGACAACGAGGACGGCCATTACGCCCGCCTCGCCGACTCCCTGCGGGGAGCGGGTGTGCCGGATATCGGCCGCGCGCTGAAAGAGACCGCCCTCGCGCCGCTTCATCAGGCCTTTTCCGAGGTCGGCAATTCCCGCGTCCTCGGCGACCTTGCCGTCGAGCTTGCCGGAAAGACGCCGGCCGAGCCTCTCGACACCGCCACGCTCGCCGAGCGTTACCGTGTCTTCGCTGCGGTTGCCGCGGAGTACGCCGGCACTGCGACGCAGACTCCGGCCGCCGGGAAAACCGCTGCCGCGAAGGCCGCGGCGGGCGAGGTCGGCGCGCAGGAACACGGTCCGGACGCGGCTGCCTCGGATTTCCTGCGGACGATGACAGGGCTGCGCTCCGCCTCGGGGCTCCGCG
>CAZVXU010000245.1:0-3775 GCA_964631585.1 uncultured Spirochaetaceae bacterium | reverse complement strand
GGCCCCGCCGTCACCCGTGCGCCGCGAGGATGAGCTCTTCCATCGATCGCTTCGGCACATAGTGTGTACCCGCACCGTCCCGATAGTACTTGATGCTCCCGTCGTCGGGCAGGTCGACGATGCGAACGTCCTCCACGGGGGCGCCGAGTGCGACGACGACGAGCGGCTCGTAGCGTGAGTCGATGGAGAGCCTGGTGCGGAGCTCATCCCAGTTTACCGAGGCCACGATGCAGCCGCCGTACCCGTCCTCTGTGGCGGACAGCAGGATGTTCTGACACGCAAGCCCCATGTCGCACCAGACTAACTCGGGCTTTACCTTTACCTCGGTATCGTGCAGGACGACGACGTAGGCGGTTGGGCGCTCGCCGTCTTCAGGACCGTCCCAGTCACGTATGTAACCGGCCCATTTCAGAAGTGGGAAGATCTGCTGGTTCGTGGGGAGGTCCGTCGCCAGTATGTAGCGGAGGGGCTGGGCGTTCATTGCCGATGCCGAGCTCCGGGCGCCGGCCGTCCATTCCCGAAGTTGGGACAGCGTGATCGGGCGGGTCTCGTCGAAGCGACGATAGCTGCGGTTCTTCTTTGCGAGCTCGTTCATCATTGGTGGGCTCCTTGTCTCTGTGAGTATGTGTTCTCATTCTAGGCCGCCGCGCCGCGTGTGCCAAGACCCGCGGGCGGCGGGACCGTTCCGGGCGCCTCGCCCCGGCCGCCTTCATCCCCTGGAGGCCAGCCGCCTTGCCGCCGGGGTACCTGTTATCGTATTATCCGAATGAAACCATAGTAGTAATCTTTTCGTGGCACACGCCCGTAGCAGGAGAGAAGCCGCATGGCCGCACACCCCGATTCTTTCGGTGCACGTTCGACATTCAAGAGCAAGAGCAAGAGCGAGACTTTCGATTATTTCAGTCTGTCCAAACTCGCAGACGCAGGGTTCCCGGGCGTTCATAGGATGCCGTTCTCCGTTCGAATACTCCTCGAATCGGTTATGAGAAACGAGAACGGTCGCGAGATAACCGCGGATCACGTGAAGGAGCTCGCCGCATACGATCCGAAGAAGCCGGCGGAGACGGAGCTGCCGTTCAAGCCTGCGCGTGTCCTGTTGCAGGACTTCACCGGCGTCCCCTGCGCGGTCGATCTGGCGGCGATGCGAAGCGCCATGGATCGCCTCGGCGGTGATCCGGCACGCATCAACCCCGAGCTCGCCGTGAACCTGGTCATCGACCACTCCATCCAGGTCGACTTCTTCAACCGCATGGACGCGATCAAGCTCAACGCCGACATGGAGTTCAAGCGAAATCGCGAGCGCTACGAGTTCCTTCGCTGGAGTGAGCTTGCCTTCGAGGACTTCTCGGTGGTGCCGCCGGCAAGCGGCATCTGTCATCAGGTGAACCTCGAGTATCTCGGCCAGGCCGTCCGGGCGACGGACTCGGAAGACGGCGGTAATCGCCTCGCGTACTTCGACTCCCTCGTCGGCACCGACTCCCACACACCGATGATCAATGGGCTCGGCATCCTCGGCTGGGGCGTGGGCGGCATCGAGGCGGAGGCCGGCATGCTCGGTCAGCCCATCTTCATGCTGGCACCGCCGGTTGTAGGTGTGAAGCTCAGCGGCAAGCTGCGACCCGGAATTACCGCCACCGATCTCGTGCTTACCGTCACCGAGATGCTCCGCGCTCACGGGGTGGTCGGCAAGTTCGTCGAGTTCTTCGGACAGGGGCTTTCCGGGATGACGGTACCCGACCGGGCAACCATCTCCAACATGGCGCCCGAGTACGGCGCGACCGTAGGGTATTTCCCCATCGATCAGCAGACCCTCGACTACATGTACTCGACCGGGCGCCCGCTGGACGTCATCGAGCGCGTCGAAGCCTACGCGAAGGAGCAGAGCCTGTTCCGCACCGACGAGACGCCGGACCCGGAGTATCAGGACGTGATCGAGCTCGATCTCTCCACGGTCGAGGCGAGCATCGCCGGGCCCAAGCGGCCCCAGGACCGCATCGCCCTCTCCGACGTGCACCGTGCCTGGGACCGCAGCCTCAGCGCGCCGGTGAAGGATCGCGGCTTCGAGGTCGCCACGGCGGAGCTCACCAGGACGGCGACTGTGACCCTCGACGACGGCACGCAGACGGAGCTGCGCCACGGAGACGTTGCCATCGCCGCAATCACGAGCTGCACCAACACCAGCAACCCCTCGGTGCTCCTTGCCGCGGGGCTCGTCGCCAAGAAGGCGGTCGAAGCGGGCCTGCACACGAAGCCCTACGTGAAGACGAGCTTTGCGCCGGGCTCCATGGTGGTGACCGAGTACCTCAAGCGCACCAATCTCATGACATATCTCGAAGCCCTCGGCTTCTACCTCGTCGGTTACGGCTGCACAACCTGTATCGGGAACAGCGGGCCGCTTCCCGAGCCCATTGCACGGGCGGTCGAGGAGAACGACCTCGTGGTCGCGGGCGTTCTCAGCGGAAACCGCAATTTCGAGGGGCGCATCAACCCTCACACCAAGGCGAATTTTCTTGCCTCGCCGCCGCTGGTGGTGGCCTACGCGCTTGCCGGAAACGTCGGCGTCGATCTCGAGAACGAGCCCATGGGGCACCGCGAGGACGGCTCTCCCATCTATCTCAAGGATCTGTGGCCAGGTGATGAGGAACTGTCGGAGTACGTGAAGAAAGCCCTCGACCGCGATGCATTCATCGAGAGCTACGAGGGACTCGAATCCTCCAATGAGCAGTGGAACAACATAGACGTCACCGGCTCCACCCTCTACAACTGGGACGAGGAGAGCACCTACATCCGCGAGCCTGAGTTCTTCACGGGGATGAGCCCCGAGGTCGACACGATCCGGCCGATCGAGGGCGCGCGCGTGCTGGTCTGGGCCGGCGATTCGACCACGACCGACCACATAAGCCCCGCCGGCGCCATCGATCCCGACAGCCCGGCGGGCCGCTACCTGATCTCGCAGGGCGTCGACAAAAAGCACTTCAACTCCTACGGCAGCCGTCGTGGAAACCACGAGGTGATGGTGCGAGGGACCTTCGCCAACATCCGATTCCGAAACCTCCTTGCCCCGGGTACTGAAGGAAGCGCCACGACCCATCTCCCCTCCGGTGAGGTGACCGACATCTACGATGCCTCGGTGCGCTACCGCGAGGCCGGTGTCCCGACCATCGTGATAGGCGGCAAGGACTACGGCATGGGTTCGAGCCGTGACTGGGCCGCGAAGGGCCCCTTCCTCCTCGGCGTGCGCGCGGCAATCGCCGAATCGTTCGAGCGAATCCATCGCAGCAATCTGGTCGGGATGGGCATCCTGCCGCTTCAGTTCGCCGACGGAGAGAACGCCGAGTCCCTCGGACTCGACGGATCCGAGACCTTCTCGATCAAGGTAGATGATGGCCTCACGCCCGGCCAGAGCGTGGAAGTGGAGGCGAGAAAGCCGTCCGGGCAAACTGTGGCTTTCACGACGCGCTGTCGCATCGACAGCCCCGTCGAGGTCGGCTACTACCGAAACGGCGGGATCCTGCAGACGGTGCTGCGGAGATTCATGGCGCGGTAGCGCGTGCCCGGCCCGCGGGGCCACCGCGAACCGTAGTCACGCCCTGCAGCGGACGTCCACTCCGCGTGGAAGCGGCCCCGCGGGCCGGGAAGAGGTGACGATGGGCTTCTGGCGCCGATTGCTCGGCGGTGACAGACGACGCATATCGGACATCTCCGACGAGTCCTGGGCGCAGGCCCTCGAAGAGCATCCGATCGTGCGCGAGCTCTCCGCAGAGCAGCTCTCTCG
>CAZVXU010000244.1:0-3793 GCA_964631585.1 uncultured Spirochaetaceae bacterium | reverse complement strand
CCGGCAACGTCATATTCGCCGACGACGGCTACAACATCGAGGGACATTCGTGGCCGGAGGGAAATGCGGCCCTCTTCGAGGACCGCGTTGATGAGCTCTACGAGAAGTTATCGGTGGAATATCCCGAGGCACCGCCGCAGTACTGAGTGCGACGGCTCCGCGGGGGCGCGGCACGGCACGCCGACTCATGTCGGTGCCGCCCGACGTGCGGCGGCGCCCGCTGGGGTATCGCCGCGCCCGGCTACTCCTTGCCGAAGCCGGCGGTCAGTCCGCTCACAATGTACTTCTGCGCAAAAATGAAGAAGACAATACCCGGCAGCGTCGCCAGGAAGGCTCCTGCCGACAGGCTGTTCCAGTAGGTCGTTTCATCTCCGACGAAGTAGTAGAGACCGACGGTGATCGGTTTCAGCGCGTCGGTGTTTATAAACAGGAATGGCGCGAGGAACTCGATCCAGCTCCACAGGAAGGCGATGACCGACACCGCCGCGATGCCGTTCGCGATGACCGGGATGACCACCCGCGTAAGCGCCCCGAGGCGTGTCGTGCCGTCGATCAGCGCCGCGTCGATGAGATCCTGGGGAAACTGCTCGAAAAACGACTTCAGCATCCAGATCGACAACGGATAGGTCAGATACATCGTATAGAGGATGACCGACGCCCGGGTGTTTATGAGACCCACCTGCCGCAGAATCAGATAGAACGGCAGCAGGAGAGAGATGGGCGGGATGACTCGCACAATGAGGAAGCCGCTGAACACCGCCTTACTCCCCCTGTAGGGGAAACGCGTCAAGGCATAAGTCGTTGCGACCGCAGCAGATACCACGATGAATGTTGTGACGAGAGCGATGATCGCGGAGTTCAGCAGGTACAGCGGAACGGGCGAACGGGTCAGTACATCAATATACGGGTCGAGCGTGAAGCCCTTTGGGATGTACGTCGGCGGCCATCTGATGGCTTCCGCCAGCGGCTTCAGGGACGTGATCAGTGTCCAGTAGATCGGGCCGAGCAGCAGAATGAGAATTATCGTCATCCCCACATAGGGGGTTACCTTATGCTCGAGTGCATTGCTTGCCAGTCTTCGCGGGGTCATGCGACTACTCCTTGAAGAGGAAATACACGTAGACGGATGCGATGGCCATACAGGCCAACATCAGAAGCACACTTACCGCGCCGGCTTTCCCGAACTGAATGTAGTTATAAAGATAATCCAGGTTGAGCTGACCGAGCACGTAGGTCGCGCGGGCCGGGCCGCCGCGGGTCAGCGAGAAGATTGCGTCTATCGTGCGGAAGGAGAATATGCTGGTAATCAGCAATCCCGTCAGGATGGGTCCCTTTGCAAGCGGCAACGTAATGTGGCGCATGGTCGTGAAGATGTCCGCCCCGTCGATGGACGCCGACTCGTAGAGGTCACGGCTGATGCCCTCGAACCCTGCCAGGGTGAGGATGGTCATGAATGGCACGCGGGTCCAGCTGTCCGCCACTATTACAGCCATCATTGCCGTCGTCCCCTGTCCGAGAAAGTTCACGTTGTTCGCAACCGCTCCCGAGACCACCAGGAGGTGGTTCAACACTCCGTAGGAGGAGTTGAAGATCCATCCCCAGATGAAGCCCGACACGATCAGGGGCACCGCCCAGGGAAACATGACGAGCGTCCGCATCGTGCTTCCGCCGCGCCCGATTCGGCTCAGGCACCACGCTGCCGGAAACGAAATGACAAAGGCGAGCAGCGTCGAGCCCGCAAAAAACACGAGCGTATTCATGAATGCGAGCCGGAATATCCGGTCGCCGAGCATTTCCGCGTAGTTGGCAAGGCCGACAAACACTGTCGGTGTAATGACTTCGAAGCGAGTAAAGCTTACTCCGATCAGGAGGATCAGCGGGACGCCGACCCAGAGCAGAAGAATCGCGAGGCCGGGGAGAGACATGAGCACCCCGAACTGTGCGTCCGACATGTGCCGTTTCTTCATCTCGAGATACCTCTTTGTCCGAAAGCAGGATTGGTACGGTACATGACTGTAACAAAAGGCATCAGGAACCCGCGCGAAGCGGGCTCCTGACGCTCAATTGATGATCGATGATTCGACGGCCGCTATCTATCGATAGATACTGTTGATCTGCTCCTGGGCCTGGCTCAGTGCCTCGAGCGGATCCATGTCACCCTGAACGGAGCGGGCGAAGAACTCGATAATCATATCGTTCGCCTGGATTGCACCCGGAGGGAAGGTTTCCATAACGGTCGTGGAAACCGACTGAGCACGCGGCTCGGGGAACAGAATCTCGTTCTGCACCTTGTCCCAATCATAGACGCCGGGGTAGAAGGATTCGTTTCCTTCGATGACGACCTCATTGGCCATCGCCTGTGCGCTCATGCGGAACTCGCTGAAGAGCATCATGGCCGCCTTGTGCCGTTCGTCGGCAAACGTGTTGACCATGAAGCCGTCGAAGTCGATGAACGCAGAGCGATTGGTTTCCGGCTGGCTCGCATCCCACTTGGGAGGAGCGATGACGGCCCAGTCGCCCGGGGCGTCCACCGCGTTGCCCATCACGTCCTCGTGGAGCGCGGGGGAGAGCTCGGGATCGGCGGAGCGGTTCACGTAGGTGGAGAAGCCGAGCATGATTGCCGCTTTACCACGCGCATATACTTCCTGGTAGTCGTTCCAGGTCCAGCCGAGCACGTCTTCCGGCGCAATGCCGTCACGTACCAGATTTACCCAGTATTCCCAGGAGTTACGTCCGGCGGCGTCGTCGTAGACGGGGGTGCCGTCGGACTCGATGACGCGGTCGCCCTGCGAGTAGATACCCGACTGCAGCATGTGCATCAGGTTGTAGCTCTTTGCGGGAAACACGATGCCGTGGAAGTCCCGGCCCATGTTTTCTCGGGCCCACTCGCCTGCCTGCTCGGCGGCTTCACGCACGCCCTGCCAGGTGGTCAGGCTCTCGGGATCCACGCCTGCCGCCTCGAGCCACGACGGGCGGTAGAACAAGAGGTAGCTTCTCATGGTATCGACGGTGGCATAGACGTTGCCCTCGTCGTCGGAGAGTGCGGGCACCATCGCGTCGGGATAAGCGGCCTTGAGCTCGTCGGTCCAGAAGGGCATCTGCTCTGCCCAACCGGCGCCGATGACCTGCTCGAACTGATAGGGGCCGCTGTCCAGGGACATGCCGTGGACCGAGGGATCCTTGGAGACGAGCACGTTCAGCGTCTTCTGGAAGAGGATCTCGGAGGAGACCTCGGCCCAGGTGACCTCGATGCCGGTCTTCTCGGTGAAGATGTCGATGTTCACCTTCGTGGCCGGGTCATGACGCATGGCTCCCGAGTTGAAGTAGAAGAGCTCCTCTACTCCCTCTGTGGCTTCTTCCCAGCCCTCGGGCGGGATCCATTCTTCTCCGGTAACGCGGTCGACGGCCATCTGCGGGGAATTCCAGTCAATGGGACTCTCAGCGGCCGCTGTCTCCTGTCCGCCCTCTGCCCATGCTGCCATTGACAGCGCGACGAGGACGACGAGTGCGACAAGCAAAGCTCTGGTTCGCATAAAAAAACCTCCTTACGGTTTTCCGGGGTACCACGTACCCCACGCATGTCCCGACACCCCATGTGCCGGGAGCATGCCGAACACGTCCGCTGCGGGCATAGCGCCCCCACCCACGCGGAATACTGCGTGAGCTCACGTCGAGAAGCCCGCAACGTGAAATGTTCACTTTCATTATGGGGCGGGTCTGTCTATTTGGCAACCCGTTCTTCCGAAGGGGTGACCGACAGGCATCCTTGCCCTCGCGCCCGATTCCGTTCACA
>CAZVXU010000243.1:0-3819 GCA_964631585.1 uncultured Spirochaetaceae bacterium | reverse complement strand
CTGTTTCCGCGGCTCGAATGATCGAAGTGAACGTTGTAGAGGTAGAATGATGTGTCGCTTCGGCGGTCGAGAAGGCGGACCCAGGAGGCGAAGGCGGGAAACCCGCCGTCCCAGGACCGGGAGTAAATCTCGTCGGGATCCGGCGAGAAAAAGAAAAACCCCTGATCGAGGGCCTCGAAGCGGTCCCGGCGGTACATCACCGGCTGGGTGGACGGGTACTCCTGCGGGTCACCGACCGCGGCGAAAGCGTAGCCGGGAAACTGCCGCGCGATCCATTCGAGCTGGCGGTTCTCCTCGCTGTAGGAGCCGCCCTCGAAGGTTTCCATCTCCTGAAAGACCATGATGTCGGCGTTCGCGTCCTCGAGCATCGACACCACTGCATCGCGGCGCTCCTCCCATCGTATGCCTTCCTGCCAGGGGGCGATGTAGTGGATGTTGAACGTGCCGAGGGTGAACGTCGCGGGGGCGCCGGCGTCAACGCCACCCCCGGCGGAGGTGGCGGCGGGCGCGTCCCCACCGCCCTCCCCAGCCCCAGCCCGGGGCGCGCCCTCGGCCGCGCAGGCCGTAGCCAGGGCCAGCGCGAGAAAGAGCATGACGATCCGGGCCCCGCGGTTCATGGTGATCCTGCGCGCCGCGACGGTCACGCTCAGAAGGTGACGAGCTGGTAGCCGTCGGAGACGATGGCCACTATAGCCATTCCCTATTCTCCCTCGAAGTTGGCAAACAGGTTGTTCAGAGATTCCATGAGTGTGGGGTGAGCGAATGCTCCGTCCCTCAGGATCGTGTACGGCAGATTGGCCGTCATCACCACCTGCACGGCGCCTGCTATCTCGCCCCCCTGCATACCAAGCATTGTGAAGCCGAGGATGAGATCGCTGTCCGCGTCTACTATCGCCTTCATGAGCCCGCGGGTTTCGTCGGTCTCGAGCGCACGCGCAACCCACGTCATAGGTATCTTGGCGACCCGGACGTTGTACCCCGCATCGCGGGCCTCGCGCTCGCTCATGCCGACTCGGCCGAGCTGAGGATCCATGAACACCGTGTAGGGAACCAGACGTCCGGCTATCGTCCCCATGCCGTCGCCCGAGAGATTGCGATCGATGACACGAAAATCGTCGTAGGAGATGTGCGTGAAGGCCGGGCCGCCCTTTACATCTCCCAACGCCCAGATGCCGTCCACTCCGGTCTCGAGGCGATCGTTTACCTGAATGCTCCCGCGCTTGTCGGTCTCGACGCCCGCGGCCGCGAGGTTCAGCATGTCGGTGTTCGGCTTGCGCCCGGCCGCCAGGAGGAGATGCGATCCGGAGATCGTGCGGGATTCCCCGTTCACCTCAACCGAGAGATCCACGCCGCCGCTTGCCGTGGCCGCGACGCTCTTCGTCTGCGCGCCGGTGACAACCTCGATGCCGTCCTCGGTGAGAATCGAGAGCACTTCAGCCGCCACGTCCTCATCCTCCCGGGGGAGCATCCGGGGCCCGCGCTGCAATATGGTAACCTTGCTTCCGAAGCGTCGGAACATCTGGCCGAACTCGACCCCGATGTAACCGCCACCGATCACGATCAAGTGATCCGGAACCTGGTCGAGCTCCATGATGCTCTCGTTGTTGAGGTAGGGCACGCTCTCGATGCCGGAAATCGGCGGGACGTTCGGGCTGGTGCCGGTGTTTATGAATATCTGATCTGCGGTGATTTCGCGCTCGCCGGACTCTCCGCTCACCTTCAACGTTTTGGGCCCCGTGAAGGACCCGGTGCCCCGAACGAGCTCGAGGTTTTCGGTGTTCTCCACGGCCCGCTCGCTGCCGCCGCGAAAATCCGAAACGATCTGCCGCTTGCGCCGCCGCACGACCTCCATGTCGACGGCCCCGGGAGTCACTCCGACCCCGTACTCGGCGGCTCGACCGACCATGTACGCCGCACGCGCACTTGCGACCATCGTCTTGGTCGGCGTACACCCGTAGTTCACGCATGTTCCGCCAACATGCCGGGCTTCCACAAGCGCGGTGCGCTTGCGCTGCCCCGCAAGCTTCATAGCGAGGGGGAATCCACCCTGTCCTGCACCGACGACGATCGCGTCGTAAGAGTTTCCGTTTTTAGCTGCCATACCTTAGCTCCTTTCATGCCTTTCCTGGAATATATATGCTTGCAGATACAACTGAAAAGAGGAAAGAAGCGTTTTTTTCGCCGTCAGGTATGGCGCCGAGGTGACCGTGACGGCGGCTATTCGGGCAGTGCCGCCATACGCTCGAGCGTGCCGATTGTCTCCTGCCAGGAACTCCGATCGATATCGGCGAGAACGCGCCGCTTGGCCCGTTTCCACTTCACGAGGGCCTCATCGAGCACGGCTCGCCCCTCGCCCGTCAACCGATAGACCCGGACCCTGCGGTCCTCGGCCCGATACTGCTCCACGAGCCGGCGGCGCACGACGATATCCATGATGCGCGAGATTGTGCTGAGGTCGGAGCCGAGTCGCTCGGCGATCTCGCTGCCGGTTGCCGTTTCGCTGATGCCCGTGTTCACGAGTACCGCAAACTGGGGCATGGTGAGCGCCGAGGACCGGAACTCATCCTCGAAAATTCGTGTCACCTTCTTATATGCTTTCCCGAGAAAGAATCCCGGGCATGTATCTACCACATGCTGCAGTTCTTCGTCGTAGGCGCGTACATGCCGGCGGCGCGAGATTGCGCGGCGGGCCTCCCATCGCCTTCTGGTGTTCTTGCCGGACCCAACACGGCTTCTCTTCAAGGGTCTTCCTCCTAATGCGGTTTGTGTGGCTTCTCTCCACATGATCTAATATATAGAGAGTTCTCGCTCTTGACTATTCCTTGGCGGCACAACTATCTTGGCGGAAACTTGCAGATAAAACTATCGAGGAGAATGGCATGCAGAACACGCCGAATCCAGGACCCGCGCCGGCGTCGACAACACCGGAGCTTCTTACCGGTCAGAAGGCCATCGTAACGGGTGCAAGCTCGGGGATCGGGCGAGCCTGCGCGATTGCACTTGCGGAGGCCGGCGCCGATGTTGCGGTGAACTACCGCGGGGGCGCCGATAAGGCTGCGGAGGTCGTCAAAGAGATCGAGGGCCTCGGACGTCGAGGACGTGCCGTTCAGGCGGACGTATCGAAGGAAGAGGATGTTAAAGCCATGTTTGCCGAGGTGATCGACGCGTTCGGAACGGTCGACATTCTCGTCAACAACGCGGGGCTGCAGCAGGATGCACCTCTGGAGAAGATGACGCTCGAGCAGTGGAACAGGGTCATCGGCGTAAACCTCACGGGTCAGTTTCTCTGCACGCGCGAGGCCGTAGCGGAGTTCAAGCGACGGGGGATCGTGCCGGAGGTTTCCTGCTCGGCAGGCAAGGTAATCTGCATGAGCTCGGTGCACGAGGCCATCCCCTGGGCGGGCCACGTGAACTATGCGGCGAGCAAGGGTGGCGTCATGCTCATGGCAAAGTCCATTGCCCAGGAAGTCGCCCCTGATCGCATCCGGGTCAACAGCGTCGCACCCGGCGCCGTCCGCACGCCTATCAACCGCGACGCCTGGGAAACGGATGAGGCCTATGAAAAGCTCATGCGCCTCGTTCCCTACAACCGCATCGGCGAGCCCTCGGATATCGGTCGGACCGTCGCGTGGCTGGCCTCCGACCAGGCGGACTATATCGTGGGGACCACGATCTACGTGGACGGCGGAATGATGCTCTATCCCGGATTCGCAACCGGCGGCTGATCGCACGGTCGGCGGCCGGCCGCCGGCGGCACCGCCGGAGCCGGGACTCCGCCACCACCGAAGGAGATTGCGCGATGTCATACCAACCTATCGA
>CAZVXU010000242.1:0-3883 GCA_964631585.1 uncultured Spirochaetaceae bacterium | reverse complement strand
ATCGTTCTCGCTCTCGTCGGGGTGGCGATGACGGTGACGAACGTCATCGGGTAGGCTGGCTCCGGAGAACAACGGTGAGATTGACCGAAGGCGAACGAGAAACGATACGCAGGGCGGTGCACCGACACTTCGGCGAGGAGGCCACCGTCGTGCTTTTCGGCTCACGGGCAGACGATGCGAAGCGCGGCGGTGACGTCGATCTGCTTGTTGAATCACCGCTCACCGGCGCCGAGGCGGAGCGAGCAAAGATTCGCACCGTCGCAGATATCCAGCTGGCCCTCGGCGATCAGAAAGTCGATCTCGTTGCGACGCGCGGCAGTGACACAGACAACCGGGCCGTCGTCGCAGAGGCATACAGGCACGGTATCGCGCTGTGAGTGACCCGGTAACCGCCACCATCGAGTCAGCCATCACCGAGTGCGAGGCTCACAGGCAAAAGCTCGAGCACGGGCAGTCGCGCCTTTCCGGCGCGTTTCCGCTCTCCGAAAGCCGACTCGCCGCGCTTGACGAGCAGAGTGTGACCCTTCTCGATCAGTTCATCTACCGCTTCACCAAACTGCAGGACTCAATGGCGCGGCGGCTCTTGCCGTCGCTCTACCAGTATCTGGAAGCCGACAATCAGCCCCGCCCCTTTCTTGACCTGTTGCACCGGCTCGAGCAACTTGAGATCGTCTCGAGCGTTGAGCGATGGCAGCAGCTCCGGGCGCTTCGCAACAACCTCGCGCACGACTATCCTGAAAACACCGCGCAGACCGTGGCCACCCTGAACGAGCTTTTCGAGAGCTGGCGCGATCTCGAAGCAATGTACACGTCCGCGCGGGAGGCGTACGAGCGCGCGGTGATGCCTCGCAAAGACTGAGAAGCCGGGACCGAGAAGCCGGACTGAAAAGAGTAACGCAGTGACAGAGATGGAGCGCAGCGAAATTCGAAAGATCATCGAGGCCGAGCGAGGGCGCACCCGCCGTGCACGCGAGCGGATAGGCCGAAGACTCTCGGAGGCGCGTGCGGAGGCCGAGCGCATCGCGGGCCGACTGGCTGAAGCCGATCCCGAGGTGCGAAAGGTCATTCTCTTCGGAAGCGTCGCCGCCGGCACGGTCCGATCGGAGCGCTTCGACATCGACCTCGCTGTCGAGGGCGGAGACCATCTTTCTCTCATGCGTGTTGCCGACGAGAGCGCGTTCAGCGTGGACCTCGTGGACCTCGATGCCGTCTCGGAGCGATTTCGGCGCCTGGTCGAAGCGCGCGGGGTCACTCTCTACGAGGCACGAGGCTGAATAATGCACGAGGCTGACTCCTACGCCACCCTCATCGAAGAGCTCGAGTTGGCCGCAGAGCACGTGAGTGGCCAGTATGAGAAGTTCCTCGAAATGAGGCGACGCTACGAGCGTGCCGATGCCGAAGAGGAGATGGCAATCGCTGCGCTCGGCTATACGGTACATAACCTGTACAACGCCGTCGAGAACTACTTCCTCCGAATTGCGAAGTTCTTCGAGAACAGCCTGGACAATGATTCCTGGCACCGCGATCTCACAAACCGTATGGCGTTGTCGATAGAGGGTGTGCGGCCCGCGTTGCTTCGAAAGGACCAGCTCGAGCCCTTCCACGAGCTACGCGCCTTCCGCCACGTGTTCAGGGTCATCTATGACTCCACGCTCGATCCACGCAAGCTTGCCATTGCGGCCGACCAGGTAGAGCCCGCGGTCGCCGCGCTGCGCTCGGCTCATGAAAGCTATCTCGCCAAGCTGCGCGAGATTCGCAGCGGCGTTGCGGGGGAGTGACGCCTCCCGCCATTACGATTAGTGATGACACGCTGTCGGCAAGCTCGATGCGCGAACCGTAGGCGATAACCCCGAGCGAGGTGCCCGGAGCTCGCCGAGAGTATTGGCGCTCAGGCAGCCCCCGCGAGCACAGGCCACAGCCGAGCGCTCTCGAGCACGTGCAGGCGCCCCTCGCAAAAGTGGATTTCGTCGTACTTGATCGCGGCAAGCGCAAGCAGGTGTTTGAGCATGGCCTCATCCCGGAGAGCATCGATCCTGTTCCATGCCGTCTCAGTTAGGGCGATGCCGTGTATCCGGGTTACCCGGTACAGCTCGGCAAGAAGGTCGCTGCGCGTTTGAGGCGTTGTGATAACCGGGGCGGACAGGAGCTTGCGGCGTATCATCTCGCCAAGCTCGCGCGCCGAATCCTCTTCCGCCTCGTAGTGGACGGTCTGGCGCGCAACCTCCGCGCGTATCGTTTCCGCGAATTGATCACGTTGCTCTGAATCTGCCTGCGAAAACAGCTCGAGCAGCTCGTCGGCCGGGACGTATACGGGAACCGGCGAGGGGGTTCTCGCAATTTTCAGGAAAGCGTCGTAGATAATCTCGTCGCTTGTCTTGAGTGCGGCCGCCGTGGCCGTTGCGGCCGCGACCCCATGCGTTTCCAACACGCTCCGCTCGTCAGGGGAGATGGTGATGAAGCGGGAGCAGAGCTCGTGAAGCAACCCGTTAAGCGAGAAGCCCGCGCCCTCGTCCGTCTCCCCGGCTTGCGCCGAGGCGATTTCCTGAATAATCTCAACAAGCCCTGGGACATCCCCGGTAGCCTCCAGGAAGCTTCTCACGAGCTCGCTTGCCCCAACAAAGGAGAGAGAGTCGAAATCTCCGAGGCGCTCCTTGAACCAGGCATCCGCGGTAGCGCGGCCGGCGTGTCGAATGAGCGCTCGGTGGAGTTCCGTGTCGGAGCCGAGGAACAAGCCCGTCGCCCGGGAAACAACGTGCTCTTCTTCCTCGTATATTGCCGACAGGCGTTCGTACAGGCGGTCGGGGTCGACGCAGACCGGTAGCGCCAACGGTTCTTCGAGAAGCGGGGTTGCCCATTGTCGGACTTCCTCGGCCTGGGACAGGTCGATGTCTCCGGTAACATACGCACACCCGGGGCAGCGACTCTCCACGAGCATGCCCACCGCAAGCATCGCGTAATGGTAGGGGCGCCCTTGCGTCTTCGAGTTCCAGACCATGCGGCCGTTGCCGTATATGTCGTGCGGCTCGTCCGTCGGTTTCGCCCAGAGCACATCCTCAGAATTGGGACCAACCGGCGCGAAAAAATCATCCGTCGGGAACTGGCGGTCATGGTAGCGGTAGAGCTCAAACGGTTCGGCCGGAGTGCGGCTTTCCATGTCAACCTCGACTACCCACCGTTCTGTATGCGTATCGCGGTCGCGGACAATCTCGGAGGTCAAGGAGTAGCGCTCCTCCTCGCCGATGCCGTCACCTTTTACGAAGAGAAGAATCCGTACGCCCATCGCGTTGACCTCCGCGAGAATAGGCTCATTCACACCCGGGACGCCGCCCGCCCACGAAACAATTGTACAGGTCATTTCGCGGGAAGGCCACACCACGCGACCTCGGAGAAGCTGAGGAGGTGACACGGTTCCCGCCAATAGAGGATCTCCACACGCGTGTCTGAGGGCCCTATTCCCACGGTAGCGGTTTCCTGCCGGCCGGGGTACAGACGCGGTTTTATCCGGCTCCACTCACGCTCGGCCGGGCCGCGCCTCCGGTATTCCGTTACCCCCTCTCCGCGGTGTGGCGCCGCCGGTCGCTTGAGCACTGCAAAACGGATTTTTATGTGCGGTTCGCCCAAGAATTTCCCCGTTTCTTGAAGTAACAGCGCCGCAGGGGCGGTACCTCCCGGTAGAGGAGGTTTCCGCCTATGGCAATTCCCGTCTCCGACCGGCTGTTCCGTTACTCGTTCTCCTCGCCGGAGAACGCGCGTGATCTTGCCCGCAATCTGCTCCCACCCTCCTATCGGCGCATGGTGGAGGGCGCGCGGGTCAGTGTTGATAACAAAAGCTACATAGAGGCCGAGCTCCGGGAGCAGCTCACCGACCTGCTGATTCGCTTTG
>CAZVXU010000241.1:1637-3899 GCA_964631585.1 uncultured Spirochaetaceae bacterium | reverse complement strand
TCACCGGCCCGCCGCCGAAGGTTGATCCGTGGTCACCCACGTGCAGGATGTCGTTTACCTTTGCGGGAATGAGCGTTGCCGAAAGCGGCAGTCCGCCGGCAAGCGGTTTGGAGAGGCTCACGATGTCGGGCTCGAGGCCGACCGCCTCGGCGCCGTAGAGAAAGCCCGTGCGACCGAGGCCGGTCTGTATCTCATCACCTATGAGCATCACGTCAAACTTCGAGGTGAGCTCGTTGAGCGCCCGGGCGAACTCCCGGGTCATCACGCGCAGGCCGCCTTCGCCCTGCACCACTTCCACAATGACCCCGGCGAAGCTCTCGTCGAGTGTCTTTTTGAGCGCTTCGGGGTCGTTGAAGGGCGCCACCTCAACGCCGGGAACCAGGGGCTCGAACTTTGTGCGGTACTTCGCATTCGCCGTGACCGAGAGCGATCCCATCGTACGACCGTGGAAGCCGTTCGAAAAGGTGAGAAACCGGTGATGCTCGGGGCCCTTCGTCGCACCCGCGTAGAGGCGGGCATATTTCAGCGCAGACTCATTCGCCTCCGCGCCGCTGTTCCCGAAGTGAACCGCGGCGAACCGCTTTCCCTGTGTGCTCGGCGTAGAGCCGATGAGCGCACGCCCGAGAT
Source organism: uncultured Spirochaetaceae bacterium (assembly GCA_964631585.1). Lineage (GTDB taxonomy): Bacteria > Spirochaetota > Spirochaetia > DSM-27196 > PWMO01 > JAAAOH01. The sequence goes on along the minus strand of CAZVXU010000241.1, from coordinate 3,272 downwards.
CCAGTGCGGGGCGGGTCGTGTAGAGATTCGACACATGGATGAGCTTCTGCATCTGATCATGTGCGATTTCGGCAAGATCGAGGCGCCCGTATCCAAGGGCATTCACCGCAATGCCGGCGCCGAGATCCAGATACTCGGTACCGTCGGTGTCCTCGACGTAGATGCCCGCGCCGCGCTCGAGCGCCAGGAGCTCCGAGGCGTAGTTCTTCGGGAAGGGAAGATCCCCGCTTGTTGCACTCATTGTTCGATCCTCGTGCCGCTGTTTCCGGCAAGTATGTGTTCCAGTGACGCGTCTTCCGTGTAGCTTCCTATGATAACGATTCCGACACCGGCATGCAAAGCGGCGACGCTCGAGCGAACCTTCGGGATCATCCCTCCGGTGATCGTACCCGTGCCGATCTCCGCCTCGACCTCGGTCGGCGTGAGGCGTCTGATGAGCTCCGGCGCGTCCTCCGTCCCCGTCCCCGGCGCGCCTCCCGCGTCCTCCGTCCCTCGCCGGCGCAGGATGCCGGGGACGTCGGATAGAAACAGAAGGGCGTCGGCGGCAAGCATCGTGGCGATTTCCAGGGCGGCGTCGTCCGCGTTGAGGTTGAGGCCTCCTCCGTCCCCATCGGAGAAGGTTGATGCAACGACGGCGAGGTAGCCGCCGTCGAGTACATGCTCGAGAAACGCCGGATTCCGCGCAACGACGCGACCGGTCCGGCTGGGGCTGCCGTCTGGACGGACAACGGGCGTTCCGGTCAGCAGGCCGCCGTCGGATGCGCAGATGCCGGCACTCGGGACGCCGGCTGTCTGAAACCGACGCGCGACCCGCTTGTTCACGAGTCCGGCGAGCACCATGTCGACGACCTCCATCTCCTCCTCGCCGGTCATACGTACGCCGTCGGCGAACTCAGAGGTGATGCCGAGCCGGCCGGCATAGGAGGTGACCTCGGCCCCGCCTCCGTGGACGAGCACGATACGGTAGTCTTCGAGGGCCGCGATGTCGGCCACGAGATGCTCCAGCACACCCGGGCTCGAGAGCGTGCGCCCCCCGATCTTTACGACGATGGTATGGCTGTTCATAGGCTCTAGTCGCTTAGAACTCTCCCCAGAGCTCGAGCCCCGCGGTTTCCTCGAGGCCGAAGCGGACGTTCATGTTCTGTACGGCCTGGCCGGCGGCGCCCTTCTCCAGGTTGTCGATAACGCTGAACAGAAGAAGCATGCCGCCCTCGACGTGGAAGCCGATGTCGCACCGGTTCGATCCGCGCACGTCCCGCGTCTCGGGGACGGAGCGTGAGGAGAACCCCACGAAGGGTTCCTGCCCGTAGCTTCGCTCGAGGCTCTCGGCGACACTCGCCGCGTCGGCATCGGGGGTGAGCACGCAGCTCGTGGTGGCGGCGATCCCGCGTTTGATCGGGACGAGGTGGGGGGTGAAGAGGATCTGTTCGGCGACAGCGCCACCCGCCAGATACCGCCTCGCGTAGTGGCTGATCTCTGCCCAGTGACGATGGGTGCTCCCCGGTGCGTAGGCGTTTACGTTCTCACTGCGCTCGGTAAAGAGCAGATTGACTGCAGCCTTGCGCCCTGCACCGGAGATTCCCGACATGGCGGTGATGCTGATCGGTCCCGTTACGAGGCGGTCGCGCAGCAGCG
>CAZVXU010000241.1:0-1537 GCA_964631585.1 uncultured Spirochaetaceae bacterium | reverse complement strand
CCCGACATGGCGGTGATGCTGATCGGTCCCGTTACGAGGCGGTCGCGCAGCAGCGGTAGCAGCGGTAGCAGGGCGGCAGTCGGGTAGCACCCGGGGTTGGCGATGATGTCCGCGCGACGCACGTCGTCGCGAAACCACTCGGTGAGCCCGTAGGCACTGCGCGAGAGGAGATCCTCACGCGGTGGCCTGCTTCCGTATGCGCTCTCGAAGAGGGCGATGTCGGGTATCCTGAAATCCGCCGACAGGTCGATGACGACACTCGAGTCGAAAAACGGCGCACAGACCTCCGCTGATTTCAGATGGGGAAGCGCAGCGAAGACCACATCGGGGTTCTCCGCGCGAGCCTCCTCGACGCCGAGCAGCACCCCGTCATGTGTCTTCTCGAGCAAGGCGGGCGCGAGGCCCGGATACACCGCGGTGAGGTGTTCGTCGGGGCGTGATGAGGATACAGGAAGAATGGCCTCCACCGAGGGATGGTCGGCGAGAAGCTTCATCACCCCCATCCCCCCGTAGCCCGTGGCGCCGAGGATTGCTGCTTTCACCGCTCCCATTCCTCCAGGTCGGGCACCTTCGACCGAAGCTTCGAGAGGAGCTCGTTGCGATCGGTGTCCTCTCTCAGGACCACGAACACGGTGTTGTTTCCCGCGATGGTTCCGAGGACCTCAGGAATGTTGAGGTTATCGAGGGCGATGGCGACGCTGTCTGCATGGCCTTCGAGCGTGTGCACAACGGCCGTCGTTCCCGAGAAGTCGAGGGAAACGTAGCCGCGCCGGAAATCCTGCACGTAGCTGCGCTCCGATTCCCGTCGCTCGTCCTCACGCGGCAGACGATAGAAGTAGCCGTCGATGCCGTCGGAGATCTTCCCCACCCGCAGCAGCTTGAGATCACGTGACAGGGTCGCCTGGGTCACGGAGAAGCCTTCGCGCTCGAGGTGGCGCAGGAGTTGCTCCTGACTGTTGATTCGTTCGCTGCGAATGATTTTTTTGATGGCTTGAAGTCGGGCTGGTCTTTCTCTCACTGTTGTATTCCTTATCGTGGAATGTCGGATATTTATACAACATTATGTATCCGGTCCCGTATGCTTGTCAAAACCTTTATTATCGAGATCGAACGGAATTTTCGTTGCGGAAATCCTCAGTTCCTGGGCCACGCAGCCTCGAAAGCGGCGAGATACAATCCCTCGTTCCGGGCGGCGTCTATTTCGCCGAGCAGCATCTCCCCGTCCGCGGCCACATTGAATACCTCGCAGGGAACCTCGGTCCCCGTCCCGGTCACCGATACGCATCCCCCGGGCTCCGCCGACAACCCGATCGCCTCGCGCTCAAAGAAGCGAAAAGTAACGCTGATGCGCTCCTCGAGCGACGCCGCCTCACGGTGGACGGTGCGCACCGCCCGGCCCTGCCGGTCGAGGTACCCGCGCCCCGCTCCCGGGGTGGCGCCGCCGCCGTCCGGGCTCCCGGCGCCGCCTGGGTCTGCGCCGGGAGCCCGGACGGCGGCAGATCGGAAGAGCACACGTCTGAACTCCAGTCACGTGAAA
>CAZVXU010000240.1:0-3909 GCA_964631585.1 uncultured Spirochaetaceae bacterium | reverse complement strand
GCGGCATCTATCCCGTCGATATCGCCGCCGAGCATGATATCCATGAGTATGATGTCGGGGAGAAGAGAGCGGGCTTTCTCCACCGCGTCCGTGCCGGTGGCGGATAGCCCGACTACCTGATAGCCGAACTTCTCAAGGCGCCGTTGAAGATCGAGAGAGATGATCTTTTCGTCCTCAACGACAAGTATTCGTTCGTTCTGCATAGGGTTCCACCAATTATCCGGGGCCGGCTCGCCAGCCTCTTACTAAGTCAGGATAACCGGTGGAGGGGTTTACGTCAACACTGAAATTAGAGTTTCAAGACCTTTTTCAGTTGTGCCGGCTCGTTTCGGAACGAAGAGCCGCGGCCTTCGAGAAAATGATACTTCTCGAAGAGATGGAGCGAAAGTTCCGACAAGAGGATCTCGTCTCCCGTGGGCCGGCCACCGGGCGCGAGCTGTACCTGGCAGTTCACCTTCCGGAAAATGCCGTCTTCGAACGGTGAGGCGAGAAATCCTCGGGCCTCGCTGACACGAACGATCCACGTGCCGTCCACGCTTACCGGTTCCTCGAGGCCTTTGCGGCCCTCCTCCATGAGATAGCGCATGCGTGCTGCCGCCTCCTCGAAGGTGATGCCCTGGTGGGACATCTCCTGCTCATCGGCGGCGATGATATCGACGAGTGGTCGCTCGTCCTCTCCGAGAAACCCGTCCTGGGTGATCTCGCCCGGTTGCATGTTCGCCTGCGCCTTCGTGTACTCCGGAGACATCTTCATAGCTCGTCACCTCGCCCCTTACGCGAATTTGTCGAAATAGATCTTCTCTTCTTCCATATCGTTGGCGCGCATGACCTCCATACAGGCGTCAAGCATGCCCGGGCTGCCGCAGAGGTATCCCTCCTTCGGCTCATCGGTGGGAATGCTGGACTTGAGGTACTCATCGAGGACTTCGGTGATGAGGCCGGTGGCGCCGCGCCACTCCGCACCTTCCTCGGGCTCGGAGAGCGCGGGAACGAAGTGGAACCGCTCATACTTGTCGTTGAGCTCGTAGAGCCAGTCGAGGTAGAACATGTCCCTCGAAGTACGCGCCCCGAAGAAGTACCAGATGTCGCGCTCTTCCATGAGGCCCCGTTCTTCGCGGTCGCGGAAGATGGACTTGAACGGCGCCATGCCTGAGCCGCCGGCGACGCAGATCATGGTGGCATCGGTATCTCGAACGTAAAACTCGCCGAAGGGGCCGATGATCTTTACCTTCTCGCCCTCCTGCATGTTTTCGTGTACGTATGACGTCACAATCCCACCCGGGACGAGGCGTACGAGAAACTCGAGGTGCTTCTTGTCGCTCGGGTTCGAGGCCATGGAGTAGGCGCGCGCTGTGGGCTCCTTCACCTTGCCGTAGGGCGGGACCTGGATCTGGCCGTACTGTCCCGAGACATAGCTCACCTCGTAGTCGTCGGCGAGGTCTATATGCACTTCCTTGATGTCGTGGGTGACATCCTTGAGCTCCGAGACATGCCCCTCCATCTCCTGGATGTTAAAGAGGTACTCGGGAATCTCTATCTCCATGTCCTCTTTGACCTTCACCTGACAGGAGATATGCACGTTGTCGTCAATCTGATCCTGGCTGAGGTAGGGGAGCTCCGTCGGCATGTGCGGGCCGATGTCGGAGGTGACTTTTACCTTGCACTCGCCGCAGCTTCCACGCCCGCCGCAGGCCGAAGGGACGAAGATACCTTCTTCGGCCAGGGTGACGAGCAGGTTGCCGCCGCCTTTGACGTTCAGCTCTTTCGACCCCTCGTTGACGTTTATGACGACGTCTCCGTAGTTGTTAACGATCTTGTCGGTTACGGATACCAGGAAGGCGAGCCCCGCACTGATACCCGATATTGCAAGGGGTGCCACAAAATAGCTCACGATTTCTCTCCTTTTCTCGTTCCTTCGTTCGGTCTCTTACTGCACGTTTAGCATGCCGGAGAAGCCCATGAAGGCGATCGCCATGAACCCGATGGTGATCATGGTGATGCCGGCGCCCTGAAGACCCGCCGGTACCGGCGCCTTCTCGGTCTTCTTGCGAATTGCCGCGAGCGCCATGATGGCGAGCCACCAGCCCAGGCCGGAGCCGAAGCCGTAGACGATAGACTCGATGAACGTATACTCGCGGATCTGCATGAACAGCGACACGCCGAGAATGGCGCAGTTCACCGTTATGAGCGGAAGAAATATTCCAAGCGACATGTACAGCGTCTGCGAGACCCGGTCGATGATCATTTCCAGCATCTGCACGACACCGGCGATCACGATGATGAAGATGATGTAGCGCAGGTAGACGAGGCCGAGAGGCTCGAGCACCAGATTCAACACCAGCCAGTTCACCGCGGCGGTAACGGTAAGCACGACGACCACCGCCATGCCCAGCCCGTTCGAGGACTTCATGTCCTTGGATATCGAGATGAACGAGCACATCCCCAGGAAGTTCGCCAGGAGGATGTTACTCGTAAAAATCGACGCAAAAAACAGCGAGAATGGATTCAGCGTAAAACTCATTTCGCAAGCTCTCCTTGTCGCATCATGATGGTCTTCCCGCCCCAGATGATGAACCCGATGAGAAAGAACGCGCTCGGGGGCATCACCATGATAATCCAGGGGACGAAGCCCTCGGGCATGACCTGAAATCCGAACAATGCGCCGAATCCGAGAAGCTCCCGGAGGAGCGCAACCGTCATGAGCACGCCCATGTAGCCGGCGGCGGAGGTCACACCGTCCCACATCGACAGTAGCGGCCCGTTGGACTGTGCGAATGCCTCCGCGCGGCCCATGATGATGCAGTTGGTGATGATGAGGCCGACGTAGGGGCCGAGGTTCTCACTGATGGCCGGCAGGTAGGCCTTGAGCACCAGGTCCACGATGATAACGTAGAACGCGATGATGAGCGTCTGTACCATCATCCGGACCTTTCGGGGCATGAAACTCTTGAGGAGCGAGACCGTCAGGTTGGTCATCCCCATCGTGAACATGACGCCGGCCGACATGATGATGGTGTTCGTGAGCAGGTTCGTGACCGCCAGCGCCGAGCAGATGCCCAGGACCTGCATGAAGATGGGGTTATTCGTCCAGAGGTTACCCTTTACGATACCTCCGACTGTTTTAGCCGTTTGTGCTGCGTCACCCATCAGCTTCCTCCCAGAAGAGATTCGATTCTATCGATCTCACGATTGACGATGCGTTCCATGGACTCGGTGGTCCGCGTTGCTCCGGTAATGCCGTCGACCTCTGAGTTCGTGTGGTCGGTGTCGCCGTCACCGGCGGTGAAAGCAATTCCCTCGCTGCCGATCTGCTCGCCGGCGAACTGCTCCTTGAACCACGCCTCGGTTATGCGTCCGCCGAGCCCCGGTGTTTCGTTGTGGTTGATGATCTCGAGCCCGACGGTCCTCGAGACTTCGCCGTTGACGCCGAGTACGCCCTCTATCGTGCCCCACAGGCCGCTGCCTGAGAACTCCTTGGCGTAGACCGTTTCGCCGTCGACCTCGGCCTGAAAGATCGTCGTGTCGTCGCGCTCGATCTGCTCGACCTCTTCGAAGCGGCTCAGCACCTCTTCGTCGGAGAGCGACTCTGCGCCGAGAGCCGAGAGCACGGCTCGTTTTCGGGCTACCTCCTGGTTTAGCTCGACTATTCCGCGCGTGGCTTCGTTCGTCAGAGACAGCAGGAACACGAAGGCGAAGGCTACGATGAACATGAATACCATCGAGTAGATTGTGCTCTGCTTGTTCATGCGACTGCCTCCTTTGCCTTGCCGTCGCTCTTGGACGCCGGCTTGGGCTTTGCCTGCTTCTTGGTCTTCTTAGGGACGAGCTCATCAATGAGGGATGCGAAGACGTTGGCTATGATGATGCCGAAGCTCGTGCCCTCGGGAAAGCCGCTGAACACGCGAACGA
>CAZVXU010000239.1:2052-3921 GCA_964631585.1 uncultured Spirochaetaceae bacterium | reverse complement strand
CGGGTGCTTCTTGTCGATTTCGATCCGCAGGGAAACCTCTCGAGCAGCGTCGGCGTTCCCACGGACGGCACCGGCATTTATGAGGTCATCAACGAGGAGGTCTCGGCCGGTCAGGCGATCCATGGAACGAAGGTCACGAACCTCTCGATCATTCCTTCGAGTATCAATCTCACCGGCTCGAATATCGAGCTCGTGCAGGAGGCCGAGCGGGAGTACTTCCTCCAGCGAGCCCTCGACCCGATTCGCGAGAAGTTCGACTACATTTTCATCGACTCCCCGCCCTCGCTGGGGATTCTCACCCTCAACGGGCTCGTCGCGGCGAACCAGGTGATCATTCCGCTTCAGTGTGAGTATTTCGCCCTGGAGGGCCTCACGCAGCTCCTGCAGAGCATTAAGCGCGTTCAGAGCTCCTACAATGACCGGCTCGATATCCTCGGCATCCTCTTCACGATGTACGACTCGCGCACCCGCATCGCGCAGGATGTCGTGCAGGAGGTTGTCGGGTACTTCGGAAAGCGGGTATTTCGCACCATAATACCGCGCAACGTGCGCCTCTCGGAGGCGCCGTCGCATGGGGTTCCCATCAACCACTACGATCCGGAGTGCGCCGGCGCGCGCAGTTACGAGAAACTGGCCAACGAGGTGCTGCAGCGTGGCTAAACGACGCCTGGGGAAAGGAATCGACGCCCTCATTCAGGGGCAGGAGCTCGACGAGGAGACACAGCGAACCGCCGTTGTCGAGGTCCCTGTGGAGCAGCTCAGGGCTAACCCCGAGCAGCCGCGAAAGCAGTTTTCCGAGGAGCACCTCTCCGAGCTCACCGAATCGGTGCGCGAGAGGGGTGTTATTCAGCCCATTCTTGCCGAGGAAGCCGACGACGGCACATATCTCATTATCGCCGGTGAGCGGCGATTCCGTGCTGCCCAGCGGGCCGGACTCTCCAGCGTACCGGTACTTCCGCGTCGATTCAGCCACGAAGAGAAGCTCGAGATCGCCCTCATCGAGAACCTCCAGCGTGAGGACCTCAACCCCATCGACGAGGCGGAGGCCTACCGCAGCCTCATGGAAAGCGCCTCTCTCACCCAGGATGAGCTTGCCCGGCGCCTCGGTCTCAATCGTTCCACCGTAGCCAACGCACTACGCCTCCTGCGCCTGCCCGAGGATCTCAAGGCGGAAATCGCCGAGGGACGGCTTTCCGCCGGCCATGCGCGCGCCATCCTTGCCGTCGACAACGAGGACGGACGCACGCGTCTCGCCCGGCGCATCAAGGCCGAGGCACTCTCCGTTCGCCAGGCCGAGGAGCTCGCGGGAAGGCTGTCATCGGCAGCGGGAAAACGACGGGGCTCGAGGACCGGGGGCAGCGGTGCGACCGGGACGACCGGCGGCGACGCGACGACTCAGCGAAAATCTCCCGAGCTCCGCGAGCTCGAGGAGAAACTCCTCGATACCCTCGGCACGAAAGTGATCGTGAAGGGCTCGCACTCCAAGGGCCGCATCGAGATCGAGTACTACTCTCTCGATGACCTCGAGCGCATCGTCGGTATCATCTCCGGTGATGCGGCCGATGAGGCCGGGGCTGAATAGCCGGGTCCGGTTTCCTCGAGACGAATCGACTTCCGGCTATCGTGAAGCGCCAGGGCCGACCGGCCGCCTCGCGGATCCCGATCCGCTCATCCTCGACAATCTCGAGCTTCTCCGGGGCCTTGAAGGAGGTCGCCGCCGGGCCGCCGTCTCCGCCCACGGCCACCCGGCGGGCAATGACGAGATCCCCGCGATCGAGCTGCACGCCGTTTTCACGTTCACGATGGACGGAGAGCGCGCTGCAGAGCTTCCCCGGTCCGCTCGCGATGCGGGCGAGGAGCCGGGCGTCG
>CAZVXU010000239.1:0-1952 GCA_964631585.1 uncultured Spirochaetaceae bacterium | reverse complement strand
CGCGCCCGCCACATCGCCGCGATGCCGAGGAGGGGTTCCGCCGCGCGGATAAGTACAGCGCCGCCGATTCCCTCAGGCTCGGTCACAGCGTTGAGGCAGTGATGCATTCCGTAGATAAGGTAGACGTAGGCGTGTCCGGGAGGGCCGAACATCGCCTGGTTCCGTGGAGTGGGGCCGCGATAGGAATGCGATGCCGGATCATCGGGCAGGTAGGCCTCGGTTTCCACGATGCGCGCGATGCGGAACTCGTCGTCGACCCGGCGCACGATGAGCATCCCCAGCAGATCAGTGGCGACGTCGAGGGTGGGTCTGCTGTAGAAGGCGGGCTCGAGTGTCTCGACGTCCGCTACCACTGGGCTCCGCGTTCGTAGAGAGAGCGCAGCCGCCCCGGCAGGGGAATGGGCTTACCGGTCGTGAACTCGGCAAATACGATGGTCTGGCCGAAAGAGGCGACCACGTTTCCGTCTAGCGAGATGTAACCTTCGAGATGGGCCTTGAAGCGGCCGACCGTTCTTACCCAGATGGCTCCCATCGGCTTGTCGTGTAGCTTCACCGGGCGGTGATAGCGAATATCGGTGCGAACGAGCACGGGCGCATACCCGGCTTCCGTCTGGCTCTTCAGCGGAAAGTAGGTGTCGAGCATCCGCAGGCGCAGGTCTTCGAGCCAGCGGATGTAGACGATGTTGCTGACGATCCCGCCGAAATCGATATCGTAGGTTTTTACATCGATCGGCATCTCAACGTAGAGCGGTTTATTCGCCATCGGATTTCACACTCGTGTTTATCAAAATGTGAAAGCAATTATAATGAAATCCGGAAAATTGTTAAACGGTCGGCCCGCTATCAGCCGATGGACATGATGAGGAGGAGCCAGTGGCGGCCAACGGAGAGCCCGGATCGGGGCGCGGCAATCTTGTTCGAATCAATATCGTGTTAGCCGTCGTGGATGTTCTGCTGCTTGCGGCGGTCATCACGGTGTTCGTCATGCCCGGGGGCGGGCTGGATATGCTGTTCGGCGGAGAGGAGCCATCCGCGACGGCAGAGGCCGACCGCGAGGTCGAGCCCGCCGCGGCGCCCGAGCCCGAGTCGGAACCCGCGCTGGAACCGGAGCCGGAACCAGAGCCCGAACCGGAACCTGAGCCCGCGGAGCCCGCTGAGCCTGCGGTGGTGCCCGCCGAGCGTACCGTCAGCGGCCGGCATACCGTCGAGTCCGGCGACACCTTCTATGAGATCTCCGGGTCTTACTGGGGTAACGAGCATCTGTGGCCCGATCTCTACATCCTGAATCGTGAGCGCTTCCCCGATCCCGACCTCGTGCGCCCCGGCGACATCGTGGAGATCTATCCGAGCCTCGCCTCCGACGGCGAGCTCTCCGGGCGCGACTTCGAGGTGCTGTCACAGGCCTACGTCGATACCTACCGCGTCTACCGCACGATCGGCATCGAGGCGCTCGAGCGTGGGCGTGAGCGCGGAAACCGCTATTGGATTACCCGTTCCCGCATCAAAATCAACAAGGCGCACTGGCTCCTGTATTCGGGGCACCGATTCAATCGGGATCTCGCCGCAGAGTACGCCGAAAGCATCGATGAGCGCGATCTGCGGGCAGTGCGGGGGTATCTCGAGCGGTTCGGGTATCCGGAACCGTAATTGACAAACCTCCGGCACCCTCGCTATATTGACAGTCCGAACAACCGAACAGGGAGAGATGTCCGAGTGGTTTAAGGAGGCGGTCTTGAAAACCGTTGAACCGCAAGGTTCCGTGGGTTCGAATCCCACTCTCTCCGTGTCGAAAAGAGAAATAGTGGAGAGGTGCGAGAGTGGTTGAATCGGGCTCCCTGCTAAGGAGTTGTACCCTGTCCGGGTACCGAGGGTTCGAATCCCTCCCTCTCCGTGAGACCGTGTGCCCATAGCTCAGCTGGATAGAGCGTTAGATTGCGGATCTAAAGGTCGGA
>CAZVXU010000238.1:0-3943 GCA_964631585.1 uncultured Spirochaetaceae bacterium | reverse complement strand
ACCATACCTCGGACAAGCACGCCTGGTTTCGCTCCTCCCGCTCCAACCCTGAGGGGCCCTATGGTGACTACTACATATGGGCGGACGGACGCGAGAGTGGACCGCCCAATAACTGGCTCTCGGCATTCGGCGGCGAGGCATGGAGCTTCGATCCGCGACGCGGTCAGTACTACCTGCATATCTACACGCCGAACCAGCCGGATCTCAACTGGGACAATTTGGGACTGCGCGCCGACGTCTACGCGATGATGCGCTTCTGGCTCGAGCGTGGCGCCGACGGCTTCCGCATGGACGTCATAAATCAGATCTCGAAGCCGCCCGCCCTGCCGGACGATACCGACCCCGCCCCCGGAACCAGGCCGGGCTTTCGTTTCTACACCAACGGCCCGAACGTACACACCTATATCCGGGAGATGAATGCCGAGGTACTCTCCCACTACGACATCGTGACTATCGGTGAAATGCACGCCACAGGCACCGAGGAAGCCCTTCGGTATGTGGCACCGGAGCGCAACGAGCTCGACATGATTTTCCATTTCGAGCACATGCTGCTCGATGCAGGGCCCGGGGGAAAGTGGGATGTCAGGCCGATCGACCTCGACGACCTCAAGAGGGTCTTCACCCGCTGGCAGCAGGCGCTACACGGCCGGGGCTGGAACAGCCTCTTTCTCAATAATCATGACTATCCCCGTATGGTCTCTCGCTTCGGAGACGACGGCGAGTACCGTGTGCAGTCGGCAAAGCTGCTTGCAGGCGTGACCTACCTTATGCAGGGGACGCCCTTTCTCTTTCAGGGAGAGGAAATCGGCATGACCAATGCCGGCTTCGAGACCATCGAGTCCTACCGCGACGTGGAAACCCTCAACTACTACGCCGAGCAACGCGCGGCGGGCGTCGCAGAGAATGAGATCATGCGGCGCATTCACCTCGCCAGTCGGGACAACGCCCGCACTCCGTTTCAGTGGAACGGGGACCCCGGCGCCGGATTCACGACCGGCACTCCCTGGATACCGCTCAACGACAACTACCGAAGCATCAACCTGGCCGCCCAGTGGGACGAGCCGAACTCAGTGGTGAGCTTCTACCGGCGCCTCATCAGGCTTCGCAAGGAGTCGGCGGCCGCGCTCTACGGGGATTTCGAGCTGGTGGAAGAGGCGGCCTCGCCCCTTTTCATCTATAGACGGCGAACCGAGGGAGAAATACTCACCGTGGTTGGGAACCTGTCCTCGACTGAGCACGCCGCCCCGGTGGACACGGGAAACGGCACCCTCGCACTCTCCAATTACGCCGACGGATCGCCGAATCTCACCGCGCTCCGTCCGTGGGAACTGGTCGTGCTCACCGGCGGGCCCGTACGGCCCCGATGAACCGCATAACCGCGAGCCCGTCGATCGCGCTCGAGATAGGCTCATGGCCCGGATCCCGGGCGCAGCGCACAGCGTCGGCAATCATGTTGGAGAAATAGCCCGTTTTCTCTATCGTCGGCGCCTGATCGTGCTGCAACGACCGGTAGCCCTCGTAAAAGGGACTCTCCGCGCCGGCTTCGAAACGGAGAACACCGTTCCCTACCCGGATCCGCCCGCGCTCGAAACTCAGCTCGAGCTCAAAGACAAGGTGGTCGCGTTCGCTTCCTACCTCGATAACGACCGGGATCCGTTTGACTCTGCCGAAGAGGTAGGCGGACGAGGTGCGGCTGCGCATCCGCCCGAAACGGCGGACCGGATGAGCACGCCCGCCGACCAGGAAGTTGATGATATCCACCATGTGCGTGCCGTCATGCAGCAACACCTGATCGTGGCGCCCCTGCCCGAAGTACAGCGTACCCCGTACCGAGAGAAGGCGGCCGTAGGTTTCCCGGCGTACACAATCGCGAACGGCCAGGTAATCGGAGGAGTACCGGCGTTCGTGATTGGTAACTACGGTGATGTGCCCTGAGCGATGGAGCCGGGCGATGCGTTTCGCCGGGCCGAGTCGGTTCGCCATCGGTTTCTCGCACACCGCAACGGTAACGCCACCCAGGCTTGCCGCACGGACCATGCGATAGTGAGAATCGGGATGAGTTGCAATGCAGAGCAGATCGGGCCGGGTGTCGGCGATGAGCTCTTCGACACGCGGATACGTGGCCTCACAGTCCCAGCGCTCGCGAAAGGCGGCGCGCCGGTTCTCGTCGATGTCGCAGCCCCCGACAAGCTCGCAGTCTTCGTTGGCGATGATCGCACCGGCGTGGGTTGCCGGCTTCTCGCGCAACTGGTCGTCTTCGAGAAGGCTTCCGATACGTCCGAGGCCGACTACGGCACACCGCACCCTATCGCGCGTGCCGGTCACCCGAGGAATACCTGCCCATCGTCGTCGACAAGGAGAATGGTCTTGCAGCTCGAGCAGCGAAAGCGGCCCGACCGCTGAGCTCGCAACCGTGACGAGCACACCGGACAGGCAAAGCTGCGTGGAAAGGGCGTGACGCGCCTCCGCGCGCGGCCCGACTCGAGAACATGACGCGCATGGTCGATATCGTCCGCGAATGCGAAGAACTCGCTGAACCCGAGAATCTGGAAAACCTCGTAGACCTTCGGTTGCACCTGTACCAGCGCGATGTCCCCGCTTTTCGATTCCAGTACCTTCAGGAAGGCGACGAAGGTGCCGATGCCGGTGCTGGAGATATAGGCGAGTCCACCACAGTGAAAGACGAGCCGGTGATATCCGCGTTCGATAAGCTCGTTTATGCGCCGCTGAAACTGGTGGGAATTATAGGTGTCGACATAGCCCTTGAGGTAGAAGACGACCCCGCCTTCGATCCCCTCGAGCTCCGTGGCATCGATCGTGAGGCTATCGACGGATTGATCGTCGAAGTTGGCAATGGGCTTGCTACTCACGGCTTTCCCGTCTCATAGGCGTCGAGGTATGATTATAGCAGCTCAGTCGCCATTCGAAAACCCGCATTCGACGACAGTTACATCGCCCGCCCCGACCCTCGCCGTACTGCCCCGTTCATCCTCGATGAGAAGCGCACCGTATTCGTCGACATCCACCGCCCGCCCGGTAATGACCGTCTCACGGCCACGGACGCTGACACTCCGCCCCAGCGTGGTAAGCAGTGCCCTCCACCGCTGCTGCAGCCCCGAATCGAGTCGCCAACGGTCGAACTCACGGGCAACCGCACCTACCAGTGCCGCACGGTCGATGCCGGTAGGATTCGGGGTGTATCGGGCGATACTCGTCGCCCTGCGGGCGATCTCGTCCGACACCCCGCCGGCGCCGCTCACGTCGAGGTCGACGTTTATTCCAATTCCCACCACGTAGTACGCAGTGCCCGCCACCGGCTGATACTCGATCAGAATACCGGCTACCTTGCGTCCTTCGATTTCCACATCGTTCGGCCACTTAAGGCCCACCTGCCCGGCCACGAGCGGCTGTATCGCCGAGGCGGCGGCCACTCCCGCAGCCTGGGGAAGTCCCGCGGGTGACTGCGCCTCGACGATGAGGCTCATCGCAACCGCCGCGCCGGCCGGCGTCTCCCAGCGGCGACCGAAGCGACCGCGGCCTGCGGTTTGTTCGCCGGCCACGACGATTCCCCATCCCGGCGGCGGATCGGCGCTTTTCAGCCACGCACGTGCTGCTGCGTTGGTGCTGTCAACCGACTCGTAGTAGCGCAGAGGTCGTCCGGGCAACTCGCGAGCCAGGCGTTCGACGTTCATCCGGCCTGAGGACTGGCCTCGCGGCGGAGATCGCCCACGGCGTCCCCGCTGAACTCGTACGTGCTTCCGCAGTTCCAGCAGGTTGTTTTTAGCGGAAGTGGTCCGTTCTCCTGGATGTCGGCGAGCTCTTCCGGTCCGAGCGCCACCAGGAATCGCGCGAAGCGCTCCCGACTGCAGGGACAACTGAACTCGACGCCGCGCGTTCCCACTATCTCCGGGGAGAACTCACTGAAATGGTTGTGAACGACATG
>CAZVXU010000237.1:0-3947 GCA_964631585.1 uncultured Spirochaetaceae bacterium | reverse complement strand
CCACGAGGAGCACGGCCGCACTGACGATTGCGCCGAGCACGGAGTAACGCTTGTACCCGAACGTCTGTTTGGGCGTGCGGCGGCGACCGGCTATCCGTTCCATTGCCAAGGAGAAGAGAAGCGATATGGAATCTCCGAGGTCGTGAACGGCATCAGAGAGAATGGCGACACTGTTGGTGAAAAGTCCGCCGATGAGCTCCACGACGGTGAAGACGAGGTTGAGAAAGAAAGCCACCCGGAAGGCGCCTACGTCACTTTCCTGCACCTCGTGGGCATGATGGTGATGATGATCATGGCTCATGGCTGTTCGTCCACACTTCGCATCATCGGAACCGATCGGATACCCGATTCCTCCCGTTCGGGACCCTGCACGCTAAAACCGAGGTGTTCGTAGGCGGACACCGCGTTCGGGGCAGCGTTCACCGTCAGTATTCGCCTGCCCCGGCTGAGGCACCGCGAGCGCACGTACTCGAGCAACACCCGTCCGACACCCCCGCGCTGCGCCTCGGCACCAACGAACAAGAGCGCAATGTGCGTGCAACGTCGGAGCTCCGCTACCCCGAGGATGTCACCGGTCTCGGCGTCCTCCGCGGCGACGAGCTCATGGTCCCGGGCGGCCCGTCCCGCGAGCTGATCGGGGTCGATGTAGTCGAGGAACGCGCGAACCCCTTCTTCGGTATACAGGGGTGCTACCTGAGTCTGGAAAACCTCACGGATCAACCGGTGCACCGCGGGAACCTCCCCGCCGGTGACCGGTCTGCACCGGATGTGGTCAATGGACGTGGCCGTGCTCGAGCTCTTCCGATGTCGCCTCGCGCACATCGTTAACCGTCACATCGAAGTGGAGTGTCTGGCCGGCGAGTGGATGGTTCGCGTCAAGGGTGACTTCCGCGTCGCCGACGTCGGCGAGGGTCACGATCTGGCGCTCACCCCCGGAGGTCTGTGCCTCGAACTGCATGCCGACCTGCAGCTCCGTTTCCTCGGGCATGCGCTCGCGGGGCACCTGGAATATCAGCTGCTCGTCCCGCACACCGTAGGCCTTCTCAGGCGGAATCGTGGCCTGAACGGACTCACCGGGCCCTTTGCCCTCGAGTGCTTCCTCGAGCCCCGGAACAATGTTCTGGTGACCGTGAAGATAGGCAAGATCGCCGTGGTCCTGCGAGGTGTCGAGCACCTCTCCGCCGTCGTCTTTCAGTGTGTAGGCGATGGTCACCACCGCATCATTCTGAATAGTCATCTGATCCTCCTCGGGGCACGGTAACACGCCGCCCCCATGCGCACAAGGCGCGCTCAGGCGCCTGCCGATTCGAGTGTTTGCCGTACGAATGAGACGATGCGTGCATCGATGTTCGTCGATATCTCGCGAAAACGCTCCGAGAGACGTTTGACATCCGGAAGCCCGTCGGCCACAAGCACCGGGCTCATTTTGTTGCCGAACGGGACTTCCCCGGCATCAATTCTATGATGCTCCAAGCCCCGCCCCGTCGTCCACGTGATCGCGTGCTCATCGCCCTGTTTGTCGTAGGAGAACTGAAAGCCCTCTATGCGCCGGGACCCCTGTTCCGGATACCACACTACGAGGTCGTGGTCCGGATCTGTGAACCAGCGACGGAATCCCTCTCCCGCGACCTGCCGAACGTTCCGGATTTCGTACAGCATTTCGTTAAAGGTATCGCTTATGTGCTTGAGCGGCAAACCGTTGAGGCCGTACTTTCCAGGAGTATGGACGATACGGAGCTCAGACGATGGGTTCACCGGAACGCTCGCGTCGATTTTGCCCGCTCCGGCGGCCCCGGCGGACAGAACGTCAACAAAGTCAGCACCAAAGTCACCCTGCGACTCCCGATCGCCGAGCTTCCGGTGGATGAACCGCGCACCGCGCGCGTGCGCTACGTTCTCGGCTCTCGTATTACGGAGGGAGGAGAGCTTCTCATTCAGTGCACCGAAACACGCAGCCAGAGCCGCAACCGCGAGATTGCCGAAGAGCGCGCCGTGGAGCTGCTGAGACACGCCCTGCGGCGACCGCGGCGGCGGCGTCCGACGAGACGGCCTCGCGGCGCTGAGGAGGAGCGCCTCAGGCGAAAGAAGCACCGCGGTGAAAAGAAGCGGCGGCGCAGAGATCCGGATCTATAGAGCCGGACTACCGCAGGTACGTCGCACCCTCATCGGTGAGCTTGATGGTCCACTCCAGGTTGCGATTCGAAGTGTCGGCGAGACCGCGCTTTCCCGCCGCCTCGGCGAGCTTGCTGAGCTTCTTGTAGCCGTGCTTTCGGTAATCGAAATTGCGGTCATTGAGGGCGTTGCCCACCCGCGCAAGCGCGATTCCGTCCGCGGCGTTCTCTCCGCCACCACACTGCTTGACCGTCTCGAGGAAGGTATGGAAGGGTTCCGCGAGGCGCTCCGCGCTTCGCTCCTTCGACTTGGGAAGGGCCAGAATAAGATCGGAGCCTTTCGTCTCGACGGTAACGTAGCCCTCTTTCTGCGCGTCCTGCACGAAGGATTTCCACGAACGGTACCCGAGCTTCGACTCATCGAAGCCCTCGTGAAGCAGCTTCATGCGAATCTTGACGGGGCCGAGGCCCGGCGTCTTTTTGTTCTGCCGCATCATCGCCGTCGCCTCGGAAAGCAGCTGGAATGCCTGCTCCTTGCTCAGTGAAGTCCCGTCCTCCTCGGTCTCGGCGCTGGTGGTCTCTTCATCCGCAAGAAGATCGCGATAGTCACGGTACTCGTCGGCAAGGGCTAGGAGATCCTCACTGGCACTTCTCGCGTCGCAGACAACGGCGGTCTGCGCGCCACGCCGGCGGATGCTCACCAACAGTGGCCGGAAGTCGGAATCGCCGGTGACAAGAACGTAGGTCTGCACGTGAGGATAGAGAAAGAGCAGCTCCATCGCACTCGTCACCATCGAGATGTCCGCGCTGTTCTTTCGGGCCGCCGGCACGTGCATGAGCTGGAAGGACTCGCCGGCGAGGACGGAGTCGGCGCCGGTCAGGCGGGATCGCTTCCAGTCGCCGAAAGCATAGGCCACCGAGACCCTGCCGAATCGATTTGCAAACTCGAGAACCGCCTCTACCAGCGACTTCAAGGACTTGGGGTTCACGTTCTCCGCATCCCAGAGAACCGCAACACTTTGTTCGCTCATGGCCTCATTCTAAACGAAAGGTTCAGGATCCCACACCCCCGAACTCGGCCGCCTGCTTCGACTCGTCGTCGATGTCTTCGGGAAAGTGCCGCTCGCGCACGAAAGCCAGATCGCGCCGCACCTCCTCTTCGGTGATGCCGAACGCGGCAAGTGCATCGTTTACATGTCGCTTTGCAGGTCCCGAGTTTTTGGCCGTGGAAATTCGCTCGACAGTTTCCTCTTCGGGGTCGATGGCGGAGAACTCGAAGAAGCGCCGCAGGGCCGCCCGCGGGTCTTCAGTGATCTCGTCGAAGGACAGGATGAGGAGCTGTCCCGGCGGTATACCCGGCCGTAGCTCCTCGAACCTCCGATAGAGCTCGACGCACCACTGGTACTTTCGACGGAAGAAAAGCGGCATCTCGCACTCTTTCAGCAATGGGGCGACGAAACGCCCCGTAAAGGACAGAAAGGAACGGATACTCTCCTCCGGGCGACGCACCACGTACACGATCTGCGCGTCGGGAAAGGCTTCGAGGAGTGCGGGAATCCGGAATACCGACGGATTGCACTTTGCCACCACCCGTGCCTTCCCGGAATGGAAGAGATTTCTCCTGAGACAGCGCCGGTAGAACTCCATGGAGCGCCGCACCTCACGATCGTTCACCCAACCGAGCCGGAACCCCAGCTCGGCCGAAGTCTCGTCGGTGAGCAGTCGGGGACAGAGAATGGTCATCATCTCACTGTCGAGGCGATGGAGGAACAGGCCTTCATCCTCCTCCACATCGGCGAGGCGCACCTCGTGGCCGTAGTCGGAGGACTGGACGAT
>CAZVXU010000236.1:0-3981 GCA_964631585.1 uncultured Spirochaetaceae bacterium | reverse complement strand
AGTGACCCCTTGGAACGCGCGTAGCCCGCCCGTCCAAAAAGTGGTCTCACGATCGTCTGTCGCTCCGTACCCAGTCTCACCTCGCGTTTCGCATTTCTTGCATGCAGCGTCTGCCCACTACAGTGAGACTATCAACTCAAGCTCTCGTTTCTCCGGGAAGGCCAGGGCGGTTCAGTTCGAGAAGAAGAAACCGGTAGCTTGGACGCGTGTACGAAACCGGAGGAGTTCCTCCGTTTCGCTTCAGGTCGCGCTCTAAGGGACCTGTCCCGTTTCCTTCACGCTACCGTCCGGGTTGTAGAAGATCCAAGAAA
This sequence comes from uncultured Spirochaetaceae bacterium, assembly GCA_964631585.1. Lineage (GTDB taxonomy): Bacteria > Spirochaetota > Spirochaetia > DSM-27196 > PWMO01 > JAAAOH01. The sequence goes on along the minus strand of CAZVXU010000236.1, from coordinate 3,670 downwards.
TAGTGTTCTCCGAGTGATCGAAGAACCACTCCGCGGAGAGGTAGGGCTGCTTGTAGGTGATGCTCCAGAATCGGTGCTCGATGATGAGGTCTCTGTTCGGCTCGCGCTGCAGGAGCGCGCTCATCCACATGTGATACCGATAGGCGGGGTCGGGACAGTCCGGCCAGCAGTCGTACAGAGTGGGCGTGTACGTGCGCCGAGCGGCGGTTTCGTCACTCCAGGGTGTCTTCACGGTGATCGGTTCCGAGACCTCAAACATATGTTGCGTGTGCCCCGATCTCTGATCAGTAGTGTATGTGTGGTCCTGAAGCAAGTACCCGAAGTCGTCGGGATCCTCAGTATCACCGGGGAAGAAGATGCCGCCGGCGAGTCCCTTGTAGTAGACTCTCCACTGATCCGTGACCATGCTGCGAGTGTCCTCCACGGTTATGCGGACGTTTCCTTCCTGGCAGCGGTAGAGGCAGATGGAGAACGATCCGGCGAAGTAGCAGTACGGGGTCGGGGTCTCAGCAGGGCGAATCACGCCGGCCGCCGTAGCGTCGGATGACGTCGGCGCCACCGCTGGGGCGCGGATAGTGCAATCGCCGGCCTGCAAGCTTTGTCGATCAGCCACAATGCCGCGCCGCTGTGCCCGAGGCGGGGCGAGCGAAATGTGACACCACCCTTGCTGCGGATAGATCCGCGCATTATGATTGCTGAGCAGAAGCAGGGGCGGCATGAGAGCGGTCATTATCAATCCTTTCCTCGAAGCAACAATGAATCTCTTCGGGCGCATGTTCGACCTGAAAGCGGAGCCCGGCAAACCGCACGTAATCGAGACCTTTGGAAATCATCGATGGGAGATCTCGGGAGTCATCAGTTTTCTGGGAAGTCACACCGGGGTTGTCGTGATTCGCCTACCGCGCGTCCTTGCCGATAAACTCCTCAAACGAACCAAGTTGAAATTCACCAGCGAAGAAGAGCGCGAGAGGCTGGTGAATGAAATGGTAGGCGAGTTCACCAACATTATCGCCGGCAATGCTGTCGGCCCGCTGCAGGCAAACGGCTTCGACCTGGACATATCGACACCCGTAGTTGTACGCGGGAAGAATCATCGCATACACTGGCCGAACGGAGCTCCTATCATCGGCATGCCCTTCACGACGGAGGGTGGTCCGTTCACGGTGGATGTGAGCGTGAAGGATATTGATATTTTGTGAGGCTCTGGCGTCCGGACCACCTCCAGTGCGAAACGCCCATTCCGGCGCGTGGAGCGCGGTTGCGAGCCGGGCTGCTCGTTCACCGCGGTCCCGGCATCATAGAGGGTAATCTCCTCTGTCACGTTGCCCGTCATCATTCCGGAGTCTATCACCACGCCGAGGCCTTGCGCACCGGCACTGTAGAAGAGATCGTTGGAATGCACGGGGCGTTGCTCGCCACTATGGTCGAATCTGACCATTGCGCTGCATCCAGTCGTAGCAGCGTCGCACTGCTTCCTCGACGTCGATGTGGGACTCAGTTGCGGCGGGTCACGAAGCCCGCAAGCTCGCCCGCGCGGGCCAGCGTTCTGACCACCCAGGCCGGCACCGGTGAACCGACGGCCCCCTGCTCCGCAGCCACGATGTGGGCGCGAGCAACTTCGGCGATGTCGCAGAAACTGCCCCTGCCGGGTGGTACGCCGGGAAGCGTGTTCCGCTTCACCATCAGAATCATCTGCGACCAGTTGTTTCGGTCCCACTCCCCAACGAGCTGACAGGGGTTGAGGATGACGGCCGGGAGGCCGCGCTCGCGGACGGCGTCGCGAACGATTTCCTCGGAGAGATACTTGGTGCGGTAGTAGTTGCCCGGCACTTTGCCGCCGCGAGCGATTCCTTGTCGGTGACATCACCGGGATGCCAGTGGATGGATAGCCCGTCGAAGGCGGCCAGGTTCGACGTGGTGCCCAAGAAACCATATCCGAGGAGTTGCCGCGTGCTCGTGGCGGCGGCTCATGAATTGAAAGAACATCATTGCGCCGTTTCGGCTGACGGGAATGTGGCCGATCTCCTCGACCACGAGCAGTGTGGGAGGGGTGAGCACCGAAAGACGAAATTCGATCCTGCGACAAATGAAAGCACTCAACCAACAGGCACGTCGGCTCCCGGTCCAAGCTGCCTCGTATGAGCAGTTCGAGCTCGCCGACCTCAGTGGGGCCGACTTCTGGGGTGATATTTCGGGCGCCGGTGAGGTCGGGCAGGAATTCGGTAATGAGGTATCAGCCTCTATTCTGGGTCTGCTCCGGATTTGCCACGATACCGGAATGCGGCGTATGTTTAACGCGGAGGTTCACGTATGTTGCAATTCTATTTCCTCAGTATCCTCACCCTGATTCTCTCCGGTGTCGCTTTGATCGGCGCCAGCGGTCGTGCGTTCGATCAGGAGGTCTCGCGCGTGCTGACCCGAACGTGGGTGAAGATCACGCTCGGAGGAGTTACCCTCGTCGTTGGGGTCGTGAAGCTGGTTGTCGCCGCAACTCCAGAGAGCACCGCGGTAGTCGGCGATCTCTTGCCCGCGCTCGCCGGTATCGCGGTTGGACTTGCGTTGGCAGTGGAGGGATGGGTCAATCGCGCCGGCCAGAGCGCCGATGCGCAGAAGATCAACCGCGCGGCATCATTCTATCGAATACCTCTTGGTGTGGTGGCGATCGCAACCGCTGTTGCTCACTTCTTCGTTCCCGCTGCGATCATTCTGTGAGGCGAGTGGCCCGGCGGGGTTCTCCATGTCCAGCCACCGCCTGCTTGGTTTGGTATCATGACCAAGCAGGCGGACGATGATGTGGGACGCGTGTTCCCCGACGGCACCGTGAGCAAACCGCTGACGAACGCCGACCGTGCCCAAATCGAGCAGGAAACGGGGATCGCCGCAGAGATTCTCTCCCGAGCGGGTGCCGATCGCAACTCCATCGTGAACACGGTGCCTGCCGGCTCTCATGCAGGCGGGACGGCGGCGATCGGGGCAGGTGAGCTTCGCGAGGGTCGACGCCGACGCGCTGCCCTACCGGGACGCGGGGTTCCCTCCGGCGGGCTGGTTGCTGTCGCGGCGCATGGTCGGAGCTTCTACCGTGAGCCAATCGAGGCGGCCTTTCGCGCGGTCCCAAAACGCTACGTCATAGGGTACCGTATAGAGTTCTGGCCGCGCAACGAACGAGCGGTCGGACGGCTGCTACGCCGCGCCGGTCTATCAGAGGTTGAAACCAAACGGGTAAGCTGGGTCGAAACGCATCCCGGCCCCGCCGAAGCGTACAGTTTCTTCTCTGGAACCGGCGGGACCTGGTGGCTCTCCAAGTTTCCCGCCCCGGCAACCAGGAAAGCGCTCTCCCGAAAAATTCGAGATTACTTCGAGCGCAACCGTATCACCCACATCACGCAGGACGTGGTTCTCGCCTACGGTGTGCGCCGATCCGGCACGTGATACCCGGTGCGACCCGAACGGTGCCACCGCGGCCGGGCGGCCCCCGGGGCGGTGCACTGTCGCCAACTTGCAGACCCCGGCTCCTCCAATGTACATTATTACGTACAGGAGGTCATGTGGACACAACGAATGTCACCAACGCCCGGCAGAATCTGTTTCGCCTTATCGAGCAGGTCAACGAGGAACATGAGCCTCTGCTCATAACCGGCAAAAAGGGGTCTGCCGTTCTCGTCTCCGCGGA
>CAZVXU010000235.1:0-4015 GCA_964631585.1 uncultured Spirochaetaceae bacterium | reverse complement strand
CGGCATGGTCATGATCGTGATCGTGGTCGTCGCCGTCATGGTCATGATCGTGATCCTCGCCATGACCGTGATCGTGCTCGTCCTCGGCGCCAAGCACCGATATGCCGGCAGAGACGGGAACGACGTAGGAACCGGCGACGTCCTCGATTGAGTCCATGAGTCCCTCTTCGAGACCGAGACCGTTCACGAATACGAGGTAGGCGTCTTCCACGCGTGCCATCTCCCGGGGTGTGGGCTCATAGGCGTGAGGGTTCTGCCCCCGCCGCATGAGAACTTCCACCGTAGCCGCCGAGCCTGCAACCTGCCGAACCACGTCTCCTACTATGCTCGTCGAGGCGACGACTTGCAGCGACTCGCCGCCGCCGAGGTCAGCGGGCTCGATGTGCGGAAGAGACATCTCACCGTCGTGGTGATGTTCGTGCTCGTGATCATGGTCGTCATCGGCATCATGATCGTGGTCGTCATGATGTTCCCCTTCATGTTCGTCCTCGTGCTGGTCCTCCGCTTCTTCATGCTGATGCTCGTCGCTTTCTCCGGCGCCGCCTGCCCAGGCTACGCCAAGAGAAACGATCACCATCATTGAAAGAATAAGAATCATTGTCTTCCTGATCGAAAAAATACCCATCGTTTCCTCCTGTAGATAAGACGATTCGGCAGCAAGGTAACACCTGGTAATACTGACCGTCAAGCCCGGCTTTCCGGGATTCCGACGGTGATACGGTGCCCGGTCGATCCCCGTTCGACGCAATGACAGAGTCGGCCCATTATGAGATGATCCCAATGCGATGCAAGAATACGGCGGAACCTCTGTTTTTGACGCGACGAACCCCGTTTCGGTAACCGAAGGGCCACTCGCGAGCCTTCAGTTACGGTTGAGCGAGCTCCTCGGCCGGTTCATGCGAGGACTCGGGGAGGATGGCAGCGCGGAGATCTGGATTCTGCTCCTTCTCTTTGCCGTGCTCTACGGAATGATCCACGCGGCGCTGCCCGGGCATCGTAAGACACTGCTCGTCTCCTATTTTCTTGCCGAAGATGCCCGCCCTGCCGAGGGAATCCTGGCGGCGGTCGCTCTTGCGGTTCTTCACGTCGTGGCCGCTGTGATCATTGTGTTCGGCGGGTATTATCTGCTCGATACGGCACTGGAAACCGTGGTTGGAGACGCGAGCGCCGCGATTCACCGGCTCACGGGCGTGCTTATCGCACTGCTCGGACTGTATCTGCTCCTCGCGCGTTCGATGGAGCTTATCCGCAGCAAGGGGCTCCACCAGGCCGATCATCATGCGGATGGACACGACCACCACGGTGACGTGGAGGCGCCGCAGACGGGCCGCGGCAAGTCGCGCATGCTACCGCTGGTGATCGTCTCCGGGATAGTACCATGTCCGGGCTCCGCCCTTATCCTTCTCACGGCGCTCTCGCTCGGTCGACCGGTTATAGGTATTGCCGCGGTGGTAGCCGTATCGGTGGGCATGGCGCTGACGCTGACCGCGCTTTCGCTGATTACCATCGTCACAAAGGAACGAGCGTTACACCTGCTTTCGAGCAACGCCGCACACACGGCGCATGCGGGAGTGGAGCTTGCCGGTGCTGCGGTGATGCTCGGATTCGGAACCGTCATCGTCATGCTTGCTGTGTAGGGCTGTGACGCATGATTGTCCCGTAAAGCACACAGCGTGCTGTTGTCGTTCTACCGTACCTTCTGCTATGTTACATAGTAATACCAGCGAGGTGTAGCAATGAAACACACGAAGAAAGAAGAAGTGATCACCTTCAAAGTGGACGAGTCGCTTTCGGAGGCGATGTCCGGTATTCACAACCGTAGCGAATTCATCCGGCGGGCAATCCTCGCGGCACTCGACAGTAGCTGTCCACTCTGCCAGGGCACCGGCATTCTCACGCCCAGCCAGCAGGAACACTGGCAAAGCTTCTCGGAGCATCACCACGTGGAGCAGTGCGACAGCTGTCATGAGGCGCATCTCGTGTGTGATGTGGAAGGCGCGGATCTTACCGGTGGCTCCTGAAGGGACGTGCGCTAGCTCTCGTAGCCGGTGAGCATCCAGGTTGCCTATGCGGATCCGGCAAGTATCACGAAACTCCCCGAAAACGATGCGGCAACCTGCCCCTCATGCAGGATGCGGGCGCTGTGGCGTACCTTCACCCTGCCCGAGCGCTCGTAGCGCTGCTGCATTCTGTGACGCTCGTGCTCGGAGAGGTACTCCGCCTCCGCGATGAAATCGCTGTGCAGGGGTCGATCGTAGTGGGTCGTGCCGTCGCGCACAACGACGATCGCGTCCGAATCGAGGGCGCCGGCTGCGATGTGAACGCAAGCCCAGGCGGCGGTGGTTAACGCTGCGGAAATGCTCCCGCCGAAGGCCGTTCCCTGATGGTTACCGTTGAGAGACAGCGGAACGGCAATGGAGATGCGGTCCGGTCCCGAGCCGGCAATGGTGAATCCCATCGCACGAGTGATGGGAATGCGATCGTGCAGATAGTCCTGAAGCTCGGTGTCGGTCATCTACGGCGCTTCCACGCGATTCGGCATCGCCCCCTCCTCGAAGAAGAGCCGCGCGTTCTCGAGGGTGGTGTCGGCGATGTTTTCCAGCGCCTCGTGGGTAAAGAACGCCTGGTGGCTCGTCACGAGCACGTTCGGGAAGGTCATGAGCCGGGCAAGCACATCGTCCTCCATGATGCGCTGCGAGTGGTCTTCAAAGAAGTACTGGGTTTCCTCCTCATAGACGTCGAGGGCGGCGCCGGCTATGGAGCGGCTTTTCAGCGCATCGAGAAGGTCCGAGCTGTTTATGAGCTTGCCGCGCCCGGTGTTCACGATCATCACGTTGGGCTTCATCAGGCTGAGTGTGCCCTTGTTGATCATATAGAGGTTTTCCGGGGTGAGGGGACAGTGGAGGCTGATGATGTCTGACCGGCGATACAGGTCTGAGACGTCGACGTATTCGACGCCGTGCTGCTTCGCCCATTCCTGGTTGGGGTAGAGGTCGTGTGCGAGCACGTGCATCCCGAAGCACCGCAGCAGCTCAGCAGTGATGCGGCCGATCTTGCCCGTGCCGATGATGCCGGCGGTTTTGCCGTGCATGTCGAAACCCACCAGGCCGGTCAGGCTGAAGTTGTTGTCGCGGGTGCGGTAAAACGCCCGATGGGTCTTTCGATTCAGCGTGAGCATCAGCGTCACGGCGTACTCGGCCACCGCATGCGGCGAGTATGCCGGAACCCGAACCACGTGAATGTCCGGCTCGAGGCTCGAGACATCCACGTTGTTGTAGCCCGAGCAGCGAAGTGCTACGAGCTTAACCCCGCCCTCGCGCAGAACCCCGGCAACTTCCGCATCGATCGTGTCATTCACGAACGCGCAGACCGCGTCGTAGTCGCGACTGATGTGTGCCGTTTCAGCCGACAGCTTCCCGTCGAAATAGGTGATATGAAACCCGTAGTCCTCGTTCAGCCGGTTGAAGTACTCGCGGTCATAAGGTTTCGCGTCGAAGAACGCGATGCTCGGCATGGTGGTCTCTGCCATGGTGGCCTCCAAATCGATAATCTCTTATCAAATTAAGGCTATCAAACATGATCGAAATAGTCAAATAAGCCGGCTCGACCAGTTACCCCCGGCCTGATCAGCTGGGGCCGCCGGCGACCGCTTCCCATCCGCCGGATTTCTCCGAGGCAAAGAGGGCGTCGAGAACGCGCTGATTGTCGAGGGCATCCTGCGGTGGAGTGGGCGCCGTGTCGGCCCCGTCACGGATTGCGCGGGAGAATACCTCGAGCTCGCCGCGGTAGTGATCGAAGGGACCGAAGGTCACCCGTCGCGTGCTGATGCTGTCGGTGACCTGCACGCCCACCGGAACGTCAGGGTGAGTGTTGAAGGGAATTTCGATCGTGACGACTCCGCTTGAGCCGAGGGCGGTCACGTGCTGGTGGGCAAAGGTCTGCGTGCCGACGGTGAAAGTCGCCTGGGGCCCGCCGAAATCGAGTACGGCCGAGCTGAGCATGTCGATGCGCCATT
>CAZVXU010000234.1:0-4021 GCA_964631585.1 uncultured Spirochaetaceae bacterium | reverse complement strand
ACGGGCCTTCATCTACGATACGGCCTCAATTGCGATGCGTGTGCAGCTTTTCCGCATCAATCACGGTGATTGCCCATACCTCCCCGACCGCACATGGGTTACTCATACCTTCCAGGTCGGAAGCCTCTCCGAGAGCCTCTACGAGTCGATGATATCACAGGGCTGGCGCCGAAGCGGCACCGCCTTCTACCAGAATCACTGCCCCGGCTGTAATCTCTGCATCCCCATCCGGGTCCCGACGCGTGACTTCTCTCCCACTAAGTCCCAGCGCCGGGTCCTGAAAAAGAACAGCGACGTTGACGTGCGCATGAGCCCCCTGGAGGACGATACGGAGGCCTACGAGCTCTACCGCCTCTACAACACCTCCCGGCACGGCGAGGATGAGACCGCATCGCGCTCGGGCTTCCGTAGCTTTCTCTTCGACTCGCCTATCGATACCCGTATGATGTGGTATTCGGTCGGCGGGCGCCTCATCGGCATCGGCTGGGTCGATGTCGTGCCGGACGGGCTGTCGAGTGTCTATTTCGTCTTCGATCCCGCCGAGTCCGCCCGCAGCCTCGGCACTTTCTCGGCCATGAAGGAAATCGAAGCAGCGGCCGCGATGAGCAAGAGCTGGCTCTACCTCGGCTTCTACGTGCCCGGCTGCCACAAGATGAGCTACAAGCGCCGCTTCCGGCCTTTCCAGCTGCTCGAAAACGGGCGATGGGTAGACTACGCGGAGTGAGGGAGCGTGATAGCGCGGCTTCGACGCGCGAGACCTACTGGGGTATCAAGAACCGTGTTGGTAAAGTTCCGATAAGTCGTTCCAGGACAGAGGGTTCCGCGTGATACCGATTGGCAGGCGGCATTGCGGAACCCGTGGCACACCTAAAAACCTGCACCGCTTGGACTTGCCTGGCCCTTTACCAACAAGCTGCTATATACCTCAGACAGGCACCAGCCAGATACGCTCCGGCGGCAGGCGCACCATCAAGCGCGTTCCCGGCTCCGCAGGCTCTGGAGTCCCGGCTCCGCCGGAAGTCTCGGAGCCCGCCGGTCCCGGCGCGTGGATCTCCCACTCGGTGGAATCGAGCGTCACCCGGTATCGCACATGCGTTCCCATGTAGGTGCAGCGCTTGACCACCACGGCGACGAGGTTGTTGCCCGCCGAGCCGGCGGTGTCCGTGGCGCCGGTGCCCGAGGAGCCCTCGGCCGGGGTGTCGCCGGCGTCCGTCGACGCCTCCGGTCGCACTTCCACGAACTCGGGCCGCACAAGCAGGTCCACCGGACCGTCTTCGAGAGAGTCGGCATGTTCGATCGCGAGCTCGCCGACGGCGGTCTCGACGCGGCTGCCCCGCTTGCGGCCACGCAGCACATTTCGGTTGCCGAAGAACGCCGCGATCCGGCGGGTCGCCGGGCGCTCGAAGAAGTCCGCCGCGCCACCGACCTGCCGGATACGGCCGTCGAACATGAGGGCAATGCGGTCGGCGAGCAGCACCGCCTCCTCTTGGTCGTGGGTCACGAACACGATGGTGAGGTTCATCTGTTCTTTGAGCTGGAGGATGAGCTCCCGCATTTCGTCGCGAAGATGCGCATCGAGGTTCGAGAAGGGCTCATCGAGCAGTAACACGCTCGGCTCGAGCACAAGGGCGCGCGCAAGTGCCACCCTCTGCTTCTGCCCGCCGGAAAGCTCTTCGGGCTTGCGATAGCCGAGACCGTCGAGACGGACGGTCGCCAGCATATTATCGACGCGGCGCTCGACCTCGGTGGACGGAATGCCGCGCATCCTCAGCCCGAACCCCACATTCTCCTCCACGTTCATGAACGGAAAAAGAAGATAGTTCTGAAACACCAACACCGTATCCCGGCGCTCGGGACGAACGGCGGTCACGTCGCGCGCACCGAAGCACACACGGCCACGGTCGGGGGACTCGAGGCCGGCTATCATCTTGAGGGTGGTAGTCTTCCCGCAGCCGGAGGGCCCGAGCAGACACAGAAGGCCCCCCGCGGGAGCCGAGACGGAAATATCGTCCACGGCCGGGTGGTCTGAGCCGGGGAAGCGTTTGGTGAGATGCTCGAGCGTGACGTTGGTCATACCTTCCCCAGTCCGCTGAGTGCCGCGGAGCGCCCGGTGAGGTAGCGGGCGGTCATCGCGAGGATGAGGATCGCCGGCAGCACGAAGATGATGGCAAGCGCGGCGGTCACTGCGTGATCCCCGGATGTTGCAAACGAGAAAAGCAGGATCGGAAGCGTCACGACGCGGCCACCTCCCACCATGAGGGTGAGCACGTACTGACTCCATGATACTAGAAAAACGAAGAGCGAGCCGATCATCACGCCGGGGAACACGCTCGGCAACGTAATATGGCGCAGCACCTGCAGCGGGCGCGCGCCGAGGCTGCGCGCCTGCGCTTCGAAGTTCCTGTCGTAGTTCGCAAAGACCCCCTTCATCACAAGAATCATATAGGGAAGCGTCGGAAGCAAGTGGGAGAATATGACGCCGGTACGGGTATCGGCAAGCCCGATCCGAATGAAGACCACCTGTATTCCCATAATGACAGCGATGCCCGGCACGATGAGGGGGGCGAGGATGAGGATCTCGAGCCCATCCTTGCCCGCAAGCCGCGTAGTCCCGAGCGCACGCCCGGCCGGCACACCGAGGAGGATGTTAATGGCGGTGACTGCGGCACCGATAACCAGGCTGTTCACGACCGCGACGAGCACGCGGGACGCCGGCGAGACCAGATATGCCCAGCCGCGGAGGCTGAGCTCACCCGGAACCAGGCTCGGAAAGAACCACCGGTGGCTCACCGACCACACCCCGAGCGGCAGAAGCGGCAGCGTCACCAGGAGAACGATACCGACAATGACGGCGCGATGTACGACGCTGCCGCTCGCACGCCTCATGAGCTTCCTCCTATGGCCCGACGCGTCGCGAGGCGGTAGAGGTAGACGAGGAAAAGCACGAAAACCGCGATGAACATGCTCGTCGCCATCGCCTGCGGCCGAGCCGCGAGGTCAACGTCGATGTAGAGCCGGTATGCGAAGACCGCAAGCATCGAGGGAAAGGACTTTCCGAGCAGATACGGCACCTCGAAAGAGCCGAAGGTGAAAGCAAAGATAATGATGGAGGCCGGCACGAGACCGGGCGCCACGAGCGGGATGAGGACGTGGCGAAGGGTCTGCCGCGGTGTAGCTCCGAGGGAGCGGGCGAGTTGCTCGTAGTCGGCGCCGACGGACTGAAGCACCGCAAGCGCTATCAACCCTATGAACGGGATCTGCTTCCACATGTACACGAGAATGATGGCGATGCCCCAGTCATCGTGCACCACCGCGGGAAACTCTGCGGGTACGGCGATGACGCCAAGCTGATGCAGCACCCGCGCAAGGAGCCCGCTCTGGGAGACGAGCATCATCATGCCCACCGCCACCACAAGGTAGGGCATGGTGAGCGGCAGTTGATAGACGAAAGTGGCGAGGCGCTTGCCGCGAAACGGGCGCCTGAGCGCAAGCGCCGTGGCGAAGCCGAAGACGACGGTCAGGGTCGTCGTCACGACGGAGACGAACACGGTAAGGCCCAGCGAGCGCAGGAATCCCGGACCCGTCAGCACTTCCCGATACGCCTCGAAACCGAAATCGGTCATCCCGATGACGGGGAAGTAGCCGAGACTCTGGGTCAGGCCCAGCGCAAGCCCGCCCGCAAAGAGGGCGAGGAGAACGACCAGCGCGGGCGCGAGCATGAGGACGACGGTAAGGCGACGCTTCATCACCGTTGAAGGACGTTTGACCTCCATCCCTCCTCGATGGCCTCGATCCAACCGGACTGGGGCTCGGGAACACTGTGTTCCTGGAGCACCTCGGGCTCGAGCACCGCCGGCGACCGCGGCAGATTCTCGAAACGTCGCCGCCACTCCTGCGGTAGCCTGTCGATCGAGAGCACGGTCGGATCACCCCAGACCTCGGTTTTGGACTTCTCGAGCTGCGTCGCGGGCTCGAGAATGTGGTTTGCCACGACCATGGCCGCCGCCTTGTGGGGCGAGTT
>CAZVXU010000233.1:0-4041 GCA_964631585.1 uncultured Spirochaetaceae bacterium | reverse complement strand
GCCCGGCAGGCCGCATCGGTGGTCATCGGGCGTTCCGCGGAGAGGTCGGCGTAGCTGTACGCTCCGGCCCAGGCCAGCTCGCCGTTCTCTACGATCGCGATGCTCACCCCGGGAATGCGGGCATAGCTCGCAGGAATGTTCCAGATCACCCAGTGATTGAAGATGCCGGCGGGGTGATCGTGGTCGTCCATGACAACGGCGATAGACACCGCGTCGGCAAAGGTCGGCAACGTGACCTTCAGGTTTTCGGTCGGCTGCACGAAATCGCCACTCCTATCTGCGCTCACGACGGCTCCGCGTCACGAAGGCGCGCCGTCACTTCCACCTCGAGCTTCATTCGTTCGTCCATCAGCTCCGCGACGATCATTGTGGAGGTGGGATTGGCCCTCTGCAGGTATCGGCGGATTACCGGCAGCATGGCGTCGAGATCCTCACGCCTCGGAATGATAAGGAGCACCCTGATGAGCTTCTCGATGGAGGCGCCTGCCTCGCCCAGGAACTGCTCGATGTTGCGGAAGCACTGCTCGGCCTGCTCACCCGGATCTTCCGAGATCGTCATCGTGCGATAGTCGAAACCCGTCGTGCCGGAAACGAAGACATACGCTCCGTCGATCACGACGCGGGAGTATCCGATGTCCTGCTCGAAGGCAGACCCCGAAGAAATGCGCTTGGTCATGGTGCTACGCTCCGCCCGGGTTTGCTGTCTTACATTACCACGCGATAGTACCGGTAACGTCTGCGAAGTCCAAGCTTGTCGGCAAGAAAGTTCACGACGTTTGCATCGATCAGCTCTTCCCACCCCAGTGCGGCTCCGCGCGGGGAAATGTAGAGAACATCTCCGGAGCGAGCCCAGTAGTATCCTGCCTGGGTGGTGGAGGGATGCGTGGAGTGGATGTCCCCGAACCAGATCATCCCGGTCTGCATGATGGCGAGTCTGCCGTACGAGTCGAGATCCTCCGGCAGAAACTCGAGGTTGCTGGTGTCCGGCAGGCGTCTGGTCAGATCGACGGTGAGCACGCGCTCCTTGAGCTCTACGTTCGTCTGTTGCATGTCTTTCTCTTCCCCAGACGAGACAACGTAGCTCGTCCCCACAGAAGATATCACGCCGGATTATCGGAAAACCATCATGCGCTGCAAACGGCTACGACGAACGCATAACTGAGCGGCGGAATCCTGAGCTCATCCTGAAGATTGCGGATCCGCGGTTCGGCTGCTGCGCAGGCGTTGAACCCGAGGTGGAGCCGGTGCCTCGAGCCGCGGCGACTCAGTCCTGCTCTCTCCCCCTGTGTCGAAGAACGAGATGGTGGACTCGAGTTGCTGCGCCTGACTGGAGAGCTCCTCGGCCATGCTCGACATTTCCTCGGCCTGAGCGGCGTTCTGCTGGGTCACGTTGTCGAGCTCGGCAATCGCCTTGCTGATCTGCCGGCTTCCGGAGCGTTGCTCGGAGCTTGCTGCGCTGATTTCCTGGACGAGTTCCGCAGTGCGCCGGATGTTCGGAACGAGAGACTCGAGCACCTGACCGGCTCCCCGGGCTGTATCCACGCTGCTTTGCGAGACTTCACTGATTTCCGCTGCCGCCTTCTGGCTGCGCTCGGCGAGTTTTCGTACCTCCGAGGCGACAACGGCAAAGCCCTTGCCCTGCTCCCCGGCGCGGGCTGCCTCGATTGCGGCATTCAGTGCAAGCAGATTGGTATTGCGCGCGATTTCTTCGATTATGGAAATCTTCTCGGCAATGTCCTGCATGGCCTCGACGGTCTGATGCACGGCGCTGCCGCCTTCTTCGGCATCCTTCGCGGCTTGCAGCGCGATCTTCTCGGTTTCCTGAGCGTTGTCCGCATTCTGTTGGATGTTGGAATCCATCTCTTCGACGGAAGAGGAGACTTCCTCTGAGTTCGATGCCTGTTCGGTGGCTCCCTGTGACATCGCCTCGGCGGTTTTCGACACCTGCCCGCTTCCGCCCGTGACGTTACGCCCGGCTGTGAGTATGTCGTCGACGACCTCGCGGAGCCGGTCCGTCGTGCGTCCTATGGCCCCCGTAACGCGGCCGATCTCATCCGTGCGGGATGTGGAGATCTCGGCGGAAAGGTCACCCTCTGCAAGTCGTTCAGCCGTCGCGACGACGTCCTCGAGCGGTTTCGAGACGGACCGCCCGATGAAAATCCGCATGGCAAAGGCGAGCAGTATCAGCATGACCACGACCGCGCTCATGAGCGAAACGATGACACGGCCGTTCTCCCGCACGATTGCCGTCGCGAGGTCGCGCTGTTGTCCCAGAATGAAGACCCCCGTATCCACGCCGTCAAAGCGCTCGGCAGGTTTCACAACGACCAGGTAGCGATCATCCATGGCAAAACCGTTCTCCGCCTGCTGCTCCCGGGCTGTGTCGAGATCGAATTCCGAGGTGACGTAATTGAGGAAGGTCTCATCGACATCGCTCTGGCTGAGCACGTAGGAGCCGAGCTCCGCAGCCCCCTGCAGTGAATCCGCCACGTCGAGGTAGGAGGATGACATGAAATACAGGAAGTCCACATCGCTCGGTTTCAGTGATCGTTTGATGGAGTTCAGACCTCCCTCGAAGTTGACAAGCCCGACGATCTCACCGTCGGCGTCAACCGGGAAGAGGCCCTTGAGCCTGAGTCCCTTCGAGGAGTGCTCGAGTGTTATGAGAGCGGTGCCCGTGCCCAGAACCTCTTCGTAGGCAGCCGAATAATCGAGTGACTCTCCATAGTTCTCCGGCGCCCAGGATTTCACGAAGGAGGTTCCGGCCTCGTCGATGAGGTGCACCTGCACGTTGTTGAACCCGGTGTTCTCACGGAAGAGCTCGCTGTACCGGTTGAGCAGCCCGATGGCCGTCTGTCGGTCCCGCTCCTCCATAGCTTGCGCGATAATCGGATTGTTCGCGATCTGAAGCGCGTTCGTGAGCCACACATCTTCCTTTGCGGACATCGCGTCGTCGAACCGCGTTTCCATACTGGTTGCGGTCTGCTGCAGGCTGTCCTGCTGAACGTTGTTGTACTGAACGACGCCGTACGGAACCAGCGCCGCAATCAGGACGGCGGTCAACGCGAATATGAGAATACTTGTCTTGCCACGGATACCCATCGCTTTTCCTCCGGCTCTCATTATCGCAGTCGTTCGGCTTACGCACAAGGGTTTATTGGACTTTTTGCATTTATTGGCTACATCGGCGACCTCTCCAGGCCAGGTTGGCTCACAGACGCCGCGGCAATCGCGTGCATGCGGAGCCTGCCGGGATTGATACCCGAGGAGACTCTGGAAACGGTCACCGCCGACCGTATACCCTTCGCTGTAAGGCATGCCCGTTCCGAGTGGAGGCGCGAAGATGTTCGAGTCCGTATTGACCAGAGATGCCGATGTTCTCATCGTCGGTGCCGGCCCCGTTGGGCTGACGATTGCGTTGGCTCTGGGACAGGCCGGTGTTACTACCCTGGTTCTCGAGCAGCGCCCGGCCGTTCGGGAGACCTCCCGGGCGATCGGCATCACACCCGCATCCCTCGAGATCTTCGAGCGCTACGGTGTCGCGGCGAGTATGGTGGACGCAGGTGTGCAGGTTCGCCGGGCGGTAATCCACGGTGATGATTCGGAGATCGCGCGGGTGGGATTCGAGGCGCTCCCAACCGAGTATCGCTTTATCCTTTCGCTTCCGCAGAAACGGACCGAGGAGATACTCCTGCAGGCGGTCGAGCGGCAAGAGAGCGTGCAGGTGCTGCGGGGACGGCGGGTCACCGGCATGTCCGTTGAGCGGGCGGGGGTCCGGGTGATCGTCGAGGCTGAGGAGGGGCGCGAGGAGGCCTACCACGGTCGCGTTCTCTGTGGTTGTGACGGCAAACGCAGCACCGTGCGCGAGCTCATAGGAGCCCGTTGGTCCGGCAGGACTCTTTCGCGCAGCTTCGCCATGGCGGATATCACCGATGAGACGGGCCTCGGTGACGTCGCGCATCTCTACTTCACGTCGACCGGGTCGGTGGAGTCATTTCCCTTGCCACGAGGGGTGCGCCGCTGGATCGTGCAGACCCCCGA
>CAZVXU010000232.1:0-4066 GCA_964631585.1 uncultured Spirochaetaceae bacterium | reverse complement strand
TCGGCCGGGGAGGTTCGAATGTCACGGACGGTTATGAACTTCATTGAATGCTCCGTCTGTAGTTAAGCTAATTGTCACACGATTGTCAACGATTCTGGACGCCACCGAAACGGGTTGCCATGAAACTGTGAGGCGCTCCTGCAACCGACCGTCAAGACCCTTGGCAGTCTGTGTATGGGTGGGGCACGATTTCGACCGGCATGATCGGGGCAAAGGCGCGCTATAACGGAGTCCGTCACCTGCAGCGTGCCGACTTGCCCTCCCGGAGAGGGCACACCGGTTGCCCTGTCTATGGAGCTGATTCACTGCTCCGCAATCATCTACGTGCAGCTGTCTGGTGGACGGGCTTGTTAGGCTGCGGTCTCGCGAGAAAGGATCGTCATCAGCCGGACGTTGATATAGATCCTCTCCCTGCCGACCTTCTGACTCTCAAGAAGACCGAGTTCTTCAAGGGATTGGAGGTATCGAGATGCGGCTTTGCGTTCTACGCCTAAAGCGCTCACCAGGAACTCGGTTTTCGAGTATGGGTGTACAAAGAGCGTCTCAACGAGCTCCTTGGTGTAGATGCGGGGCAGTGCGCCCCTCACTTCATCGATAGTTCGGTCAAGCTCGTTGCGTATCTCGCGGACGCGTCCGATAGTGTCCAAGGCCGTAGCCCGAATGGCATCGAGCATGAACAAGATCCATTGCTCCCATTCTCCGGCGGCGGTCACCGCTCTCAGATAGCGGTAGTACTCGTCCTTGTGCTCGATGATATAGGAGCTTGGGTAGAGAATCGGGATATCGAGGTATCCTTTCAGTATCAGGTACAGCACATTGAGGATACGACCAGTTCGGCCATTGCCGTCCAGGAACGGGTGAATAGTCTCGAATTGATAATGGAGGACAGCCATGTCGGCAAGACTGGCCGCCTCGCCGTTGTAGAAGTCGGCAAAGTTCGAGAGCAGCCGTCGAATGACATCTGGATCCTGTGGAGGCGTGTACACCACCTCTCCGGTCCGGTCGTTGACAAGAGCCGTTCCAGGCGTCGCTCGGAGTCCAGCATCGTTGCCGATGATCTCTGTTTGGATTCTAATGATGTGGTTCACCGAAAGGAAGTCGTGGTCACGAACGAGGGCCTCACCGATTCGCAGCGCCGCCCGGTATTGCATGACTTCTTTGGTTGATGCATCCACTGCGGCGGACGAACTGGCTGCCAAGGCGCGATACAGCCTATCCTGCGTGGTAACAATGTTTTCGATCTCGGAACTGTCCTTCGCCTCTCGAAGCGCAATCGCGTTAATGAGAATCGCTTGATTAGGTATGATGTTCGCGACGCCCTTGAGTTCAGCGAGAGCTTGCCGAGCGTCTGCCTCTCGGCGGAGAACCGGAACGGACTCAGTCACATGCGCCGGTGGAGGTAGTGGCGGAAGAGCATCATATGGGACCGATGGCTGGAATGGTGGTACATGGGCCAGCATGTATGTCCTACATTACGGTTTTCTGGTACATATTGCAAGCCCATGTCCCAGAAACACCTGTTTCTGTCACATGTCGCCGGACCGCCGCGGAGGTCCAACGCCGCATGCTCGTTGGCCGCAGCCTGAATAGCGATTCGAGCAGAATTCTGACTTCACTGGCGGCTTGACCCTACCGATCAATGCAGCGTCGTCTGGCTCTCACGAGCACGACGAACGCCCGGCACGCATCTGCTCAAACCCGCGTGAATCGCTCGTCGTGGGGGAGTCGGGAACGGGCCCCGCCAATATCGCGGGTGAAGCCGTCGGTCGCGGCGACGATCGGTTTGCCGGCGAGGCAGTTCCAGATGGTAGACAGAACGTTGTGCCCGTCGATCGTGATCTCACGGCGGGCGCCATCGACGAGGCGCCCGGCGCGGCGTGCTGTCCTGTTGACGCTCCGTAAGCTCGGTGGCCGGCCAAATCGCTTCCCGTGGTCGCCGCCGATGAATCGGCTCCGACACACAGAGATGTCAGGCCATGGACCACAGCCACTATAGAACGTACGGCACCGTCATGGACCGATCGGCGGTATTCAACGGCTTGAGTCGAACAGCGGCTTCATCGCCCATTCGGGCTCGAACCCAATGAGATCACGGGCTGAATCGATCGAGATCAGCGTATCGTCATTGGGCCGATGCGTTCGTACTGGAGGTTCGTCCGGATAGAGGCCGGCCATTCGATCCAAGGGAAGACCGAGCGAGTTCCGGGTCGAGTTCACGAACAGCGTATGCGAACCCTGGTAGTCGACGGTGATGCTCTTCTCGACCGCCTGGGCGCAGTCGAGGTCGTCGAGGTACGTGAAGAAGTTTGTCTGGTGCACCATGAAGCCGAGCTCTTCGGCCGTGATGTAGTCACTGTTGCCGGCGTCGATTCGGCCCCAGGTCCCGGAGGCGGCCGCGTCTGCGCGATGCTCGGTCCGGTAACGGTCGTAGGCCGCTTGCAGTCGGTCAATCTCGCGGCGGCGTTCTCCGTCCGGCATACCCAGCAACCGTTCCACGAACGCGATGCTATAGTGCTTCCGGTAGGGATCCTCCGAGCTCACGACGACGCGGTGGCGCATCACGCCGGGAATCCGGAGCGACGCGCTCGAGATCCCGTCCCGGCCCCAGAAGTAACGACCGATACGCTCCACGATCTGCTTCGAAAAGCTGTAGGCGTCGGTTGCCAGAGTCGGGTGGTCTTCATCGACCGGCACGTAGCGAAGGGGGAGGCTCCGATCGCCGAAGAAGTAGCCGAGCGCGTTGATCGAGCTTGCGGACACGACACGGCCGATGCCGCACTTCGCGGCAGCTTCGAAGACGTTGAATGTCCCGAGGGCGTTCGCTTCGAAGAGATCTCTGCCGGGCCTCGCGATGGGAACTCCGATAGCAGCGAGGTGGACGACTGCGTCGTGGCCACGCATGGCGCCCGCGAGATCGTCGAACGAGCCTATGTCGCATCGCTGGTAGTCGGCACCGGGCAGTTCGGCGCACTGTCTGCGTCCGACCACGGTCACCCGGAACCCTCGACTCACAAGGTGCTCGACCACTGCCGGACCGATGTTCCCGGTCCCTCCCGTCACGATAATTCGCACTGTGACTCCTCTGGTTCACCTGAGAGGCTACGTCGCACCTTCGCCCTGGAGCACGCGCTTGATGAGCGCCGTGCGACCCGAGACTCCCAGCTTTTCGTAGACGCTATGGATGTAGTTCTTCACCGTCTGGTCGGACACGTTCAGTCGCCGTGCAATGCTACGGTTGTCATAGGCGCGGAGCAGCAGCTGGACGACGTCGCGCTCGCGCGGCGTCAGCCCTTCGAACTGGGGCTCGAGCCGCGGTAGATCCACGATCGACGCGGGGCCGCGGTTGAGCTTCCGCGCGATGTCCGGGCTGAACTGAGCGATCCCACGGCTCGCGGCACGGATGCACGAGATGAGATCCTCAGGAGGGATGTTCTTGAGAACGTAGCCGACGGCTCCGTGGCCGATCGCATCGTGCACGTACTCGTCGTCGTCAAACGTCGTGAGCATCACGATCTTCGTTTCCGGCGCCGTTTCCAGAATGCGCCTCGTCGCTTCCACGCCGTCCATCTCGGGCATGCGGACGTCCATCAGGATTACCTCCGGACGAAGGTCGCCGGCCATACGGACCGCTTCGGCGCCGTTGCTCGCAATCCCGAGCACCTCGATGTCAGCGGCCTTCTCCTCGAGAACGTAGCGCAGGCTGAGCACGTAGAGCTGCTGATCGTCCACGAGCAGGACCGTCACGGGAGTACCTCAGGCTTCTGCGCGTGTCCGGCCGGAGCGTTCGGCCCGAACGGAATCATCGCTATCACCGAAACACCCCCGCCGAGATCCTGGATCTCAAGATTGCCGCCGAGCGCTTCGAGACGCTCCCGCATTCCGGTCAGGCCGATCCCTTCCGTCGCCGAGCCGAAGCCGACTCCGTTGTCGGTGACACTGATCGAAAATTGGCCGTCGAACGCGTGAAAGTAAACGTGAACATCAGTCGCGCGTCCATGCTTGAACGCGTTGACCAGCGCCTCCTGGATGAAATAGACGACAAACTCCTCGAGCTGCCCGGGCAGCT
>CAZVXU010000231.1:0-4073 GCA_964631585.1 uncultured Spirochaetaceae bacterium | reverse complement strand
CACATCGTACTCTGCGGCGACTACAACATCGCCCACAAGCCCATCGACCTCGCAAACCCGAAGCAGAACGAGAAAAACGCCGGCTATCTGCCGGAGGAACGCGAGTGGATGGAGACGTTCACCGGCGCCGGTTATCTCGATACCTTCCGCATGTTCAACTCCGAGCCCGGCCACTACAGCTGGTGGACCTACCGCGCGAACGCCCGGGCACGGAACATCGGATGGCGTATCGACTATCATTGCGTCAACGGCGCCGCTTCCTCCCGGGTCAAAAGCGCCGCTATCCTGCCGGAGATCTACGGATCGGATCACTGTCCGGTCGTCCTCGACCTCGAATAGCTCGAATAGACGCGATTAGGCCCGATTAGCCGAGCAAGACACTCTGATATCCGCTCATCTTTCCTTTACCGTACCAGGGTCGACGGTATTATCTTAGGCGGGACGATATGGGCTGTGGAGGATAATCTCGCATGGAACAGCAACGGATTCCGCTATTTCCCCTCGGCGTGGTGCTTCTTCCCCGCATGCCGTTACCCCTGCACATATTCGAAGAGCGGTACAAAGAGATGATCGCCCGATGCATAGATGAAAACATTCCCTTCGGGGTGGTCTACGCCTCCGGCTCCAGGCTGCAGTCCAGCGGATGCACCGCGCGCGTGGAACGAGTGCTCGAGGAGTACGACGACGGTCGCTCCGACATTCTCACCTTGGGAGAGCGGCGTTTTGATATCGATCAGATGTTCGAGGAGCAATCCTACATTGAGGCGGAGGTCTCCTACTTCGATGACACTGCGATCGACGGGCTCATCGAGCGCATTGGAGAGCTCGCTCAGACCGCGGTAGAGCGGATAGAGGCGCTCGGCGACCTCAGCGGACACGAGATAGAGCGGGATCCGCTCGAGAGTCTTGACCCGCAGAGCCTTTCGTTCATCATCGGCGCCTCCGGCGTGTTCACCCTCGAAGAACGGCAGAGCTTTCTCGATATGCGTTCCACCGAGGAGCGCCTCCGCGAGGAAGTCGGCAGGCTCGAGCAGAGCATCGCCCAGCGGGAGATGATTCGCGACGCCCGGCAGACGCTCGGCCTCAAGGGCGATCTCTCGCATCTTCTGAACTGATTGACAACGCCGCATCCCCTTGCCTAGAATCTTGTAGACGCCGGGGGGACGCAAACCATGAGTGAATATCAGAAACAGATTACGGAGCTCGACCGATCCATCTCGGAACGTGAAGCGCATATGGGCACACTGCAGGCTACGATCGGCCGCTACGTGCGCCAACATCGCAGCGACCTCGTGGAGCAGCGGCGCCTTCGCACGAAGGTGAAAGACGCCGAGGCCAGGCAGAAGGAGTACGATGAGGCATCGGCGCAGGCCGCGAGACTCGAGCATCTGCAGAATCGCCGTCAGGAGATACAGGAGCAGATCACCGACGCCCAGGCCGAGGTCGACAGGATGTCGGAGGAGATCAAGCCCCTCTGCCAGGAGGTCGGAAAAGCGGCGTTCAAGACCTACCGGGAAAACCCCTTCGTCGATCCGGCCATTGAGGAGATCTTCTCCTCCCTGCTCGAGCACGAGGAAGACCTCAAGGAACTCGACCGCCAGATCGGGGAACAGGAGACGGAGCTCGCCCAGCGCTCGGCTGTGGCCAAGCTCATGTCCCGTGGCCGACTTGCGTTTCTCAGGGGCAAGAAGTCCGCGCGGGAGAACGGCCTGCCCCGGCTCCATCGCGAGGCCGGCGAGGCGGTCTGCGCGACCAACTTCATAACACGGGTCGAGGATCCGGACCTCTCGGCGGCCGCCAAACCCTACTTCCAGAAACGGGCGGAGATCGAGGAACTCGAGCAGCATATCCAGTCGCTCGAGGACGAGAAGCGCTCCGTCGCCTCCGAGCTCTCGGAGCTCACCGGCGGTGTCGGAGCAGAGCGCCGTCTCAAAAAGGCGAAAGAAAACGCCGAAAGCGAGCTTCGCGCGCTCGACCGCGAGATCGGCGAGAAGGCCGCCTCGGGGCTCGACGGCGACCCGGATCTTCCCGACGACGTGCAGGCGGCTCTCGAGGAGCTTAAGACCGCCGAGGCGGCGCAGAACACCGAGCGCGACCGTCTGCGCCGGCTGAGAGCGGCTGTGGAGCTCGAAGAGGTCACCGAGTCCATTCCCAGGATCGAGCAGCAGATAGGCCGGCAGGAGCAGGATATCGCCGAGCGCCGGAAGCATCTCGAAGAGCTCAAGCAGGAGTTGCAGAACGCCGAGGCGGAGAAGCGACGCATAGAGAAGGCGCGCGGACCGGCGGAGAACCTGTAGGCCGACGTGGCGGCAGTGTGAGCGAGCAGCAGAACCTCTTTCAGGCCGACGAATCCGAGGAGCCGCTTGCCGCGCGGATGCGACCGCGCAGCGTTGATGAGTTCGTCGGGCAGGACCACATACTCGGCGAGGGTCGCCTGCTGCGGCGTGCCATCCAGGCCGACATGCTCACCTCGGTCATCTTCGCGGGCCCGCCCGGGACCGGTAAGACCACCCTCGCCCGCGTTATCGCCAATACGACAAAGAGCAAATTTCTCTCGCTCAACGCCGTCCTCTCCGGGGTAAAAGACGTGAGAGCCGCCATCGAGGAGGCGAAGAGCTACCGCGAGCACTATGGCCTGCGCACGATCCTCTTCGTCGATGAGGTTCATCGCTGGAACAAGGCACAGCAGGACGCGCTGTTACCCTGGGTGGAGACCGGCACCGTCATCCTCATCGGCGCAACCACGGAGAATCCCTTTTTCGAGGTAAACGCCGCTCTCGTCTCCCGTTCGCGCGTCTTCCAGCTGAAACCCCTGGGGAAGGCAGAGCTCTACCGCATCGCCCGCGACGCACTCGCCGACCCCGGACGTGGTTACGGCGCCTTCGACGTGGATATCGACGAGGACGCTCAAGAGCATCTGGTGAGCGTGGCCGACGGTGACGCGCGGTCCCTTCTCAATGCCCTGCAGCTTGCGGTGGAGACGACACCCGACGAGTTCCCGCCACCGCCGGGCACCAGGATCCACGTCACGCGCGAGGTCGCCGAGGACAGCATACAGCGCAAGGCCGTGCTCTACGACAAGGAAGGCGACTATCACTTCGACACCATCAGCGCCTTCATCAAGTCCCTTCGTGGCTCCGACCCCGACGCCGGCCTCTACTGGATGGGCAGGATGATCGCCGGCGGCGAGGACCCCCACTACATCTTCCGCCGCATGCTCATCCTCGCAAGCGAGGACGTGGGTCTCGCCGACCCCGAGGCCCTCGTCGTCGTGGAGGCCGCGGCGCGATCCTTCGACCGCGTCGGTATGCCCGAGGGACAGTTCCACCTGGCACACGCGGCGCTGTACCTCGCGAACTGCCCGAAATCCAACTCCACGATGGGCTTCTTTGACGCCCTCAGCGCCGTGCAGGAGGAGCGTCAGGCCGAGGTGCCGAGGCACCTGCGCGACGCGAGCCGGGACGCGAAAGGCTTCGGCCACGGGGAGGGCTACCTCTATCCCCACGCCTACCGGGACCACTGGGTGGCACAGAACTACCTGCCCGGCGCGCTTCGCGACCGCGTGTTCTACCGCCCGTCCGATCAGGGCTGGGAGGGTGATGTGCGCGTGGAGGTACAGCGCCGCCGCGACATCCAGCTCTCCCTCATGACCGCCGAAGGCGAGGATGATGATGTACTCACCTTCACGCCGACCGGCCGCACGAGAGAGCGATGGCTTGCCCGGCTCGCCGAAGCCCGGGGGCGCCTCCTCGCCGAGGCCCGGGATCGGCTTACAGCCGGTCTCGCCCGCCACGACACCGTGCTCGTCGCCGGCGCCTCCCCCCTGCCGTTTCTGTGGGAGGCGGTACGTCGCACGCCCGAGGGCGGGGTCTTCGCAGTCGTCTCCTCCCCGCGCGCGCTCGAGGCTGCCCGTGGGCAGGCCGCCGAGCTTTCCGAGCTCGAGCGCCCACAGATCGTCTCTGCCGATATCGCGGAGGTGCTCGCCGGCTCAGCCGGCACCCCCGGCGCATCCACCGGGGCCCGCGGGGCCGCCGCGCCCGGCGGGGCAGCCGACGCACGTGCCGAAGCCGAGT
>CAZVXU010000230.1:0-4106 GCA_964631585.1 uncultured Spirochaetaceae bacterium | reverse complement strand
CGCCGAGGGCCTTGCCGAGGCTCGTCGCGGAAGGGTTCTATTCTTCTTAGCGCCTTCTCGGCGAGGAGCTTCGCAAAGGCCTCGAGCTGGCGACGCTGAGCGATGGCGAGCTGGCGCAGGTACCCGATGTCCTGCTCAGTCTCCAACGGCCGCATCAGGCGGAAAGTTGCCTTTCGATCAGTCTCTTTGCAAGCCCGATTTGAACTCGACGGGCGGCGGCGACAAGGCCTGCCTGCCCACCAAAGAGCAACCCTCGAGGAAGAGGGCGAGCTCCGAGCCGGTCATCCGAATAGCCGAGCCATCGCCTCCGCGATCCCATGGGGCTGCGAACCGGCCTCTCTCCAGACGCTTCATGAGAATCACCAGCCCGGTGCCGTGCCACAGGAGGACCTTGCAGCTCGTCCGAGTTCGATTCACGAAGAGGAACAGCTCGCCGGATAGGGGGTCGCGACCGAGGCCGGTCTGTACCAACCCGTAGAGCCCATTGAAGCCGCGTCGAAGGTCGGCGGGCTGTGGATAAGCCCACACCCGCGTCCGGTGCACTGCAGAGATCATCCGAGCCGAGCCATCAACTCGGCCGCTGCATCGAGGTCGAGCCCTTCCACCGCGAACCCACGAGGAGACACGACCCGCAGTCCGCACGGAGCCGACTCCACCTCGACCTGCACCAACGCCACCGAGTCAGGCGCGTCCCGGCGCCACCTCCTCACCGTCTCCAGGGACAAGCCCAGCGAGCTTGCGATCTCGCGATCCGACCAAGAGGCGCTCATGCCCCTGACGGCAGCTTGCAGCCGGTCACGAAGTTCAGGCGGGAAACGGCGCCCGGGGCGTGGCGGACCGAGCTCCAGGACCTCGGCGTAGAGAGTGGCAATCGTATTGTCGATGCTCATCGCTCCCCGCCTACTCGAGGAAAGCCAGCTCGTCAGGACGGGCTACGCCGGACTGATACGACTGATACCATCGGGCAGCACGCGCTCCACCAGGTGGTGCGCCGTGTCGTGCACCCTCCGAGGCGGACGGCGAGCTTGCTCGCCGTTCGTCCGAAGGAACGTACCCCCAGCCCGAGCGAAGCGAGGTCTGGAGATGGGGTATCCGCCGGGCGCCGCAGCTCGGGCACAGCCCGCGCCCCTTACAAGAAAACGGCAGCGCGCGCTCCGCAGCGCAGTCGGGACACCGAAGCCGGATGAAGCCGTTCTCCGGGTCTCCACAGGCGAGGAGCCGATCGACAGCCTTCTGCACGAAGGTACCAACGCGAACGATATCAAGAATGGTCTGGCAGCTAGGGTAGATCCTGTAGTCACCAGCCTGAAAGAGGTCATGGAGTGCATCACGATCGGCGGTGTGAGAACTCAGCCTCGCCCGCCCAAATCCCACGGCGTCACTCCTCCACCGCCCGACCTCCGCGACTGACACTCCTGAGTATCGCCCCAGATTCGAGCCTCACACCGAGCTCTTTACTCGAAGGGCAAACAGAAATCGTCTACCTCAGTGCTCTCACGAAACCGGTAGTCATTTCGACGGCACGTTCGGGGACGACGTCGGGTAGGTGGCGAGCACTCTGCGCCCATCATGCTCACGGAGCCCTCGGGGCAAGGGCCTCGACTCCTGGAGCCGCCCCGGAGCTCTCGAATTCGAGATCCAACGGAGCAATGCCGTCGGACTGGTCGGCGTCCAGGCGGCCGAGCCAGTAGTCCGCGCCGCAGCCGCGGAGCGGCAGGAGTCCCCGGAGGATCCCTCCCCTACGGTCGTGGCGCCGCCCGTCGGCGCTCGAGGGACAGTCAGAAGGATGGAGGGAAACCGGACCCCCAGACGCTGGCATTCATAAGGACGTCGAACGACTCCACCTCAAGGCGACCGGAAGCAAACTCCGTGGCACTGGCAACATACCCGGTCGCTCCGCTCCCGAGAGCCGCCGCGGCGGCCGAACAGACCTTGAGGGTGGCATGTTGACTTCGGTTC
Source organism: uncultured Spirochaetaceae bacterium (assembly GCA_964631585.1). Lineage (GTDB taxonomy): Bacteria > Spirochaetota > Spirochaetia > DSM-27196 > PWMO01 > JAAAOH01. Next base: position 2,147 of record CAZVXU010000230.1, on the reverse strand, counting down.
TGCTGCGGAAACGGCAGTGTGACGAACCCGGAAAGTGCCTTGGTGATACCCAGGAATCGTAGACCCATCCCGTTCTCGAGCTCGATTTGACACGGAAGGACTCCGGTCAACTCGTAGACGATTCGCTTCACGCTTAGGCCATTCGCGGAGCAGCTTCCGGCAGCGCACGTATAGGCCGCCTGCGTCAGGGCCTGCGGAATCCAGCCGGCCTCCCGGACTTCGAGCTCGGTCGCCGCGAGCTCCCCGGAGGCAGTGGTCTCGCCGGTCACGACCACGGGAAGCTGGGAATGTAGGGCTACGGCGAATCCGTCGCACATCGCGGACGCAGCGAAGGTATCGAACCCGTCCCGTGCAAAGGGCGGGGAGACCAAAGCCTGAAAGAGAGCCCCGTCGGACTGAAGTACCCAAGCGATGCACCGAGCATCAGCTTGCTCTTGGCCGCCGGAAGGATTCTCCGACATCTGCATCCGAATCACGCGGGACTCGATGCTGGTGAAATTCGAGTATGGAGACGACGCCGGAACCATGGTGTAGGGATTCGTCACCAGGTCAGGGTCGATGATCGGACACGAAGGGCAGACGCAATGTGCGAGTGCCTTGCCGATGTAGAGCCAAGTGAAGAAAGAAGCGATCAGGGTGGCGATAGTCGTGCGCATCGTGAACCTCCATCGGCCTCAGAAGGGCGAAGGGCCGCTGCCCCAAACGCCGGGGCGTTCCAGCACATCCAGCTCTTCGATATCGAGGCGTCCCGGCAGCTGTTCTGCAGATCGCGCAATGTAGACAGGATAGCCAGCGCCCAAGGCTGCTGCTGCAGCTGAGCAGACCTTCAGATGGTGATGCTTCAGTAGATTCTGATCTTGGTAGGAGTATGACAGAAAAGACGTCGGAATCAGCGTCTTCCCATAGAATCGATCTCCTCCAGCACCCTCCAGCTCGAGCAAGCAAGGGATACCAGATGCAATATAGTAGTGGATCCGTGTCACCGTGAGGTTGCTCGCCGTACAGTTTCCGCCGGAGCATGAGTACGCGCCTGGAGTGGGTGACACGAACGACCAGCCCGGAAACATATAGTCCATGCCGTGTACCTCGAGCCTCGCGGTACCGATGATGTTGCCTTGCACCCGTACCTCATTTCCGGAGTGAAGGGCGCTCGCGAAGCCATCGCACATGGCCGAGGACGAGAACGTGGCGTGGCCGTCGTGGTGCGCTGGCGGCTGAACGATGGCCTGAAAGCTGGTCCCGTCCGCGAGTAGAATCCAAGCGGAACAAGGGGCGACAGGGTCTTCTGGATTCGGAGCGGTGGTCCGATCGATACTCACCTGAATGACCGTTCCTGAGGGACTCGCATAGCCGGGACTCGGGAGTGACCCCGACGTTACGGTGAATGGGTTCTTCACCGGATTGGGAGGTGGAGACGGACAGACGGGGCAGTTGGAGCAGGCGTCAGCCTCTTTGATCGGACTACCGAACAAGTAGATCGAAACGCTAGAGACGACGACGACGGTGACGCGGAGCAGCATGAACGTGGCCTCCTTCACAGGGCATGGTTGACGGGAATACGCTGGATTGGCGCACCTAGAGATGCCATAGACCAACTGAAAAGGGATGGCAAGCCTAGGGGCGTGCTGAAAAACGCGATCCCGGCCCCTTCCTGAGGGGGATCGACAGGCTGGTTGGGATGTGATCGAAACTGTCTATGCGCGGCTCGTCTCCTGCCCAGTCCTCGATGGTTTGCCTCATGGATCCCGAGTCCTTGGTTCCAACGGCCCATCCGATCCGATCCATCAAGAAGCTGGCCGACGACATCCTGACCGAGATGTCCCCGGTCTTCGACGAGGTCTACGCAGAGCGGGGTCGTGCCTCGGTCCCGCCCGAGCGACTTCTCAAGTCGATGCTCCTGATGGCTCTGTACGGCGTGCGAAGCGAGCGCCAGCTCTGCGAGCAGCTGCGCTACAACATGATGTTTCGCTGGTTCTTGGACATGTCGATGAGCGAGGACGTGTTCGACGCGAGCACCTTCAGCAAGAATCGCGAGCGCTTCCTGAGCGTCGAGATGACGGCCCAATTCTTTGATGGCGTGGTCGAGCAGGCTCGCACGAAGCGACTGATGAGCGACGAGCATTTCTCGGTCGACGGCACGCTCATCG
>CAZVXU010000229.1:0-4107 GCA_964631585.1 uncultured Spirochaetaceae bacterium | reverse complement strand
TCGTAGTACATGGCATCGTAGTGCTCGGGCAGGCTGTCAACCTTCCGGCGCTTGAATCCGACCACGCGCACGTCGAGGGCGTGGAGGAATCGCGCGAGATAGTGGCCGATATGGCCCGCGCCGAGAATGGCGGCCGTTTTGCCGTCCACCGACTCCCATGTGTCGTCCAGCCCCTGGCCGACCCAGAATCCGTGCCAGCGGTTCTCGCGCAGGTCGTTGTGGTACTCGATGATCTTCCCGTAGAAGGCAAGGATCATGCCGACGGTTCGCTCGGCGACGTATTGCGCGTTTCCGTGGCAGTTCGCGACGCGGATGTTTCGTTCCACGATGACGTCGAGGGGCAGGTGACTGATCCCGGCGAAGGGAACGATGATGAGTTTGAGGCCCGCGGCGTTCTCGAGGACGTCCCGGGTGAGCTTGCCGCCCACGATCACGTCGGCATCGGCCACGGCGTCCCCGCCGTCGGTTCCTTCGCGCGACTCGACGAACTCCACATCGGTGAACTCGGAACTGAGCCGCTCGACCTCTTCCTTCCACGCCGTATTGAGCTTCATGTGGAATGCTACTTTCACGGAGATCTCCTTTTCGGGAATCTTTTCTCGGGTATGCAGGGCACTATACGGTGTCGGGCCCGAGCTTGACAACGCACCACCGCGGCGATAGCGTTATGCTTCATGAAACGCATCTTCTTCGTGCTCGCTGTCGCGGGCGCGTTGTTCGCGGGCCCGTCTCCCGAAGCGACGGCGCAGCCATACCGGCTCTCAGTGACCCTCAACCCTTTTTCCTGGGTCCTCGGATTCTATGGCTTCGAGGCCACCGTACCGCTCGGCCGAGCGGTCGAGCTCGGAGGGCAGGCGACGATGTTCAACGAGGACTTCTTCGAGACGACCTACGACAGCACCGTCAACGTCACCAGTGATAAACCGCTGCTCTACCCGTTTCGCGGCGGCGGCGTCATCCGCTTCTTTCCGTTCGAGGACCTCACAGGCGGCTTTGTGACCGGCCGTGCGATGTACGTTGAAGTGCCCGGTGAGAGTGAGGGGGCGGGGACCTCCGGCGAAGTTGCCGTCGGCGTAGACATCGGCTACCGCCAACTGTGGCCGGCCGGGCGCGGTTGGGGATGGATGACACACGTCTACGCCGGCTTCGATCGCATCGTCACCGACAACGCGAACGCACCGCCGGTGCTCCCGGTACTGGGACTGCGCGCCGGTCTGTACTTCTGAGCCGAGGGCGGTCAGTTGCCTGCCGGCGGGTAGGATTCCGGGTTGAAGGAGAAGTGCATTCCGGTGCTCAGGCGGGTCGAGGTGTTTATCCACTGCTCGCCGCCGATGAGCAGGTCCTGCTGATACTCGAGGAACCAGCTCATAATCGGGTGAACCTTCACCCGCAACCCCGTCTTGCCGTACGGCCCCATAAGAAATGAAAAGTCCGTGTCGGGCTCCGGATTAAACGCGAAGACCGGCGTCAGCCCGAATCCGACATAGAAGTTCACGGCTTCCCGTGGGAACGTGAAGTTCAGGCCCAGATTTGCCGGGACGAGAAAACTCGGCTCTATCTCGCCGTTCTCGCGACGGGTGGAGATACCGAAATCACCGCCGACATTCGCCTCCATTCCTTCTTCGAGGGTCAGCAAATAGGTAAAGCCCGTGCTGAGGTAGGCCCGCTCGTAGCGGTAGAAGTTTCCGCCTATCCTGGCGTCAAACGCAGATTGAGCCATCGCGAGAAACGGGAGCACGAGAAGAAGAAGCGTGGCGAGGATTCGTTTCATGATCATACGCTACCGCAATTATCGGCGGATTTCGAGGGACGATACATAGACGATGAGCACGGTGGATGCTACGTTCGTGCGGGTGATACCGCCTGAAAGGAAGACACATGGTGATTGAATCCCGGCGTTCCGAGCCTCTCCGAATCCACGTATTTCAGCACGTCCCCTTCGAGGGCCCGGCCTTTATCGGCGAGTGGCTTACCTCCCGCGGACACCGCCTAACCACCACCGGCTTCTTCAGCCGGCAGCCCGGCACGCCCCTCCCCCGCATCGCCGACTACGATTGGCTCATCGCCATGGGCGGGCCGATGAGTGTCAATGACACCGACACGCACCCCTGGATAGCCGCCGAGCGTGAGTGCATCCGCGACGCGGTATCGGCCGGCAAAACAGTACTCGGCATCTGTCTCGGGGCCCAGCTGATCGCTGCCGCGCTCGGCGCCGGGGTCTATCCGAATTACTACCGCGAGATCGGCTGGTTTCCCATCTCTATCGAGCCGCGGAGCGCCGGTGGCAACAGTGACGCCGGGGGCGGCCGCGCCGCGGCAGTAGCAGAAGCAGCAGACACTGCGCCCGGGAACCCGACCGCGCTCTTCTCGCAGTTCCCCCCGTCGATCACCGCCCTGCACTGGCACGGGGAAACCGTCTCGCTGCCGGCCGGCGCCGAGCTGCTCGCTCGAAGCGATGCATGTGTGAACCAGGCCTTCTCGGTCGGAGACAGAGTTCTCGGGCTGCAGTTTCACCTCGAAGCGACGAGGGAAAGCGCGCGGGAGCTCGTGGAAGGATCGGCCGACGACCTTGCCGGGGACGGCCCCTACGTGTCGAGCCGGGATGAGATACTCGGCGAGACGGCTCCCTTTGCGCAGAGCAATCGCCATATGGAATCCATCCTCGCCTACCTCGAACGGCTTACGTATTCAGAATCAGCCTGAGGTGCGGCCCCTGAGATAGGCCATATCCATGAGCGCAATCTCCCACTCCGTGCCACCGTTGCCGTGGACGGAGATGGAGCCCTGGAGCTGGCTCACGAGTGCGGAGACGAGGTGCAGGCCGAGACTCGAGGTCTCGTGGATGTCGAAGTCCGGGGGAACGCCCCGCCCGTCGTCACGAATCCGCAGATGCACGAACTCCTGTCTCCGCTTCACCGAAATCGTCACCGTTCCGCGTGCGTCGGCGTCGAAACCGTGTTGCAGTGTGTTCGTCAGAAGCTCGTTGAGAATCAGGCCGAAGGGAACGGCAAAGTCCATGTCGACGAAGATGGACTCGACGTCCACCGTCCGCTCGAGGGTGGCACTGTGGAGTGACACCACGTCGGCCGAGAGCTGGTCCACATACTCCGCGAGGTCGACGCGCTCGAGGTCATCACTCCGATACAGCTTCTCGTGCACGAGTGCCATGCTGCGTATCCGCTCCCGCATCTTCTGAAGCGGCCCCGAAACCTCGGCGTGTCCGGCACGCTCGGATTCGAGATTGAGGAGGCTGGAGATGATCTGCATGTTGTTTTTCGAGCGATGATGCAGCTCGCGCAGCAGCGTGTCCTTCTGCTGCACGGTGCGCTCGAGCTCGTGCCGGGTCTGCTTCTGCTGCGTGATATCGAGAACCGTAAAGACCACACCTGCGCCGAGATCCTTGGGGTCCAGCACCGCCGAGCGCATGTAGACGTCCATCACCTTCCCGTCTTTGCTACGGAACTGTGTCTCGAGCCCGTACACGCCCTCCCGCGCAAGGATCCGATACTTGTAGGCGCCGACCGCCTCGCACTCCTCGTCGGAAACGTAGAGGACCCTCACGTTTTCCCCGATGAGCTCATCGGCGCTGTAACCCGTCATCTGCTGCAGCTTCTCGTTGACGTGAGTCAACACGCGATCAACCACGAGACCGATACCCACGGGCACCGCCCGGAAAACACTGCGCAGGGTGTCGGTGGAGCGCTGCAGGTTTCGTTCCACATCGTCCTTGAACGGAATAATGGGGCCGTCGGGTATGTGTGTCGGGTCTGTCACGGGTTTGATCGCTCCTCGGGCGGTCGCGAAACCACCCACCTCACCAGTATACGGCAGGAGCGCTAAAATCTCAATGGATTATATTTCATCCATTGTGTGTGGATTCGCGGCATAATCCAGCTGCGCCTCCGGGCGGGTCACCGTTGCCTCTTGGGGAAGCTCTACGCCGTAGACCTCCTCCGCACCGCGATGAAACAGCCTGGCGATCAGCCGATCCTCGAGGCCCTCGCGTCGGAGGCGGGCGCGGAGGTGATGCATGACGCCGAGCCCGGGCATGCCCGACGCGTGGCGCTCGAGCTTGTCCTCGAGCGTATGCGGGGCATGGTCGCTTGC
>CAZVXU010000228.1:0-4119 GCA_964631585.1 uncultured Spirochaetaceae bacterium | reverse complement strand
CTCCTGCCTGGGGATACTGGGTACTTTGAGATGATGCTTCACGAAAGACCTCCGGAATTGCAGGTTTCTTGGAGATAGGCCGGCGGCAGGACTGCGCACAATAGTACCACGAGCGCTCCGGAGAGACGAGATGCGCTGAGCCTACCCCTACGGCGGCTGCCGCCTACACCCGCAACCGCACCGCGGTCTATGTGAGCTCGATGTTCCCACGAAAGTCGCCGGGCAGGCCGAGGCCGTAGAGACCCTGCCCCAGCGCTCTGAGGCGCGGATTGGGTTCACCTCCACCTCCCCGTGATCGAACCGAGCGTGGAGCGTCTCGAGCCATCGGGACGAGAATCCAGCGAGTCTCAGCGGACTCGTTCACTGCGGAAACCGTTACAGAGTCGGTTGTGTCATGGTAGGAACTGTGGTCGATGCGGACGTCGTAGCCGGGGGTCACTCTTCCGATTCGGTAAAGCGCGTGGAAAAATGCCAGAACCGGCGTCGACAAGCCGCCGAACTGATGCCATCCCGCTCCCCGGCCGGTTTCGATTATGAAATGTTCGTAGCAGTTGTAGGAATCCTCGGTTTCCCGTCTCCAGAGCTCGAGCGCGGTCTGCGCGATCCTGATGACCATGTCGAACCGACCGTAGTCGATGAGGCTTTTCCACAGAAGCCATTGGTGCGGCATCCACACCGCCCCGTTCCAGTAGCCGTCCCGCCTGAAGTACGACGCGCCGCGGTCCACCGTACTGATGCCGATGTCGGTCCACAGGTGCTGCTCCGAGGTCAGAAGTGAAAACACCAGCCCGCGCTGCCGCCCATCGAGGATGCCGGCAACCAGCGGGGTTATCCCGTCCAGACCTCTATTCAGGTTCTCGCCAGCCTCGGACCGCAGGATGCCCACGGGAAGACCCGACTCATCGAATCGGACATAGCCGAAGTAGCCCGTCTCCGCGTCGTATGCGTACTCCTGCAGGGCTCCCTCAAAACGGTGGGCGTCTCGAAGCAACTGATCCCTCTCTTCGTCTCTCCCGAGTAAGGAGGCGAAACTTGCAAGGAGCTTTGCGCAGCGTGTGAGAAGGGCGGTCGTGACCACCGGTGCGACGGAATCGGTAAGGCCGTGCCTATGAACATACTTCTGCGCCGGATAATCGTCCCACCCGCCCGAGTTGTAGAAGAGCTTCCATGTAGTGAGAAGCGGTACGGCAAAGGGCTGTGTCGGGGAGCCGGGAGAGCGACCGACGATGTAGTCGTACATCCGCCTGAGGCCCGGGTAGAGCCGCTGCAGCTGCGCGACGTCACCGTGACGGTTCCACAGCTCTCGTGCAACAAAGATCTGAACCGGCAACGGGGTGCCGTGAAGAAGAAACGGCAGGGCCTCGGCTTCCTCGGGCTCGGTCAGATAGGCCGAAAGGCAATCGTCGGCACGCTCGGTGTCGATCTCCAGCAGCCCCAGCGCGGTGAACCCGGAGTCCCACGTGTAGAGACTGTCCCACCACTTGCCGGGTGTGTTGTGCTTCACGTACCCGTAGCGGGTGGCTATGGGATAGACGACATTGGTGAGAACCACTGCTCGCATGAGCCGCTGTGAGAACTCGTACCGCTCCCCGCCGGCCCGCCATGCTGCTGCCTCGTCGCCTTCTGCCGGTCCCGTCGGCACCGCGGGCCACTCGCTCATATCCGCATCCGCGCCAACGTGAGGGGAATCGTCGGAACCGACGGCGGCGATCTCGAAGCGTACCGTGGCCGATGCACCGGGGCCGACGAGAATGGGATGCATATAGAAGTCAGTGAAATGCCACCCTCCGTCTCCTCGAAGTCGAGTGGCGACGTGCTCGTTGACGTGTGCCGGAAGAAAGCCGTCGAACTCGGCGTTGAGGATCTCGCGCACGATGCATTTCGCTCCCGTCCACCGTACCCGGTACCCGCCGCGCAGATCCTGAAAGCTCAGGTCGGCGAATCGTGTCCCGTCTGCTCGCTCAATGTGGGGCGTCGGCGTCGGTTCGACTGGCGCGAACCGGACCGTCTCGGAGGCGGCGTTCTCTGCGATCACAATGACGTCCACGAGCGCGCGATCCCCGGCTCCCACGCTCAGAACCAGCTCGTGCTTTCCGGCGGCGAGATGCCCGCAGCGTACGGCTTCGGTTCGAACCGCTGGGTACGACGGAAGCACATCCTCAACCACTCCGCGTGCCCGCAGAGGCCCGTCCGTTTCACACCGGTAGCGGATGTGAACAGTGGCGTCCGAAATCGGCCGGCGAAGCTCAGCCCGGAATCGAGCCGTATCCACAGTGGGTCCTCCCGGCTCGGCCGGGACACCGAGCTCGAGCGCACGCCCGTCTACAAAGCCGCCTGCCCGTCGCTCACACGGCCACAGCGCGTCCGGCACCATCCCGGCACTCACTTCCTCATCAGCGCAGAAGAGCCGTGCGTCGCGTACCGCATCAAGCACAACCGCGGAGTCCGGCACTTCGGCCCGATGCGGCACGAGGGGGCGAGCGTTGCGCTGCTCTTCATTCGGGTAGCGGAGAGTGACAAGGAAATTGAGCATGGTGTGAATCGGAGTATCGGTGTTGTTGACGAACCGTGCGCTGATTACCGGGCCGCTATTCCGCAGGTCGTACGCGATATCGGCAAAGATCCTGTCTTTCCAGCGCAGTTCATGGCGGACGATGTAGCGGGTCAACCGCGGGCTTGCATCCCACATATGAACGTTCGTGTCATGCAGAGCCGACGGCACCGCCGCTAACCGTCGGAACAGCCCCGGGACCGGTATGAAATCCACCCGAAGGCCGCGCGATGCGTCGGCGATGTGGGAAATACCGGCGTGAGTCTTCGAATACGGACCCCACTCCGGGAGCCGCAGGTCATGCGGGTTTGCCTGCATAGCAGTTCCATAGTGCAGCCATCGTCACTCGGGCGCTCTATGCTCTTCTCGGTGCCATGCCCACGGATTCCCGGCTGATGAGCTCGGTTCGCAGCAGTACCGTCAACTGCTCGAGCTCCGGGAACTGGATATGATCGAGCACGGTGCGTCCCGCCAGCTTACCGATGAGAAAGCGGGGGACCCGGATCGAGGTGAGCGGCGGGGTGCACTGAGTCGCGTTATCGGTATCGTCGAAACCCACGACGGAAACATCCGTCGGTACGCGAAATCCATGGTCGGCGAGAACCGGCATGCCGCGGGCCGCATGCTCGTCGTTGATATAGAGTATGCCTGTGGGGAAGGTGCTGCGATCCGGATGGGCCGAAATCAGCGCGCGTGTCGCGGCGTCTCCGTTGCCGAGATAGACCTCGGTCTCCAGACCGGCTGCCCCCATCGTCTCGCGATACCCGGCAATACGCAGCTCAGTGTAGTCGAAGCTCTCGTCGCCACCGACAAGGGCTATCCGTGTGTGTCCGTGGTCGAGCAGATGCTCGACACCTGTCCGCGCTCCGTTCGCGTTGTCCATTCCGACGGAGCTAGTGCCCGCGGGTGCGTGCTGGCGGGCGAGAAGAACGCAAGGCAGGTCCTCCTGCTGCGCTTCGGCGATAATGGGATCATGCTCGCCGGCACCCATAACGATCACGCCGTCCGGTCTCAGGGCGGGATCGTGGAGTAGTGCGCTTGTGGCGTGCTCGGGCTTCAGGGGCGGATCGTGAGCAGCCGGCGTGAGTTGTCCTCGGCCCTCGTTGACCACGGCGGTGCGAACGCCCTGCAGAAGCTCGCGAAATACCTGCTGCGAGCCCATGCTCAACGGATGGATGAGCAGCACGTTTGGACTGTGCTGGGGGGTGGCGGAGTGGGGTCTCGGCGTTGAGCTCAACTCCGCGGCGGCTCGGAGCACCCGGTCCCGCATTTCCTGGGATACGTACGGGCGATTGTTCATCACCAGCGAAACGGTGCTCTTCGAAACCCGGGCGTGCTGCGCGATCTCTGAAAGCGAGGCCATGGCTGCTCCTTCGAACGGTCAGCATAGCGTTCGATCGAGACCCCGTCAAGCTCGCTGCGGTCTACGCCCAGGGGCGCCTCACATGATCCTTTCAGTCGAGAAAGGTGTATGGAAGCGTCTTCCAGTCGGGATTGTCGATAACGCTCTCCTTCCATGCTTCGATCTCATCAGGAAACTCGCCGTGAACGCCCCCGAGCGTCATGAG
>CAZVXU010000227.1:0-4129 GCA_964631585.1 uncultured Spirochaetaceae bacterium | reverse complement strand
AGGACGGCCTCGTTTCCGCTATCGCCTACGGGGCGCAGTCGCAGAAGGGGAAGCTTCGGGGCCTGGTGAATCCGTTCCACCACGGGATGTGCTATCTCTACACGAATCCTGTGAAAGACCGGACGAAGATTACCGATTTCGATGTGCGCGACTACTACTCGGGCATCCGGGAGAGCATCGACCGTTTCTACGCCGCCTCCCTGTGGGCCGAGGTGCTTCTGAAGTCCTATGCCGGGGGCGGGGAGACTCGACCGGTCTACGAGCTGCTGCTCAGCGCACTTGGCGAGCTCGACTGCGCCGGCGGTCGCGATGCGGTGCGCCGTGTCACCGCACAGTTCCTGTGGCGCTACTTCGGTCTCGCCGGCAGCCTGCCTGAGCTCGGCTCCTGCACCTCCTGCGGGCGCGGTATCGAAGAGGGCGAGGTGCGCCGCTTCGCTCCCTTTGCCTCGGGTGTGATCTGCAACGACTGCGCGGGAGAGGACTCCCGGCGGCTCTCCCCGGGCGCCGTCCGGTATCTTCATGCCACCGCTGATCGACCCCTCGCCGAGGCGCTCGCGGTCGGGCTCGACGAGGCGGCCCTCGCCGGGCTCACCCGCTTTCTGCACTCCCTTGCCGAGGGCATTCTGGAGGACCGGCTCAATACGCTGCGCACCGGCGGCGGGATTCTGTAGCGGCGGCCCGGGCTGCCGCCCAGGGCCGCCGGGCGCCCGCTCAGCCCCCTACAGCCCGAGCTCCTCGAGCGCGCGAATGCTCTGCGCGGCGGAGACGTGGTGGATGAACACCCCGCCGGCCGCCTCCCAGGGCTCGCGGGTGGAGGCGCGGTCATCGATGAGGACCGGCACGCGGCGCTCCGTACCCGCGGGGTGCGCCTCGAGCCATTCCCGGGCCTTTTCGGTCTTCTCCCGCGACATGCAGGCAATGACCGGCACCTGCGGGCCGAGCTCCCGGCGGCACCACTCGAGCTTCTGGGGCTTCGCCCAGTTTCCGCGCGGCAGGCCGGTAAGGACCACCGGATCGAGGGGCTCCACGCGTTCCCAGAGCTCGAGGCCGTCGGGCATCCAGGGGATGTTCGCATAGAAGTCGGGGGCGCCTGCAAGGCGCGGCCACATGGTACGGGGTGTCTGCTGGGAGGGGGGAAGGCCGGTGATCTCCTCCACGGCCCGGTCGAAATCGGCAAGCACGCCGTCGAGATCCACGAAGACGACATAGCGAGTAGACATGAATCGGAATGTAGATATCGAGCGGAGTTCAATCAAGAGCCCGAAATCCGCAGTAGTGTTTTCAGAGGGGGAAGCTTCGTGGTACTGTATGCTGTCGGAGTCCGAAGGGGGATGGGTATGCGAGCATCCGATCTTATCAGCAAAAAGCGCAACGGCGGCAGCCTCAGCCGCGAGGAGCTTCATTTCCTGATCGAGGGCTACGTCTCGGGGACGATCCCCGACTACCAGATTTCGGCCTGGCTGATGGCCGTGTACTTCCGCGGCATGACGCGGGAGGAAGCAGCGGATCTCACCCGGGAAATGATAGACTCCGGGTCGACCATCGACCTCTCGGGGCTCGCCGGTCCGCTCATCGACAAGCATTCGACCGGCGGGGTCGGCGACAAAGTCTCTCTTATTCTTGCTCCGCTCGTTGCCTCCTTCGGTATACAGGTGCCGATGATGAGCGGGCGCGCGCTCGGGCACACCGGCGGCACCCTCGACAAGCTCGAGTCCATCCCCGGCTACACGACCGCACTCTCGCCGGAGGACTTCAGGCGTATCGTTTCCGAGGTCGGTTTCGCGATGACCGGCCAGAGCGAGACCATCGTGCCGGCCGACCGCAAGCTCTACGCCCTGCGTGACGTAACGGCGACCGTGGAGTCCATCCCCCTTATCACCACGAGCATCCTCTCGAAGAAGTTCGCCGAGGGTGCCGACACTTTTGTATTCGACGTCAAATGCGGGCGCGGCGCCTTCATGAAGGAGCTCGAGCAGGCGAAAGAGCTTGCCGCGCACCTTGCCGAGACGGGCCGGCAACTCGATAAGGGGGTGATCGCGGTTATAACGAACATGGACGACCCCCTCGGCGCCATGGTCGGAAACTTCCTCGAGGTCGAGGAGTCCGCTGCCTGCCTCGGTGGAAACGGCCGAAGCGGCGAGCTCACGATGGACCGTCGCTCCGATGACCTCATGTCTGTTACCCTCAGGCTCGCCGCGTGGATGCTGGTCGCCGGTGGCAAGGCGAAGGACGTGGATGAAGGGGTGGCGATGTGCCGGGAGCACCTCGGAAACGGAGCCGCCTGGGAGACCTTCCTCCGGAACGTTCGGGCCCAGGGCGGCGACGAGAAGGACTTCCTCTCCCGCCTCGGCAACTATCGGGCACCGCTTCGCCACGCCGTATCCGCCGAGCACGAGGGCGTACTCTTCGGCATTGACGCATTCAAGACCGGCATGGCCTCGGTCTACCTGGGAGTGGGGCGCAATCGGGCCGAGGATGATGTCTTGCCCGACGTCGGAATCGAGCTTCTCAAAAAGCCCGGTGAGGAAATCGCCCGTGGAGAGGCGCTGTGCCGCATCTACGCGCGTACGCAGGAGGCGGTGGACCTGGCGGTCGAAACCCTGGACGGTGCCTTCGACATCCGAACCGGTGAGAAGTTTCCCCCGAAAACGATGATTCTCGACGAGCAGGCGGAGCTGTAACAGGCTGTCCATGATTTGGGAGAAACGAGACATAGATCCTGTGAAAGTGCGGGAGCTTTCGGCCACCTACGAGGTGGACCTGCTTTCCGCGTCTATTCTTGCCCGCCGGGGTGTCACAGAGGGCGGTGAGCTGCTCTACTATCTCGAGGACGACGTACGGCACCTGCACAATCCGTTTCTTTTCGATGAGATGGAAGACGCGGTCGACCGAATCCTCCTGGCACGCACCGAGGGCGAGAAGGTACTGGTCTACGGCGACCGCGATGTCGACGGCATTACGAGTATAGCTATCGTTGTCGACACGCTCACGGCCATGGGTATCGACGTTTCGTGGGGCCTGCCGATGGGCGATGAGCCCTACGGCCTGACCACCGAGCTCGTGGAGGCGCAGACTGCGCAGGACATTACCCTCATTATCGCCGTCGACTGCGGTACCACGAACGCGGCGGAGATCGCGCGGGCGGCGGAGCTCGGTATCGACACCATCGTGGTCGACCACCACAATCCCGCGGAGCAGATTCCGCCCGCGGTGGCGATCATCAACCCGAAACTCGAGGACGCGGGGTATCCCTTCGCCGGGCTTGCCGGGTGCGGCGTGTCCCTGAAGCTCAGATGGGCCCTCACCTTTGCCGAGACCGACTTCTACAAGGAACGCATCTGCCTGCTGAACGTACGGCCCGGAAACGGCACCTACGAAATCGAAGCGGTGCGGATGGAGAACCTCGTCGAGACCGATCGCATCTCCGAGAGCATCGTGCCGGGCGTGGTGAAGTTCGACCAGACCCGCCTCGCAAGCTTCGTCTCCGGCATTCAGGTGATCACCTACGATGCGCCGAGCCAGGAGCGCATGCTCGCTGAAATGTTCGGGGCTGCGGTCGAGGCCCACATGCTCGATCTCGCGCCGGAGATCTGGAAGCTCTACCCGAAGCTTGAGAACAGCAGCCTCATGCGAATGCAGGCAGCCTCCCGGCTTTCGCGCTACCACGGAAAGTCCCCCGCCGAGATCGATATCCTCATAGCCCTCTTTCGGGTGTTCGTCCACGACAAGGCTCCGGAGCTCGACGCGCGGCGACGGGATGTCCTCGAGCTCGTGGCGATGGGTACTCTGGCCGATATGATGCCCCTTCGCGACGAGAACCGCATTCTCGTGCGGCAGGGCTTGCAGAAGCTGTCCACCGAACCCCGCCGGGGTCTGCAGCGGCTCACAGAGCGCATCGGCATCTTCGGCAAGGTCATGCAGGCGGAGGACATCGGTTATCAGATCGCTCCCTCGATCAACGCGACGGGGCGCCTCGGAGAGCCGGACAAGGCCGTGCGGCTGCTGCTCTCGGAGAACGACGAGGAGGTCGATCGCCTGGCGGACGAGGTGCTCGGGCTCAACCGCCGCAGACGTGAGCTCGGCGAGAGCGCATGGGACCGCCTGCTTCCGGAGGCGAGACGCAGCTACG
>CAZVXU010000226.1:0-4196 GCA_964631585.1 uncultured Spirochaetaceae bacterium | reverse complement strand
GAGGTGAGTACGGTCATTCCGGGAGCATCAAGGCCCAGTCAGGTCGAACAAAATGTGGAAGCTTCGGAAACGAAGGTTCTTACGCCGGAGCAGGTCGAGGTGGTCGACGACGTCTACGGGCGCTACATCAGGGACTACGTTCACCAGCGCTGGTAGCGGCAAACCACGCACGGATCTCCTCGGCGACACGCTCACGGTCGACGTCGTTTACCACGATGTGGCCGCTCTCGACGAGGTGCACTCTGTGAGTACGCCGAGCGTTCGTCCGGTGTTCAATGAGGTCGGCTACCCTGGTCGGCACCGTTCTATCGGCCTCGGAGACAATGGTGAGGGTCGGCGCGGTGATGTCTGGTAAGCGGCGCCTCGCCTGCTTCATGAGGCGGTACAGCTCGCCTGCCGGGCGGACCCACTGGAAGGCGTAATACTCGAGCTCCAGCTCCCGCTCGACGGGGTCCTCACTTTCCGGCTCATAGGGAACCCGCCGGCGCGGGACTACGCGCCCGATGAGTGGGGCAAACCGAAGGTTCCACTTGTGCACCAGCAGGGCGGGCGCGCACAGGGCCACGGCATCGGGCTCGAAGCGTGCGGCAAGAAGTGCCGCGAGCACGCCACCCATCGACAGTCCGACCACATAGACGCGCTCGTAATCGGTGCGAAGTTGAAGAAACGCGTCGGTGACGTGGCGTAGCCACTGTTCGCCGTCGCTCTGCAGGAAGTCCCGCCCGTTGGTTCCGTGACCGGGAAGGCGCGGCACCGACACGGTGTATCCGTGATTGTTGAGCTCCGTGGCAAGGTAAACCATCTCGCTCGTGCGCCCCGTGAAACCGTGAATGACGAGAACTGCCTCGCGACCACCGGAGAAGAACCGTTCACGCCCGAAGGGATTGACGCGGGTATCGCTGGGGATGTGATTGATCTTCATAGATACCTCCAGAGATCACACCGGAGGCTGGTGTGTCAATTGCCCGGCGCGTCTGCACCTCACGCGGCAGGTCGCCACGCAACTGCACGCCACCGGTTAACCGCAGTGCCCGCCGGCGACACGTTGAAGAGAAGCGAGTGGCCCGCAAAGATGACGCGCGATGGCATGCGTACAACAGGTGATCGCGCGGAACGTGAAGCAGGGGCGCAAACGCGTCGGGCTCTCGCAGGCAGATGTCGCGAGGCGGGCCGGCTTCTCAGATAGCTATCTGAGCGAGATCGAACGCGCTCGCGGGAATCCGTCCGCCGAGGCCCTCGAACGCATCGCCGAGACCCTGGGACTGCGACCGTACCAGCTTCTGCTCGAGGAAGACGAATGGGAGGTTCGCGACCGGCTCGAGACCGTCACCAGTATGTACCGGGAGCTCAAGGACGGACTGAACTCAATGCTCGACGAGACGCTTCGCCGCCATACGAAGTGAGTTAAGCCCGTGTGCGACGACTCCGACGATCATAAGCAGTGAAAGTAGGACTCTTTGCAAACGCCTCGGACACGCTGCCTATCGAGCCCCTTTTGCGCTCGCTTTCGGACCATGGCATCGACGCATCGGTGTACCGCGTTCGCGAGAGTTGGCGGGGGATGACGACGGAGCAGATAGGACGCAATCTCGGTGGGGTGTCGCACCTCGTGCTATGGGCAAAGGATCGATTACCTCCTCCGACATGGAGCTCGCTTCTCGCCGGCTACGCGATCGGCACGGGCAAAGGCCTCTATGTGCTCGCCCCCGCCGAGGTGGAAGCCGGAGAGTACCTCGAGGGCTTTCGGCGCTTCGAAGAACCCGAGCGACTCGCCGAGGAGTTGATCGCCGACAGATCGGAGTATGAGCGTGCGCGTCGGATCGCGGAGGCACGTGAAGAGCTCATCGCCTCCGGATTCGCGCTCACGGAACGTACGTTTCTCGAGGCCGTGGGACACGGGAACGAGCGTGCGGCCCGAGGCTTCCTGCTTCTCGGCTATTCTCCCGATATTCGGGACGAGTCGGGTCTGCCGGCGCTGTTTCTCGCAGTGCGCAGCGGGAACCCGAACCTCGTGCGGCTGCTCGTGGGCTATGGTGCTCATGTCGACGAGCAAAGTGGCGACCGGGGCACGAGCCCGCTCATGGAAGCCGCCGGCACCGGTCAGGTCGCGATAACGCGGCAGCTTCTCGAGGCCGGTGCCGATCCGGACATGGTCAGCACCTACGGACAGAGTGCCGCAATCCTCGCCGCAAGCGAAGGGCACGGCGACACGCTAAAGCTACTGCTCGAATGGAATGCCCGGACCGATCTGGTGGACCACCTCGGCATGACCGCGCTGAAGTATGCGAAGCTGTTTCACCACGACGAGGCTGTGCGGGCGCTGGAGAGCGGGCCCTCAAGCGAATCCTCAAGCTTGACTAGGTGATGGACCGGCAGTATCGTTACGCGCGATGAGCGACAAGGTCCCGCTCCACATCTTCCATCTCTCCCGTGAAGACGGAACATCCCTCTTTCTTCACCCGTTTCGCGACCGGCAGCAGGTCATGGAGCGCATGGAAGCGCATCCACTGGAGGGCCTCTACGGCCGCGAACCGAGGGTGGAGGCCATTACCGGGTTCAGGAACGAGCTCTATCGGTTGATCGAGGAAGAGGTGCGGAACTGGATCGGGGAGTCGCGCTTTATTCCCCGTTTTTTGATTTCGGCCGGGGTGTTTCTGGCGGCGTTCGTCGTTCTCTCCGTAGCGGTTCGCGACCCGCTGCCCGTTGTCGATGAGATCGCGCTGTCCTTAGGCGCGGCAATTGCGGCCTTTTTGTTTCGTCGCCGACGTGACGTCCAATCCGACGCCGCCCTCTCCAAACGAATGAAGCTCCGCAGCAAAGTCGACGGAATCGTGTTCAGCGAGTCGGAGCTCGTGAAGCGGCTCGAGAGCGTCCTCCATGATGAGGAACGAGGTACGGTGGAATCCACCGTGGCGCGACTCTCCCGCGAGGCCGACCCTGTAATCAGTGCTGGTGGCGAGGGTGAAGCTCAGGAGGTTCTTTCCTATCTCAGATCCCAATTCGCCGGCCGCGAGTATCGAAAGCAAGAGAAGCGCCTCGTTGCCGCGGAGCGTGGCGGGCTCAAGGACCGGGAGCTGGAAAACCTGCGGAGATGGGGATCGAGCAGCAAGGTCGATTTTCCCCTCTTTGCGCTCTATGTGAGACTGAAACGCCATTTTTCGAAACGCACCACCGGCTGAGCGGTGCGTGCTCTACTCCCCGGTGTCCTCGCCCAATTCAATCGAGTCCTCTTCCCCGAGTCGAATGGACTCCATCTGTCGCTGCAGGGTCAGCATTTTCCGGGCACTTACCAGCGTCTCCTGAGCGGGCTCGAAGGTCGGGTCGATCTCGAGTGCCTGCCGACAAAGCGCTACCGTGTGTTCGATATTGCCGTTTGCGTAGGCTTCGAGAGAAGTCAGGTAAAGGTCCTCGACGCGTGCCTGCCGCTCGCCCCGGCCCCTGTCGCCCAGATCGAAGGAAGCCTGGACGCTGAACCGGTCCACGCTTCCGACCTGTGTCGCCAGATCCAGGGTGTAGTTGAGCTGCAGGCTGACCGCCGGGAAATCGATGCTGCTACCGAGAGCAAAGCGGGGATTGCCCCCTCTCAGTTGGAATCCGGTCTGGGCGGCGAGAAAATCGGTGATCTGCACCGCCGCTCCCCCGGCATAGGAGGGAGGCTCGGCCGGCACGTCGGCGGCGATGACAAAGGGGTACGTGTAGTCGAAGGCGAGCGTGAGCGGCTTCACCGGTACATAGGCAATGCCGCCGGTGGCATGCGAGGGCAGGGGCTCATCGAGCGCCGGCGGTCCGACGTTCCTGGCGACAAGACCCACTGAAAAGTTCTTCCGGCGCGAGCGGTGGAACTTCGCAAAGTTGAACCGCGTGAGCAGTCCGACATCGCCCATGACACCGACAGCCGATTGGCCGGGCGCAATGACCTCCGGAATGCGACGATAGGCGGTCTTGAGGTTTGCACCGACTGCGATACCATGGAAGTCGAAGCTATGAAGGAAGTTGTAGGAAAGGTTCAGACCGGCTACGGTCTCGGTATATCTGACGGCGTTCTCCTGAAGGCCGTACCTGTCGTATTCGGTGAAGGGAACGTGCAGGAACTTGGTACCCGCGCCAAGACCGAGATGCTCGAAGCGGGTGGTGTAGACCAGACCTTCCATATTCGCATCTGCGATCAGGTTGTTGTGAGTGATACCGAGCTCGGT
>CAZVXU010000225.1:0-4204 GCA_964631585.1 uncultured Spirochaetaceae bacterium | reverse complement strand
CATCGGTTCGGCGGCCGGACTGGACCGGGCGGTGGTCAGGGTTTTCGACGCCTCGATTCCCCTCGAGCGCCACACCTTCGAGTGGCACGAGGAGGGACTGAAGCCGCTCGCCCATGTGCCGGGCGAGGATCCGGATACCGGTGAGGGCGCCTGGCGCGACCGGCTGCGGTATGATCGTCCGTTCGTCATTTCGAACGTCGAAGTACTGGGCGACGAATTTGCGACGGAGCGCGCCCGCCTGCAACGCGCCGGCATTCGGGCGGCGCTCGTCGCCCCGATCCGGGACGGCGGCACAACGCCGCTCGGTATTGTCGGTTTTGCGTCCCATCATGCGCGGGTGGAATGGTCGGAAGCCGAGATCGAGGTGGTTCAGACGCTTGCCGCCACGGTTGCCGGAGCGCTGTTGCGTCTGCGCCTCGAGCAGCGTGTCCGCGCCACCACGGTGCGGCTGAGCGAGACGCTTGCGGGGATCGGCGCCGGGACCTGGTCGTGGGACATCGACACCGGGACGATGTCAATAGACGAGCGCTGGGCGGGAATGCTCGGGTATACCCCCGAGGAGCTTGAACCCACCACCATAGATACCTGGAAGGAGCTTACGCAGCCCGACGACCTGGTGGAGGCGGAGGCGGTGCTGGCCGAGCATTTTGCCGGGGAGCGGGAGCTGTACTCGTGCGAAATTCGCATGCGCCACCGCTCCGGCAGGTGGGTGTGGATAAGCGACCGGGGTCGCGTTGTCGAACGGGACGATGCGGGCAAGCCGCTTCGGATGCTTGGAACCCACACCGACATTTCGAGCCGGAAGGCCGTGGAGCTCGAGCTTGCGGAGAGCCACTCCCTCCTGCAGAGCGTGTTCGACGGAATGGATGATGGGCTTGCGGTCCTCGATCGGGAAATGAATATCCTTCGAGCGAATGCGTGGATGGAAGATCATTTTGGCCCCGCGCGGAAGATACTCGGGCGGAAATGCTACGAGGTCTATGAGCAGCACTCCGCACCATGCGCCGAGTGCCCCCTCATTGAGACCAGCAAGACCGGCATGACTGCACACGGGGATGTCAGAAGGACGCTGGAGGACGGCTCCGAGATGTGGGCGCGGGTTACCACTCACCCGCTTACCGACGAGAACGGGAGTATCGTTGGCTACATCGAACACATGAAGGACGTAACGGAGGAGCGACACGCCGCCGACGCCCTCATCGCAAAGAAAGAGGAGCTCGAGCGCTTTTTCACCGTCGCCCTCGACCTTCTTGCCATCGCCGATACCTCCGGACGCTTCGTGCGACTGAACAGAGCATGGGAAGATACACTCGGCTTCCCCATCTCCGAGCTCGAAGGAATGAACTTCATGGAGCTCGTGCACCCCGACGACCGTGAGCCGACCGAGAAGGCGATTGCCGACCTCAGCGCCAACCGTCAGGTCGTCGGCTTTGTGAACCGGTATCGCACCTCCGACGGTTCGTATCGCTATATCGAGTGGCGCTCTCAACCCCACGATCGCCTTGTCTACGCCGCTGCGCGCGACGTCACCGACCGCATCGAGCGGGAGGAGGCGGCCCTCGCGGCGAGCCGGGCGAAGAGCGAGTTTCTTGCCAACATGTCGCACGAGCTGCGCACGCCTCTGAATGGAATCGTGGGATTCGTCGACCTCCTGCTCGAGAGCGATCTCGAAGAGCCCTATCGAAGCTACGTGGAGAACGTCCATATCTCGGCGGAAACGCTCATGACGCTGATAAACGACGTGCTCGATTTCTCCAAGATCGAGGCCGGGAAGATGGAGTTGGAGATGCAACAGGTGGACCTTCGGCAGCTGCTGCGAAACGCGGCTCAGACGGTCCGCATGTCGGCCGAGAACAAGGGGCTCGACCTCGTCCTTTCTGTCGGCGAGCATCTCCCGCAGGCGGTCGAGACGGATCCTTACCGGCTGACCCAGGTCATCGTGAACCTCCTCAGTAACGCCGTTAAGTTTACCGAGTACGGGTTCGTGCAGCTGCGTGCAGAGGTCCTCGCGGCGGATGGCGAGCGATCTCGCGTTCGCTTCAGCGTACGGGACACCGGCGTGGGCATCGAGCCGAAACAGCAGAAAACCATCTTTGATTCTTTCACTCAGGCGGATCCCTCCACAACGCGCCGATTCGGAGGAACCGGCCTCGGCCTGGCAATCTCAAACCGCATCCTCGAGAAGCTCGACAGTCATCTCGAGCTCGAGAGCGAGCCCGGGAGGGGCAGCACCTTCAGTTTCGACTTGGAGGTCACTCCGGTGGCGGCCGGCGAATTACCCGCGGCCGCTGAGGCCGCGCCGGCAGACGGTGGGCGGGCTTCGCAGCACGCCCGAGACGCCGGGCGGGTCAGGATCCTCGTCGCAGAGGACGAGAAGATAAACCGGCTGGTTACCCGGCGCATGATCGATCGACTGGTTTCGAACGCCGAGGTCGTGACCGCCAATGACGGTCGGCACGCCGTCGAAGCGTGTGCAACCGGCGAGTTCGACCTCGTGCTCATGGACGTGCAAATGCCCGAAATGGACGGCTACGAAGCCACCCGGGAGATCAGGAGGGCCGAAGGCCCGAAGCGGCATACGCCCGTCATTGCGCTCACGGCGGGTGTCGTGCAGGGCGAGCGCGAACGGTGCCTCGATGCGGGCATGGACGACTACGTCAGCAAGCCGGTCGATCTCAAGCGTCTCGAGGAGGCGCTGACCAACTGGCTTCCCGCCACAGGGGGCAACGACTGAGCGGGAATGGTCACGTCGATTTGGCCTTGCGGCCTGGTAGTGGTATACTTTCGCCGTGCGAGTCGTAGTGGACTATGGCCTGAACAATCTTCTTCCGAAACCGCTGATGGCGCAGGGGCCGCGAGCTGCCGCCACACCTTCGGGCACGGGGGATGCGGCCGGGGCCGACACCCCCGCCCCCGGGTCAGATGGGTCCCGAACGGTTACCCGACGGGAGTCGGTGGTGGTGATGAACTTTGGCCCGGCGCGCGAGGGCGCAGCGGAGCGGGGAGAGCCCGGCCCCGACGCCGGCGGCGCACGGGCATCCGGCCCTGGAACGGGCGCTACCGGCGATGAGGGCATCCCCATTCCCGGCACTCCCTACGAGCTCACGACCTCCGAGGATGCCAAAGCCCGCGACCGTGCGGTCCGCGGTCATGAGCAGGCGCATCTGCTTGCTCTCGGACCCTACGCCGCCTCCGGGGTCACGCTCAGCACGCGCCTCGGTCCCGACGGGGAGCGCTACGCGGTCGGCGGGAGCATCAGGGCCGACCTCTCCGAGGTGCCCGGAGATCCGCGGGCGACCCTGCGGAAGGCGAACGCGGTGCGGCGGGCCGCGTTCGCGCCCGGATCGCCGTCGAGCGCCGACATGCGCGTTGCCGCCGACGCCTACCGCCTTGCCCGCGAGGCGCGGCAGGAGCTCGAGGCGCAGCGGCTCGACCGCAGCAGCTGACGAACGGCGACACTCTCCTTCCACAATTTGGTATAGTAACGACACATGGCATCGACACAGGACGACAAGAAAATAATCTACACCATGCACCGCGTAACCAGGGTGCTGGGTACAAAGACAATTCTCAACGAGGTGAGTCTCTCGTATTTCTACGGCGCAAAGATCGGCGTCATCGGGCTGAACGGCTCGGGTAAGTCGACGCTGATGCGTATTCTCGCGGGCGTCGACACCGAGTTCAACGGCGATATCTCGGTCTCGCCGGGGTACTCCATCGGGTTCCTCGAACAGGAGCCGAAGCTCGAGCCGGGGCTCACGGTAAAGCAAGCGGTGGCCGAGGGAGCGAGGGAGATCACCGATCTCCTCGCGGAGTTCGAGCGGGTGAACGAAGCCTACGGCGATCCCGACGCCGACTACGAGAAACTGGGCGAGCAGCAGGCGGATATTCAGGACCGGATCGACGCCCTCGGCGGCTGGGATCTCGACGCTCGCCTCGACATGGCCATGGATGCGCTGCGCTGCCCGCCGGGCGAGACCTCGGTGGACGTGCTCTCAGGTGGTGAGCGCCGGCGCGTGGCCCTCGTGCGGCTGCTCCTGCAGCAACCCGATATCCTCCTTCTGGACGAGCCCACCAATCATCTCGATGCCGAGTCGGTTGCCTGGCTCGAGAAGCATCTGCGTGAGTACTCCGGAACGGTGATCGCCGTGACCCATGATCGCTACTTCCTCGACAACATTGCCGGCTGGATTCTCGAGCTCGA
>CAZVXU010000224.1:1717-4209 GCA_964631585.1 uncultured Spirochaetaceae bacterium | reverse complement strand
GAAGCACCTGCGCGTCGCCGGTGTTGAACTCCTGCACCGCGTTGAAGATGTAGGTGTAGTAGCCCTGTACCCAGCCGAGCCCCAGGACCATGATGCTCATGCCCACGGTGAGCGCGATGATGTTGAGGATGCTTCGCCTGCTGTTCCGGAACACGTTTTTCCAGGCGACGCGAAACAGGTCGCCGCCCGGCAGCTGGGGCTGCCTGCCGCGGCGCCGCATCAGTGAGCCTCCTGAAACATCTCGATGATCCGCCGGCGGCCGAGAACGACTCCCGCGTAGAGCGAGCCGAGCACGGCGGTGAGGACACCGGCGGCGGTGCTGCGGGCGAGACTCGCGGCGGTGAGCGAAAAGTAGATGCGGCGCCCCATTTCGAAAGCCTCGCCTGCGGCGCCCATGTAGAACCCGTGCTCGGCGAAGTAGAGCACCAGCGGGGCCCCGACGGCGATGCCCGCGGCCGTGCCCGCCACGCCGTAGGCGGCGCCCTCCACCACGATCAGCCCGAGCTGCGCACGTTTCTTGAGACCGATCGCACGCATCGTGCCGAACTCGCGGGTACGCTCGAAGACGTTCATGAGAATCGCGTTGGTGATGACGCTCGCCGCCACGACGATCACCAGAAGATCGATGAAGAACATGAACACGTCGAACAGTTCGAAGATCACGATAAAGCTCCCGTGGATGTCACGCCAGGTCTGCACGGACACGTCGCGTTCCGTCCATTGTGACTCGAGCTCCGCCGCCACCTCATCGGCGATCTCCGGTCCCGTCAGGTTCACGCGTATCTCCGTCGTCCGGCCCTCGACGTAGAGAAGCTCCTCCGCCGCGGCGTGGGTGATGAAGAAGAAACTCGTGTCGAACTGCGAGGAGTCACTTTCGAAGAGCCCCGTTATCTCGTACTCGATGTAGTAGGGGCTCCCCTGGCTGTCTTCCACCAGTACCACCAGGGGATCGCCGAAGGAAACGTCGAGAAGCTCCGCCGTACGCGCGGAGACGGCAATCTCGCTGGGCTCCGACGGTAGGCTTCCCCGCTCCATACCCTCCTTCACGGTCGTGTAGAACGCGGTGCCCGGCCGTACACCGACCCCGCCCGTGGAGAGGTTCTTCCCTTCGCTTATGAGCATCCCGCCGAAGAGGAGGAACCTCTCCGCATCGAACACGTCGTCCCGGGCGCGAAGCTCCGAGAGCAAGACCTCCGGATCCGGGATGGTGTAGTCGAGGGAGTACTGATTGATGCGGTCCTCCCATCCGGCGTCGTGGAGCTGGATGTGACCGGTGTCGCGCAGGGTGCGCTGGAAAAAAGTACGACGCATCCCGTCGAGCAGCCCCTCCACGAAGAGCATCACCATCACCGAGAGCATGATCGCAAAGATGATGAGAAGCGTTCGCCGGGGATGCTTGCTGATGTTGAGGACGGCGATCCGGGAGAGTATCACGGCCGGCCTCTGGGGCTACCGGAACCGGGCCCGCCGTCGGTTCCCGCCGGCTCCTGCTCCTCCACTCCGGCTATGAGTCCGTCCTTCAGCCTGATGATTCGTTTCGCGTAGCGCATGATGTCGGGATCGTGTGTGGAAAAGATGAAGCTCACCTGCTGCTCGACGTTGAGCCGTCGCATCAGCTCCAGGATCATCCCTCCGGTCTCGCTGTCGAGGTTGGCCGTCGGCTCGTCGGCGATGACAAGCTCGGGCTCGTTCACCAGGGCCCGGGCGATCGCCACGCGCTGGCGCTGTCCGCCTGAGAGCTCGTCGGGCTTGTGCGTCGCGTAGTCGGCAAGACCCACTGCCCCCATGAGCTTCCGAGCCCGCTCACGCCGATCCCGCGGTTTCACTCCGGCCAGAATCAGGGGAAACTCGACGTTTTCGAGGATGTTCAGCACCGGAATCAGGTTGAAGGCCTGGAAGATGAAGCCCATCCGCGCGAGGCGCATGTCCGCCTCGTCGTTGTCCGAGAGCCCCGAAAGCGGCTCGCCGTCGATGTGCACCTCGCCTTTCGTGGGCTGATCGATGGCGCCGATGATATTCAAGAGCGTGGTCTTCCCGCAGCCAGAGGGCCCCACGATGGAGAGAAAGTCTCCGGGATACACCGTAAACGACACCCCCTTCAGCGCGTGGATCTTCGTCTTCCCGAGGGTATAGATCTTGTGGACGTCTTTTACTTCGAGTACCGGCATGCGGCTCTCCTCCCGATCCCCGGCCCGCCGGAGACCGCCGATTAGAAATGAACGACCGAGCCGAGCTCGACCTGCACGCGCCCAGGCGGCGTCACGCCGTCGGGAAAGGTTCCGAGCTCCGAGTCCGAAGCGCCGCCATACCACCGCGCCGTAGTGAAGAAGTCGACACCCGTGAGGGCGGTGACCCGCACCGTCTGCTCGGCCCTGTAGCTCAGATCTGCGGCGTTCATGACGAGGCCCGCCTCGAGCTCCACGTAACCCGCGATGCCGAGCCTCAGCGTCTGGCTCACATAGTGCCTGCCGAGAAAGAGCGGTGCCTCTTCA
>CAZVXU010000224.1:0-1617 GCA_964631585.1 uncultured Spirochaetaceae bacterium | reverse complement strand
ACCCCGGCGCCGGGCCTGAGGGTGGAATCCGGGCCGTAGACGCCGGAGACGAAAACCTCCGCGTTTCCAAGAAATGCCGACCCGTAGGCGGCGTAGCGCATACCGTTCTGCGCGGCGCCCTCCGGGTCGTCGAAGGCGCCGTCGGCGGATACGTGCGCCGCCAGGGTGAGGTCGGCGGTAGGCGTCCAGGTCACCGAGGCGCCGCGGAAGCCCTCATCACGCCCGGTTGGCGCGCGCGGGTGCAGGGTGTCGGTGGGTGTGAAGGTGTAGCCTGTGCCCCAGTTCACACGCTGCTTCCCGGCGCTCACGGTCACGGGGCTCAGCGGAAAGAGGGTGAGATACGCCTCATCGATGAAGTAGTCGAGCTCCTCCTCGCCGTAGCCCGCCGCGAAGCCGTCTTCGGCGCCCAGCGACCCCGGCGATCGGATCTCTACCTCGGTATCGGCGACGAGCTCCGCGCGGTCGAAGGTCAGGCGGTGGTCGGCCCGGATTTGCGCGCTGCCGGTCAGACGGTGCTCCGCCTCGGCATCCCCGAGATAGTGATAGGTGGTAACACCCTCCACATCACCGAAGACCTGGTAGTCCTGCGCGAAAAGCGGCTGGGCCGGTCCCCCGACGAGAAACGCGAGCACGGAACCCGCGACGAGGCCCGCGATCGCCATAGCCGGACAACGCGACACCGTCTTGGGTCTCATCCTGTTCTCCTACCTGGTCAACGCCGGCTGGCTGAACATACGGTCCGAAAGGTCCTCACGGATCTCCATCTCCTGTATCGTCACCGTGGAGTAGGCGTCTTCCTGCTCGAGGGACTCCATTCGCATACGGGTCGGGCGGAGTCTGCCCGCGAGCTCGGAGATGTCGAGCATCGTCATGCGCTTGAACAGCAGCCCGGACTTGGCGTAGTACTCCATTTGCACCGGCATGAGATCGCCCTTTCTGATCCACATCACGATGCGGCCGTAGGGGGATGTCGGCGAGCTTGCATCACCCTCGATCACGTAGCAGTCCACGGTGCCGAGCTGCTCGTGGTCGATAGTCTCGTCTTCGGCGTAGCGAACATCGTAGTCGTCTGTGTAATCGGGGTCGCCTACGTCGTTGTTGGAGAACACCGTCCCCTGGAAAGACTCCCGCGGCGAGAGCCGGATGGCACGCCGGGAGCGGGACTTCGGGTTGTACATCCACAGGCTGTCGCCCTTTCGCAGGAACCGCATGCCGCGGGAGCGGGCCGGCTCGACGATCTCCATGAATGTACCGACTCCGTCCTTGAAGTAGCTGTCGATCACCAGTGTCGTGTTGCGCCGGTCGGGGCGGTTCGTGGCAATCTCGCTTCGCATGAAGAAGTCGTCGGGATAGATCCGGCTCTCGGCCTCCTCGAGCATCGTCGCGGCGTCCATATCCTGGGCCGCCACGATCGCCGGCGCCACGGTCGCCGAAAGGGCCGTCGCAGCAAGGATCAGAAGCGCTCGTCGTGTCCTCGTCATACGTCACCTCCCGAGTTACACGGATTCGCCGGCTTCTGCAGCCGGGGGTTACTCGGCCGGCTTTCTACTCTGCGGGCTTCCGGCGAACGCTGAACTCTTTTCGGTTCGCAGGCTCACCGGCCGCCGCGTGCTCGCG
>CAZVXU010000223.1:0-4225 GCA_964631585.1 uncultured Spirochaetaceae bacterium | reverse complement strand
GAGCCGAGATCGATCGTGATGACCCTTCTCCCGCCGTCGAGCAGCGCCTGCCTGTCACCGAGCATCTGTGCCTGCTTGAGCGTGCCGAACGAAATGGAGGTAGCCGAAGCGCCCGCTTCATCAGGAATTGCCACGTCCTCGTCCGACTGCGAGGTAAACTGTACGAAGAGGCCGTTGCCCCCGTCGCCCTTGTGGAGTTGGCCGGTCGAGTGTAGAAAACGCGGACCGTAGCCCAGCGTCGTCGCGAGTCTGCTTTTGTCCCGCACCGCCCGACGGACTTCCTGCAGCGCTTCGGTCACCGACGGGTCGGGCTGTAGATATGCCTGAAACCCAACATAGGACGAATCGTCTGCATTCTGGAGAAAGTCTCCGAGAGCCTGTGCGGCCTTGCCGGCCGCCACCGTGTCGTCGATGGGCGGGAGCGATCCCTCTTTGCGGTAGACCGTTATCATCCGCGCTGCAAGCTTCTTCGCAGCTTCCACGTTGGGCTGGTCGAAGGCGTTGATGCCGAGCTCGTGCCCTGCCACCGCCGTTGCCATCTCGAAGAGAAAGAACAGCTCTCCGAGGTCGTAGGCATCTTCGAGATTGATGCGCACAACCGGATGCCCCGCGTCCATGAGGGCCCCCAGGGCCTCGTCGTTTGAATCGTCTCCGTCCACGCGCAGGTGAACGAAGAGCCGGTCACTCCCGTAAACCTTCGGCGAGCCGACCGGCTCACCGACCACCGGCACGATGCCTCTGCCGTCTTTGCCCGTGCTCTCAGCGACGAGTTGTTCCACCCAGTCGCCGAAGGCGGCAATCTCGGGGGATGTGACGAAGGTAAGCTTGTCCTTTCCACGCTCTGCCATCCGGCCCATGACTGCACCGAGACGAGCGCCCGCGTT
This sequence comes from uncultured Spirochaetaceae bacterium, assembly GCA_964631585.1. Taxonomy (GTDB): domain Bacteria; phylum Spirochaetota; class Spirochaetia; order DSM-27196; family PWMO01; genus JAAAOH01. The sequence continues at coordinate 3,341 of CAZVXU010000223.1, read as the reverse complement.
GTCGCCGGCGGCAGGACAGTTGTACCTGTCGCAGTTCACGGCCGCGAGCCACGCCCGATCGAGGAGCTTTTCGATGTCGACACCAACGAGGGCGGCGGGAACCAGGCCAAAAAAGGACAGCGCCGAGTAGCGCCCTCCGATATTCGGGTCGTTTGTAAATGTCTCCCGAAACGCGTAGCGCCGAGCCAGTTCCTCGAGCTCACTTCCCGGATCGGTAATCGCCACGAAATGCTCCGCCGCTTCTTGCTCTCCAACCGATGCAACGGCGCGGTTGTAGAAGTACCTAAAAAACGACATGGTCTCGGCCGTCCCGCCGGACTTCGTGGCCACGATGTAGAGAGTTGCCTTTGGATCGTGCCGGCGGTCGGTCGCCAGCACCGCGTCCGGATCCGTGCTGTCGAGCACCGACAGCTCGAGCCCGAAGGAGTACGCGCCGAAGGTACGTGCGAACACCTCCGGGGCAAGACTCGATCCGCCCATGCCGAGTAAGAGCACCTGCCGGTACCCGTCCGATCGCACCGACTCGAGGAGGCCCCGCAGCCGGTTGACCGTTTCGGGCTCCTGCATGACCTGCGGGCTCGAAAGCCAACCAAGCCGGTTTGTAATCTCGGTCGGATCATTCTTCCACACCGTATGATCGCCCCGCCAGATGCGCTCTACGATCCGGTCCTCTCGCAGCTTCTCAAACGCGGAGGTCATTTCCTCCTCCGCATCTGCGAGGAAAAGCTCCAGGCGGGGAGAACCCTCTGCAAGGCGCGCCCGCTTCTCCTCGATGCTCTTCATGAGGGACTCGAACGACTCGGCGAACTTCTCGACACCTTCGGTTTGCAGCACGTCGGTGATTGCATCGAGGTCGATATTTGCGTCCATGAGGGACTGTAGAACTGCACGTGCGTTTGCAACGTCGGCATCGATCGTTTGCTCCACGGTGCCGTGATCGAGAAACACCTCAAGGGTAGCTGGTGGAACCGTATTTACCGTCTGCGGCCCGATGAGCCCGTCGACGTATTTCGTATCCGGGTACCCGGGATCTTTGACCCCGGTACTTGCCCAGAGCGGACGCTGCACCTGCGCTCCCTGTCTGCGCAAGGCTTCGAAGCGCTCACCCGAAAACAAATCCTTGAAGCGGGCGTAGGCGAGTTTGGCATTTGCAACCGCGGTGCGTCCCTTGAGATCCGAACGTCCCGCCGCCTCGAGGGCCGCGTCGACACTTCCCTCCACACGGCTTATGAAAAAGGAGGCTACCGATGCAACTCGGGAGAGATCAGCACCGGTTGCTGCGAGCCGCTCCAGCCCGCGCAGGTAAGCCTCGGCAACGACGTCGTAGTGCGAGAGCGAAAACAGGAGCGTTACGTTCACGCTGATACCCTGCGCAATGAGCTCCTCGACCGCCGGAATACCCGCCGGTGTGGCCGGCACCTTGATCATGATGTTCGGTCTGTCGAGGAGGCCGTGCAGACGCTCTGCTTCGCTTACGGTCGCAGCCGTGTCGTTGGCAAGGGTAGGACTGACTTCGAGGCTCACATATCCGTCGATCCCTGCACTCTCGTCATAGACGGGACGCATGAGGTCCGCCGCTCCCTGTATGTCGTGTACCACGAGCGCTTCGTAGATTTCTGTTGCGGTCCGGCCGTCCTTGACTAACGTCTTCATCTGTTCGTCGTAGTCCGAGCTCCCGGCGATCGCCTTCTCGAAAATGCTCGGGTTCGAGGTGACCCCCCGCACGCCGTTTTCGATCATCTCCGCAAGACCACCATCTTCGACAAATTGACGCCTCATGTAGTCGATCCACAGTGAGTGCCCGAGCGGCTCCAGTTCGTGTGCTTTCGTCATACCGTTCCTTCCGCCTTTTACTTGCGCCTGCAAGTATAGTAATGCTTTGAGTATATAGGTATCGCACGATATTGCGTAAGTCAAGAAATGGCCGCAACGATTCCCAAAGTGCTGCGTTTGCAGAGGAGATCGTATTCCCCGGCTTTCGGGCCCGGAAGGAGGAGCAGGTCTTCGCCTATACCGTCCTCGCCGAAGCGCTCGACCGGCTGCGGCTCACGCTAGATACTCAGGGCAGAAAGCTGCGGTCTATCCTGTGCGATTCGAGGCGGAGAGTCTGTGGATAGTGATCTGTCGGCACTTTCCTCAGGTCTTGAACTGTTTTGCCTCCTCGGCAAGGCGCTGCACGATGCCGTGGTTCTCCAGGCTCGTTGACTGCAGCTCCGAAACGCCGTTTTCGATCTCGGACGTGCCGGTCCCTATCTCCTGCATGGCGCGACCGACCTCCATACTGAGTTCGCGCAACCGATTCATCTGTTCCGCCACCGACTGCGAGCCGGCCTGCATTTCGTCGGAACCCGTCTTCACCTGGTCGGTGATCTCGTTTATCTGCGACAGCCCCTGAAGCACCTGCTGCCCGCCGGCGGCCTGCTCCTCCATGGCGTTCGTGACCTCGGTCCGCAATCGACTGCGACTGTTCGGTGGCGTTTTCAGCGAGCTTTCGAATCTCGGCAGCGACCACCGCAAAACCGGAGCCGGCGTCGCCGGCATGGGCCGCCTCGATTGCCGCATTCATGGACAGCAGATTGGTCTGCGCCGCAATGTTGGCGAGGACGCTATTCGTTTCGAGGAGCAGATCCGATTTACTCGCCACCTGCTCGATCTCCCGGGATACGCGGTCCATCCGCTCGCGACCGGTGCCCGCTGCCTGCTCCAGAGTCTGCATGGCCGACTTTACGTTTCCCACTCGCTCCGTCACCGAGCGAACGTTCGCCACCATCTCTTCGATAGAGGCCGTCGACTCACTGACACTCGCCGACTGGCTTTCGATCATTTCGTTGAGGCTCTCGATATTGCGGCTGATCTCCTCCACCGCCGAAGTGGAGGATTGAACGCTCTCGCTCTGCTGCTCGACCAGCCCGCCCACACTCTGAACGCTGGAGTTAATCTCGTTGACGGAGGCCGCCGTCTCTTCGGCGTTCGCGGCCAGGGCCTCCCCGGACTCTGTCAGCGTGGCAACCGAACTCTTGAGGTTGCGCATCATTCCGGCAAGCATCTCGGTGAAGTCGTTGAACCCCGAGGCAACCTGCCCAACTTCGTCACGGGAGCCCACGGAGAGTCGCTCCGTGAGGTCGCCCTCACCGTCCGCCATCCGCTGTAGCCCTAGTCCTTGACCACCCGGAGGTTGACGAGGATTGCATCCACCGGCTCGATCACAACCTCGGGAGTGAGCGCCGTGAAGGGCAGCGCATCAACCTCCATCGGGTCCATGCCCAAACTCTCCTGGTAGCGGCCCACCTTTCCCATCACTTCCACCGCCTTCTGATAGACGTGGATGGGAAGCTTGTTCA
>CAZVXU010000222.1:2926-4239 GCA_964631585.1 uncultured Spirochaetaceae bacterium | reverse complement strand
GCCTTCTCGCCGCCGAGCTCGACATTCACGCGTCCGTGGTCGACGACGTCATAGCCGTGCGTGCTTCCCGGCGCGGCCTGGAGGTAGGGAGAGGCGTAGGCGTGGCTCACTCCCAGCCGTTCGAGGTAGGAGGCGATTCCGGCCGCCTCATCCAGGTCGAAATCCGCGCTCAGTTGAATCCGATACGTTGCCCGCGGGAGATGTGCCATCACTCAGTCCGCCTTTCTCAGCACCAGGGTGCTTCGCTCCTGCACCTCGAGGGCTTCGCCCGCCTCAACCGTGGGAGGAGAGGAAAGCCAGCCGCGATCGGTGTCGAGGAGCAGCTCCCAGCGCCGCGACCACATCTTATCCGGAAGATGAAACGTCAGCGGCTCGTAGTGCGCGTTAAAGATGAGATAGAAACTGTCGTCGCTCACACGAAGGCCGTTCTCGTCGAGGGTGGGAATGGCCTCTCCGTTGAGGAACACCGCAACGGACTTTGCAAACCCCTCGCCCCAGTTCTCCTCGGCCATCTGGACGCCGTCGAGGGTGAACCACTCGACGTCCTCGACCTGCGCTCCGTGAATCGACCGGCCCTGAAAGAACCGGCGACGGTGGAACACCGGATGCTCCTGGCGGAAGGACACAAGGCGACGCGTGAACTGGAGCAACTCAAGGTCGGCTGTGTTCCAGTTGTACCAGGATATCTCGTTGTCCTGGCAGTAGCCGTTGTTGTTGCCCCCCTGCGTCCGCCCGATCTCGTCTCCTCCGAGAATCATGGGCACGCCCTGGCTCAGAAGAAGGGTGACCATGAAATTCCGGCGCTGGCGACGTCTGAGGCGCAACACCTCCGGGTCGTCGGTGGGCCCCTCGACCCCGCAGTTCCACGAGCGGTTGTGATCCTCCCCATCCCGGCTGTCCTCGCCGTTGACCTCGTTGTGTTTCTCGTTGTAGGAGACAAGGTCCTGCAGGGTGAACCCGTCGTGGGCCGTAATGAAGTTGATGCTCGCATAGGGCTGCCGCCCGGTATTCTCGTAGAGGTCGGAGCTTCCGGTCAGACGGTACGCGAACTCTGCGAGGGTCTGATCCTGTCCGCGCCAGAAATCCCGGATACAATCGCGGTACTTGCCGTTCCACTCCGACCAGCCCGGCGGAAAGTTTCCGACCTGGTAACCGCCTTCGCCGACATCCCAGGGCTCTGCAATAAGCTTCACCTGACTGATGACCGGGTCCTGTTGAATCACGTCGAAGAACGCGCTCAGGCGGTCCACATCGTGCAGCTCCCGCGCGAGGGCCGAGGCAAGGTCGAATCGAAAGCCGTCGACGTGCATCTC
>CAZVXU010000222.1:0-2826 GCA_964631585.1 uncultured Spirochaetaceae bacterium | reverse complement strand
CCCCAGTAATTCTTGAGCCCCTTGTCCAGAAGATGCCCGTCGTGGATGAACTGGTGCACCGGCATGAGCTCTACCGATGTCACTCCGAGGCGCTTGAGGTAGTCGATGCTGTGAGGATGCGCGAGGCCGCGATAGGTACCCCGAACCTCAGCGGGCAGCGCCGAGCTCAGCGCGGAGAAGCCTTTCACGTGCGTTTCATAGATGACCGTGCGATGCCAGGGAATATCGGGGGATACATCTCCCGACCAGTCAAAGAACGGTGTGGTTACAACCGACCTTGGCGCAAACGGCGCGCTGTCCTTCTCGTTGAAACCGCCAAACTTCGAGGCATCCTCGTAGCCGAACAGTGCATCGTTCCATTGAACGTCGCCCCATACGGCCCGCGCGTACGGATCGAGGAGCAGCTTGCCGGGATTGCACAGCAGGCCCTCCTCCGGGCTCCAGGGACCATCGACGCGGAACCCGTAGCGTTGCCCGGGGTGGACATGGGGCAGATACCCGTGCCACCTGTGGCCGGTTACTTCGGGCAGCTCGATCTGCGTCTCCCGCCCCGTGTCGTCGAAGAGGCACAGGCGTACGCCCTCGGCTATTTCGGAGTACAGCGAAAAGTTCGTCCCGGTTCCGTCGTAGGTCGCACCCAGGGGATAGGCTCGTCCAGGCAGTATTTCCAAGCGGTCGCCTCCGTAAAAGAACATGCTTCAGAAAATACTCTAGAGATCGCACCATATCTTGTCCACCGCTCGCTCCCTACGCGCCCTCCAGCTTGACCTCGAAACGCCCTATGGCGACACTGTCGGCATCTATGAGCCACACGGAACATGTCGATCGGAAGACTCGCGGACCGGTCGCCGAAAACCATGCCACCCATGACGTCCTTCTCGTTGGCGCGGGCCCTGCCGGCCTCGCCGCCGCCGTACACTTCCGGCAGGCAGGCCTCGATGTCCTGCACGTCGAAGAGGGAGAGCTTGCGCAGACGATCCGGCGGTTTCCTACCGGGGTGCGCCTGTTCTCCACCCGCGATAGCCTCGCCCTCCCCGGCTTTCCCTTCGGCCCCGATCCGGACGCCTCTCCAACACGGGAGGATTACATCGCCTATCTCGAGGAGAGCACCGAAACTGCCGGGTTTCGCGTGGAGACGGGCTCGGTGGCCGTCTCCGCTGAGGCGGCCTGGGGCAGATATCGCGTGGAGCTTCGCGGTCCCGACGGCGCGCGACGTATCGCCGAAGCCTGCAGCGTGGTTGTGGCGAGCGGCGGCTACTTCTTTCCGAACGTTCTCGGCATTCCCGGTGAGGACCTCCCGCACGTACATCACTATTTTAAAAGCGAGGTCGTGAGTCCGGGGGCACGCATGGTGGTCGTCGGCGGGCGAAACTCCGCGGTCGAGGCGGCGGTGAATATCGCTGAGGCCGGTGCGGAGGCGGTCCTCGTCTACCGCAAATCCCGACTGCCGCGATCGAAGATCAAGCCCTGGCTTCTTCCGCGTCTGGACGCCCAGATCCGCGCCGGCAGGATCAGCGTGCAATACCGCAGGGTGCCGCTCGAGATCATCCCGCAGGGCGTGGTGCTTCGCGATGCAGACGGGGGCTCGCGGGTCGAGCCGGCGAACGTGGTCTTTCTACTGACGGGATATGGCCCTGACTACCGCCTCCTGCGAAGGTCGGGAGTCCGCTTCCACAAGCAAACCGCCCGGCCCCTTTTCTCGCACGCCACGCTCGAGACGAGGAGCCCCGGCATCTTCCTGTGCGGGACGGTGGCGCTCCGGGTCGGGCGCGAACAGGCCACCATCGAGAACTCCCGTGACCACGCCCTGCAGATGCTGGACACGATCCGCGCCCGGTGTCGCCCCGTTTAGTCGTCGGCTGCGATCGTCTACCTCCGCCTAACGAACCCCGGCGCCGGCCTCCACCAACTGTTGTACGATTGCAACGCTGCGGCGAGAGTTCCCGTAGCGCATCGCGATGTCGAGCGGCGTGTTACCGCTGGTGTTCTCCGCTCGCACGTCCGCGCCCGCACGGATGAGGGCATCCACACTCTCGATTGACGGCACGGCACGGTGCAGCGGCGTGTTGGAGAGCGAATCGCGGGCGTTTACATTCGCCCCCGCCTCGAGAAGCAGCGCGATGATCGCCGGGTGACTTACCGCGAGGTGTAGTGGTGTTCGGCCAAAAACGTCCCGTGCGTTCACGTCTGTGCCGTTATCGATGAGTGTCCGCACGACCTCGGTGTGTCCGTGTTGGGCGGCCCAGTGCAGCGGCGTCCGTGTGCGGCCCTGGGACCAGATGGGGGCGCCGAGCACAAGCCCGATGACCAACGCCACAACTGCGGTGCGTGTGACCCCGCCGACGCGTGGGCACTTCATGAGCTTCCTCTTCATGCCTTGCTCCCTGTTTTCTATAATCGGCAACCAACGGGGTGCCTTGACGCTTTGGACGGCGCCTGCGACGCTAAGGCACAATCTATGAGCTATCGCACACCCAGCTGGTGGAAGGAAGCCACCGCCTATCAGATTTATCCGCGGAGTTTCAGGGACTCTAATGGAGACGGAATCGGCGATATCGCCGGCATTACCGAAAAACTCGATTACCTCGGCGAGCTCGGCATCGACCTTCTGTGGATTTCGCCGGTGTATCAGTCACCGAATGCGGATAACGGTTACGACATCAGTGACTACCGTGAAATAATGGACGAGTTCGGGACGATGGAGGACATGACCGAGCTCATCCGTGCGGCCCATGGCCGGGGCATCCGCATCGTCATGGACCTCGTGGTGAACCATACCTCGGACAAGCACGCCTGGTTTCGCTCCTCCCGCTCCAACCCTGAGGG
>CAZVXU010000221.1:2105-4245 GCA_964631585.1 uncultured Spirochaetaceae bacterium | reverse complement strand
GCCGGCAGGGTCTTCTTGATGAACATCTCCACGAACTGCACGAGAGAGGCGATGACGAGAATGTAGGAGACGTACTCGAGGAACGGGAGCCCGAACCGAATCAGGACCAGATTGTTGATGAGCCACGTCGCCGTCGCGGTGAGCGTCATGACGAAGGTCACCGCGATGCCCATGGAGAGCGATGCATCGATCTTCTTGGACACCCCGATAAAGGGGCAGATACCGACGAAGTAGTAGAGTACGAAATTGTTTACAAGGACTGCTACCAGAAGAACTGCAATGTACTCCATGCTACGCCACCTTCCTCAGAATAAGAGAACCGCGTGCCTGCAGGTGATTGAATACCGCCATGAGCAGGCCGAGCGCAATGAATGCGCCCGCCGGTAGAATCATGATGAGCATCGGTGTGTAGCCGGGGCCGAAGAGCGATGCGCCGAAGAGCTCGCCGCTTCCGAGGATCTCGCGCACGCCACCGAGCACCATGAGGGCGGCAGTGAAGCCGGCTCCCATGCCGAGTGCGTCGGCAATGGAGGGTGCCACGGTGTTTCGGCTGGCGAAGGCCTCGATGCGGCCCATGATCATACAGTTGACCACGATCAGCGGCACGTAGGGGCCCAGCGCCTCCGAGAGGGGCGGGAAGAAGGCCTTGAGCACGAGGTCGGCGATGGTCACGAAGGTGGCGATGATGACCGCGTAGACCGGGATGCGCACCTGACCGGGAACGATCCTGTTGATGATGGAGGCGATCGTGGCCGCAGAGACGACGACAAAGGTCGTCGCAAGGCCCATGCCGACGCCGTTCACGACCGAGGTGGTGACCGCGAGGGTCGGGCACATGCCGAGCACCTGCACGAATACCGGATTATTGTCGACGAGTCCCTTTCCGAAATGGGACACGATGCTTGGACTGCTACTCATGACTGACCTGCCTGTTCGCGGAGTGTCTCCACGGCGCGGCCGACGTCGGCGTTGACGCCATCGACCACGGCCTCGCTTGAAATCGTCGCGCCGGATATTGCCTGAACCTCGTTTTCCCCGGGTTGCGGTTCCTCGTTCTTGACGTAGGTGACGGTCTCCGTCGGATCGATGCCCTCGAACTGGGCGCGGAAATCTTCCTCGGTAATCCGGGCACCGAGACCGGGCGTCTCGACCTGTTGCACGACCTCCAGGCCGGCGATGGAGGAGAGATCCGGATTGATGCCGACGAGAAGCCGAATCTCTCCGCCGTAGCCGGTGGCGCTCACCCGCACCGCGTAGCCGAGGAGATCACCGGCGGAGGACTCCGCGCGGTAGGTGGTCGGCCCCTCGGTGTCGAGGGTCTCGAACTGCGGTTCCTCCGCGCCCTCGAAGAGTGCGGAGAGCGAGCGCTCGAGCGCCGCCTGCTGGTTGGCCTCGATCCGCGGGATGAGGCCTGTGTATATGCCGGCCAGCACCACGCCGGAGATCAGCGTGACCAGGCCGAGTACCAGAATCATCTTCTTCATGCCGACTCTCCTTGCTGTGCCTCTACCGAGCCGAAGGTGGTCGTGTTGGTGTAGCGGTTGATGATGGGCGTAACGGCGTTCATCAGCAGTATCGAATACATAACGCCCTCGGGGAAGCCGCCGAAGAGCCTGATGACGATGACGATGATGCCCGCGCCCACGCCGAAGATCGCCTGCCCGACCTTGGTGATGGGCGAGGTGACCATGTCGGTTGCCATGTAGAAGGCCGCGATCATGAGGCTGCCGGAGAGCAGGTGGAAGACGGGATCCGGGTAGGTGCCGGGGTCGATGAGATAGAATATCCCGCCGAGCGCGAACACCGTACCGAGGTAGGAGACAACCAGTTGCCAGTTGATGAGACGCATCGCCAGAAGCGCGATCCCGCCGATCAGCAGGAACAGGGTGCTCGTCTCGCCGATGCTGCCGCCGATCTGCCCAAAGAAGAGGTCGAGATTATCCACGCGGACTCCCTCGAATCGTGCCGCCGAGAGCGGAGTGGCCGAGGTGGCAGCGTCGGTGCCCGAGGTCAGGAACGAGAAGACCGGTCGCGGGTCGGTGTAGTTGGTGATCTGCACCGGATACGAGGCCGAGAGGAATGCGCGGCCCACGAGCGCCGGGTTGAAGATATTGGCTCCGAGCCCGCCGAATACTTCCTT
>CAZVXU010000221.1:0-2005 GCA_964631585.1 uncultured Spirochaetaceae bacterium | reverse complement strand
ACGCGAATGTAGTTTTTCGCGTAGCGGATCCATGCCACGATGTCGATCTTCGCCGGGCAGCCGAAGGCGCAGGAGCCGCATTCGAAACAGGCGTTCACATCGAGCGCTTTCGCATCTTCGAACTTCTCCGCCTTTGCATAGGCGGCGAGTTTCAGCGGCATGAGATTCATCGGGCAGGCGGACACGCATCGGCCGCAGCGGATGCACGGTCCCTCCGGCGTGTAGTCGGCGGCGGTGAAAAAGAGGAAGCCTGAGGTTCCCTTGGCCACCGAGTAATCGAGGGTCGGCAGAGCCGCGCCGGTCATCGGACCGCCCACAACTACCTTGTCCACGTCCTCGGAGATGCCGTCGCAGAACTCAACGAGATGCTCGAGGGGGGTGCCGACGGCCGCCCGCACGTTCTTGGGGCTGTTGATGCCCGCGCCGGAGAGGGTTACGACCCGCTCGATGAGCGGCTTGTTGTAGAAGATAGCCTCGTAGGTGGCGTAGATCGTCTGCACGTTTGAGACGATGACCCCGACCTCGAGGGGCAGCCCGCCCATGGGTACGGTGCGACCGGTAAGCGCCTTTATGAGCATCTTCTCCGCGCCCTGGGGATACTTTACCGCAAGCGGCACCACGCGCAGAGGCAGGTCCGCGAAGGACGCGGCCTCTTTCTCGAAGGCCTCGACCGCGTCCGGCTTGTTGGACTCGATGCCGATGTAGATCGCCTCGAAGCCGTAAGCCGCGTTGAGCGCCCGGCAGCCCTCGAGGAGCTCCCTGGTGTTCTCGAGCATCAGGCGATGGTCACACGTGAGGTAAGGCTCGCACTCCACGCCGTTGATGATGAGCGTGTCGACGGTTGCGGTCGGCGGCGGGGAGAACTTGACGTCGGTGGGGAAGGTGGCTCCGCCCATCCCGACGATGCCCGCCTCCCGCATCCGTGTGGTTACCGCTTTGCGGTCGAGGGTGGACAGGTCGATGTCCTGTCGCTCGAACTCGTGCGCCTCGGTTGCCTCGTGGTCGACGGTAATCTCCATGTACTGGGCCATCTTCCCGCCGGGAAGGGGCTTGTCCACGAGTTTCTTGATCTTGCCGGCCACCGGGGAGTGTATGCCGGCGGAAATCTTGCTCGAGGGCTCCGACAGCCGCTCGCCGACGGTCACCTCGTCGCCCCGGCTCTTCACCGGCTTGGACGGCGCGCCGAGGTGCTGCGACAGGGGCACGAGAATCGTATCGGGGAGTGGCGCGCGCTCGATGGGCTTCGCCGCCGTGGCTTCTTTGCTCGAAGGCGGGTGCACACCCTTCTTGAAGGTCAGTAATGACATGATCTCACTCTCTGCTTTCGTCGTATTGATGAATTTCCGCGAACCCGCACGGGGGGGCGACTCGGCTTACTCGACACACCGCACGGTGGTTCGCCGACGGAACGCGCAACACCCCGGTTGTCCGGCAAAGCGTATTTTGCCGTTCCGCGATTCTTCGACTTTAGGTGATTTTCTCAAAAAGCTTAGCCTACTTTGCGTGTCCCGTCAATGGAGAAATACAGCCGATTCAGTCGGGTTTTGTTAGCGTTTTGTAACGCTATAGGCACTGTACAACACTGTCAATGGATTCGGCGAATGTCAGAAGCATTTGACAAGATGGGAGCTCCGTCGCTATCCTTACTTATCGTGGAAACGCAAAACACATTGACCGTACTTTCGGAAACAATGCAGATGTATCTCAAGACGGTGTACGAGATCCAATCATGCAAAGGCGCCGCGCGTGTCACCGACATTGCCGGGGCGCTCGACGTGAAGAAGGCCTCGGTCACCTCCGCCCTTCGCACCCTCGCCGCCGGCGGCTACGTCAATTACGCCCCCTATGACGTGGTAACGGTAACCGATTCAGGCCGCTCGATTGCCGAGGACCTCCACAGGCGCTACGCAGTTCTCCACGATTTCTTCGTAAACGTCCTCGGCATTGATCCGGAGACCGCCGACGCCGACTCCTGCAACCTCGAACACCACCTCTCGGAGACCCT
>CAZVXU010000220.1:0-4246 GCA_964631585.1 uncultured Spirochaetaceae bacterium | reverse complement strand
GCGACCACCGAGATCTACACTCTTTCCCTACACGACGCTCTTCCGATCCGCCGATGGCGTAGATATGGTCCACGTTGGTGCGGCGCTGCTCGTCGACGGGAATGTAGCCGCGCTCATCGGTTTTCACGCCCGCGGCCTCGAGGCCTACATCCTTGCTGTTCGGCGTATTGCCGACACTCACGAGGACCTTTTCGTAGGTCTCGGTCTTGCTCGTTCCCTTGTCGTTGGCGCCCTCGAAGGTGACCTCGATTCCGTTTTTGGTTTCCTTCGCGCCCGACACCTTCGTGTTCGTCAGCACTTCCTTGAAGGTCTTCTTATTACCCTTCTCCCAGACCTTCCGGAGGTCGGGGTCGGAGGTAGCCATGATGTCCGGGAGCATTTCCACCACCGAGACCTCGGAACCGAATTTCGAGAACACGGTGCCGAGCTCTACCCCGATGTAGCCGCCGCCGATGACGAGGAGGGTCTTCGGGATGTTCTCGAGCTCGAGTGCGCTTTTCGCGTAGAGCACGCGATTGGACTCGATGTTGACCGTCGGCAGCTTCGCCGAGGTCGCGCCGGTTGCGACGATGGCGTTCTCAAAGGACACGGTCTCCGTTTTGCCGTCGTTCAGGGCCACCTCGACGGTATTGGCGTCGGTGAAGCGTGCCTTCCCCTTGAGATGCTCCACCTTGCGCTGCTTGGCGAGCTGGCTGGTCCCGCCTACGAGCTGCTTGACGACCTTGTCTTTGAATGCGCGAACGCCGTCCACGTCCACCTTCGGCTTGGAGAAGGTCACGCCCCAGTTCTTTGCCTCCTCGGCCTCACTCATCACCTTTGTGACGTGGAGCAGTGCCTTCGTAGGAATGCATCCCCAGTGCAGGCACACGCCGCCGGGATTATCCAACGGGTCCACCATGATTACCTTCTGCCCGAGGTCCGCTGCGAGAAACGCGGCGGCATAGCCGCCGGGGCCGGCGCCGATGACGAGAGTCTGCGTTTGCTTGCTCATTTTGCACTCCCTCCGAGGTCGGCGTAGAGCGGGTTCTCCATCACATCACAGATCCACCGCAGAAAGCGCGCGCCGTCGGCCCCGTCTATGATGCGGTGGTCGTAGGAGAGCGATAGCGGCAGGATGAGCCGCGGCTCGAACCCCTCGCCGTTGTAGACCGGCTGCCAGGAGGAGCGGGCAACGCCGAGGATGGCAACCTGCGGCGGCAGTACCACCGGCGTAAATGCGGTTCCGCCGACCCCTCCAAGATTCGAGATCGTGAAGTTGCCTCCCTCCATCTCGTCGGGCTTTATCTTCTTACTGCGTGCACGGCCGGCCACATCGGCCAGCTCGAGAGCGAGATCGGTGATGGATTTCTTGTCTACATCCTTGACGACCGGCACGAGAAGGCCCCGGTCGGTGTCCACCGCGACGCCTACGTTGACGTAGTGCTTGTAGACGATTTCCTTCGTCTGGGAGTCGAGGCTCGCGTTGAAGCGCGGGAAGGTTTCGAGGGCCCGAGCCACGATTTTGAGGAGCATTGCCGTCACGGTGAGCTTCCCGCCGGCCTTTTCCACGCGCTTTCCGAATTTCTGACGGAATTCCTCGAGTGCGGTCACATCCGCATTGTCGAATTGTGTCACGTGGGGAATGGTTTGCCACGACCGGGTAGTGTTATCGGCCGTGATCTTTCGGACCTGGCTCATGGGCTCGCGCGTAGTCTCGCCGAAGCGCGAGAAGTCGGGGAGCGGTGCCGGCTGGGGCATCCCGCCGGCGGCGGCCGGTGCCGCCGCGCCACCGCCGCCCTGCAGGCGCTGCTTGGCGTGGGCCTTTACGTCCTCTACGGTGATGCGGCCACCGGGGCCGGAACCCGCGACCTGCTGAATGTCCACGCCGATCTCCCGGGCGAGCCGACGGGTCGACGGAGCTGCGGGGACGGGAACGCCTTCGGGGCGCTCGGGTGCCTTCGGAGCCGGCTTCTCGGCGGCGGGAGTGGCTTTCGGCTCTTCGGCCTGTTTCTCGGCCTGCTTGTCGGCCGCTGGGGCGCCCGGCGGCTCCTCCTCTGCCGCCTCTTCCTCCGCGGGAGCCTCGGGCGCGGCTTCTTCGCCCCCGCCGGCTTTTTCGCCTCCGCCTTCCGCGCCGGCTTCGGTCTCCACCTTCATGATGGTCTGACCGATGGCGACGTCCTCGCCCTCCGAGATCATAATCTCGGTGATCTTTCCGCCGGCCGGGGAGGGGACCTCGACGGCGGCCTTGTCGGTTTCGATCTCGAGCAGTGAATCGCCCTCTTTGATGACGTCTCCCACGGAGACGAGAAGGCTCATGACGCTCCCCGATTCCACGGTTTCCGAGATTTCCGGAAGTTGTATTTCCTTTACCATGACCGTTTCCTTTCCTCTGCGCTCTCTCGCCTAGAGATCGATCGGGTTGATCTTCTCGGGGTCGATGTTGAGCCGCTCGGCGCCCTTGGAGAGCGTCTTCTTGTCGATTTTCTTCTCTTTGTACAGCGAGCCGAGTGCCGCATAGGCGATGTGGCGGGTGTCCACCTCGAAGTAGTCCCGCAGCGCCCCACGGTTATCGCTTCTGCCGTAGCCGTCGGTGCCGAGGGCGGTGAAGCGGCTCGGAAACCACTTGCTGATCTGAAGCGGCAGCGTCTTCAGGTAATCGCTTGCCGCGACCACCGGTGCGGTCACCCCGTCGAAGCACTCCTCGATGTAGGATTTCTTCTGCTTGCCGGCGGGGTTGAGCAGGTTCTCGCGGTCGGTCTGCGTACCGTCCACGTAGAGCTCCTTCCAGCTCGGAACGCTCCACACGTCGACGGCCAGGTCGAACTCCTTCTCGAGGATGCGCCGCGCCTTCACCGACTGCGTGAGGATGGCGCCGCTTCCGAGCAGGTGCACGTCGGCGGTGTCCTTTTTGTCGGACTTGATGTAGCGGTACATACCCTTGAGGATACCGTCCTCCACGCCCTCGGGCATGGGAGGCATCTGGTAGGTGGCGTTCATCACCGTGATGTAGAAGATGAGGTCTTCCTGCTCCACGAACATGCGGCGGATTCCCTCTTTCATGATGACCGCTACTTCGTAGGCAAATGTCGGGTCATAGGCCTTTACGGTCGGTACCGTCAGGGCGAGCACGTGGCTGTTGCCGTCCTGGTGCTGCAGCCCCTCACCCGGAAGCGTCGTGCGGCCGGATGTGGCGCCGACCATGAAGCCACGGGCGCGGATGTCGCCGGCGGCCCAGATGAAGTCCCCGACCCGCTGGAAGCCGAACATGGAGTAGTAGATGAAGAAGGGGATCATGTTGATGCCGTGGGTGGCATGCGCGGTGCCGGCGGCGATGAAGGAGCTCATCGAGCCCGCCTCGGTGATGCCTTCCTCGAGCATCTGGCCGTCGGTGGCCTCCTTGTAGTACATGAGGCTCTCGCGGTCGACCGGGTCGTAGAGCTGGCCAACGTGGGAGTAGATCCCGATCTGGCGGAAGAGAGCCTCCATGCCGAAGGTGCGTGACTCATCCGGAACGATGGGAACGATGTTCTTTCCGACGTGCTCGTCCTTCAGCAGCTTGGAGAGGATCTGTACGATGACCATGGTCGTCGCGACCTCCCGATCCCCCGCGCCCTGGTAAAACTCGCTGAAGATCTTGTCCGCCGGCATCGACAGCGGTTCGGCGTTCGCCGAGCGCTTCGGGAGGTAGCCGCCGAGCTTTTCGCGCTGCTTCTGCAGGTACTGCATCTCCTCGGAGTCCTCCGGCGGCCGGTAAAAGGGCGCGGCGGGGAGGTCATCGTCGGAGAGGGGAATGTTGAAGCGGCTTCGGAAGGTGCGCAGCTCATCCTCGTTGAGCTTTTTCTGTTGATGGGTAACGTTTCGCCCCTCGCCTGCCTCGCCGAGGCCGTATCCTTTGACGGTTTGCGCGAGAATGACCGTCGGCGTGCCGGTGTTGTTGACCGCCTGGAGGTACGCGTTGTAGACCTTCACCGGGTCGTGGCCGCCGCGGCGCATCTTCTCGAGCTGCTCGTCGGAGTAGTGCTCCACAAGCGCTTTGAGCCGTTCGTTCGCGCCGAAGAAGTCCTTCCGGATGAATTCGCCTCCGGCGACGGTGTACTTCTGATACTGGCCGTCGACGACCTCGTTCATGCGCTGGGCCAGCTCCCCGTCGGAATCCTGCGCCAGGAGCGGATCCCAATCGCCGCCCCAGATCACCTTGATGACGGTCCACCCGGCGCCGCGGAAAGCGGTCTCGAGCTCCTGGATGATTTTGCCGTTTCCACGCACC